>CAYZPF010000043.1:5040-16855 GCA_964479995.1 uncultured Muribaculaceae bacterium | reverse complement strand
AGTTTTCAATATATCTTATGTATCCTTCAATCCCTCTCTTAATCTCCTCTATCAACTCATACTCTTCTGCATTGTGTGAACGGGCAGAATCCCCGGGCCCCATTTTAATTGCAGGTACCGGTAGCCTCATCCAATCTGATGTTGTAGGGGAGACAAACGTCTCAAATCTGCAAGCAATTGCATTCCTGTAAAGGGGATGCTCCTGCGGGGTTGCCGAAGAGCTGTTTAATAAAGACCTGGGTTTGATTTCACTTCTGAGAACGCTCCTTAACTTATCTACAATTGCCTTGTTAGAAATAACGTCCGTAGGGCGGATATCTACAACAAACCGGCAGAAGTCCGGAATTACATTATGCTGTATTCCCGCTTCTATTTGTGTCACCGTTATTTTAATCTCGCCCATAAGCGGAGAGACCTCCTCAAACCTGAAAGAGCGCAAAACAGATATGTCATCGTGGGCAATATAAATGGCATTGGTCCCCTCATCTCTGGCCGCATGACCGGTAATACCATGAGCAATACAATCCAGTACAAGCAGTCCTCTCTCTGCAATGGCACATTTCATCTGCGTAGGCTCCCCTACTATTGCTGCATCGACTCTGCCCGCCTTCTTCAACGCCAACGACATCCCATTTTCCCCGGAATTTTCCTCCTCTGCCGAGAGTATCAGCGTAATGTCAAAAGGCAACTCATTATTACCGCAAGCTCCATCGCCTATAACTGAAGCTATACAATACCTCTCTTTCAACCAAATAAATGCAGATATAAGAGATACTACCGAGGCTCCTGCATCATTGCTTCCCAACCCGTAAACAGTGGTGGAAGAGATGGGCGCATTAAAAGGGTCAAAGGTGTATGAAGAAGAAGGCTTTACAGTATCAATATGTGAGTTTAGCAGTAGAACCGGTCTCTCTCCGTTTCCAGAGCCAATCTTGCAGATTATGTTATTTTTCGCTCTCTCTGTTTTAACCCCCTGCGATGTAAGGTACTCTTCCAAAAGAGCAACACACTCATGTTCTTCTCCGGAAAGAGAGGGTACCGAGACCATTTTCCGCAAGAGATTGACCGCCCCATCTACTCTGTATGTCAATTCATTATTTGAGGACTGTACCTTTGTCATTGTTCAGATTTGAGGCATGTTTGATATAAACTTCACAGACACCATTATCTATGGCATAAAAAGCATTGTCCATCTTTGGTATCATTCCCTCTCTTACTGTCCCGTTTATCTTCAATTTTTCGTAAGAGCCTCTTGTTATAAGAGGAATAACTGAATCATCATCTTGTGGATTTGATAAAACTCCCTGTTTTTCAAAACAGTAAATTAATTTTGTATAATAATCGGTTGAGAGTGCTATTGCAACAGAAGAGGCCATAGTGTCGGCATTCGTATTTAAGAGTGAGCCCGATCTGTCATGGGTTATCGGGCAAAAAACAGGAGTAATGCCTTTACCCAGCATACTCAGAAGAAAGCCTGTATTGATTTGCATAGGATCCACATCTCCCACATAACCAAAATCTACAGGAACAGGAGATCTTTTAACTGCGGGAACAGAATCGGCGTCTGCGCCTGAAAGGCCTATTGCATTACAACCTATCCCCTGCAGCCCCGCCACAATATTTTTATTTATCCATCCCGCATAGAGCATCGTAACTAATTTTAATGTATCCAGATCTGTAATTCTACGTCCCTGGTGCATCTGGGCTTTTATACCCAAAAGTGGAGAAAGTTCTGTCGCCATAACTCCGCCGCCATGAATTAATACCCTTGGCCCTTCAATTGAGGCGAACTCTTTAAGGAACACATTTAGCTCTTCCGGCCTGTCTATGATGTTCCCGCCAATCTTTACAATAGTTAATTGCTTCATAATTTTTATTTTACAAATTACATCTTAAGAGATTTCAACATCTCTTTTATAACTACCTGAGCAGAGATTACCCGATTTCCCGCCTGATGAACCACAATTGAATTATTGCTCTCAATCACCTCATCTGCAACAATCATGTTTCTTCTTACAGGCAAACAGTGCATAAATTTGGCATTCCGGGTGAGTCGCATCTTGTTTGAATCAACCATCCAACTCCTGTCAATGCTCATAACTTTACCATAAGTATCATCATTAAATGGAGACCAGTTCTTGGCATAGATAAAATCTGCACCCTCATAAGCCTTGAGATAATCATACTCAATCTTAGCATTACCCGTGAACTCTTGTGATAATTCATATCCCTCGGGATGGGTTATTACAAATTCATAGTCTGTACGATTCATCCACTCTGCAAAGGAGTTTGCTACTGCTTGCGGCAGAGCCTTAGGGTGTGGAGCCCAGGTCAAGACCACCTTTGGTCGCTCCACATTTTTGAGCTCCTCGATGGTGATAAAATCGGCAAAGCTTTGCAGCGGGTGTCTTGTTGCAGCCTCCATGCTAAATACAGGTTTACCCGAATAATCAATAAATTGATTTATTATCCTCTCTTCATAATCCTCTCTCTTATTAACAAGTCCGGCGAAAGCTCTGACTCCAATAATATCACAATAAGAGCCCATTACGGGAATCGCCTCAAGAATATGCTCCGGTTTATCTCCATCCATAATTACACCTCGTTCGGTTTCAAGACTCCAGGCGCCTTGATTTATATCCAGAACTATTACATTCATCCCCAGGTTCATGGCCGCTTTTTGTGTGCTCAACCTGGTCCTAAGGCTGGAGTTAAAAAAGAGCATTAACAGAGTTTTGTCCACACCAAGCAGTGAATCGCCAAAAGGGTTTTGTTTAACCTCTCTTGCCTTCTCCAAAGCTGCCTCTAATGTACCAATATCATCTACACAGGTAAATTTCTTCATAATTTAATTATTTAAAATGCGCTTGCTTTTAGTTTCAACCCGCAACTCTCCTCAACTCCAAACATTAAGTTCATGTTTTGAACAGCCTGGCCGGATGCCCCCTTTAACAGATTGTCTATCACCGAGGTTATGTGCAGGTATCCATTATGCTCTTCAATATGTATCAGAGCCTTATTAGTGTTAACAACCTCTTTCATAGAGAGAGGTACATGGGAGATCTTCACAAATGAAGAGTTTTTATAATAGCTTTCAAAAAGAGTGTAAATTTCGGCCAATGAGTGAGTTGTTGGCGTTTTTGTGTAGAGGCTGGTAAGAATTCCTCTGGTAAAATCGCCTCTTAAGGGAACAAAATTTATTTTAGGTACCTCGGAGCACTTTGAGAGCTCTCCAAGAAATCTCTTTATCTCGCCCAGATGTTGATGAGCAAAGGGTTTATAGACAGAGATGTTGGAATCTCTGTAGCTGAAATGGGTGCTCTCTGTAGGGGATTTTCCCGCACCGGTAGATCCTGTAATAGCGTGCAGATGAATCTCATTACTTAGCAAACCATCTGCTCTCAAAGGGGTAAGGGACACAAGGATTGCTGTGGCGAAACAGCCGGGGTTAGCAACGTACTGAGCCTTCCTGATCTCCTCCCTGTTAGCCTCGCTAAATCCGTAAACAAACTCTCTCCCTTTATAGAAGGGCTTTATTCGGAAATCGTTACCTAAGTCAATGATTTTACACTTTTCAGGAAGGTTCAGCCTCTCCAGATATCCCACAGAGAGGCCATGTCCCAAGGTAAGAAAGAGTACATCTGCATCTATATCAGGTGTTGAAACAAATCTAAGCGCGGTATCTCCGTAAAGGTCTCTGTGGACCGAACTCACCGACTCCCCTGCAAGCGAGCTGCTCAACACTGCAACAACCTCTACTTTAGGGTGGTTAATCAGGATTCTAAGCAGCTCCCCTGCCGTATATCCCGTTCCTCCTGCAATTACTGCTTTAATCATCTCTCTGCACCGAATAATAGATTTTTAGCGGATGGGCCATAACTTTTGTAAAACCGATAATATCCTCAGCCCCAAATGAGGTGTTGGTCTCACCGTACTCACCAAAGCGGGCACTCATTAAATCGTAAGGAGAGCTGCAACCTAAAAGTGAAAAATGGTATGGTCTAAGCTCCACCTCTACATCTCCGGAGACATACTTTTGCGTCTCTTCCAAAAAGGCTTCAATGTTCCTCATTACAGGGTCAAGATACTGCGCCTCATGCATAAGTTGTCCGTACCACGTTGCCAGTTGCTCTTTCCAGTAAAGTTGTCCTTTGGTTAGGGTGTGCTTCTCCAGCAGATGGTGGCTTTTTATGAGGATAAGAGGCGCCGCAGCCTCAAAACCGACCCTCCCTTTTATTCCAATGATAGTATCTCCAACATGAATATCCCTTCCTATACCATATCTGCCTCCCAAGGCATTAATCTCTTTAATTATCTCAACAGGAGTTGATTTTACTCCGTTGAGGGCTACCGGTTCTCCCTTTTCAAATGTAATGGTAATCCTCAAAGGCTCACTGTCAGATACCTGAGAGGGATAGGCCTCTTCCGGCAAAACCCCCGAACTTGTAAGTGTCTCGGCACCCCCCACGCTGGTGCCCCACAGACCTTGATTTATAGAGTATTTTGCCTTCTCCCAGGTGTAATCAAATCCTTTACTTTGCAGATAAGCTATCTCCTCCTTTCTGCTTAACGAAAGCTCTCTGACGGGGGCGATAATTTCGATATCCGGAGCCATCACTTCAAATAGCAGGTCAAACCTTATCTGGTCATTCCCCGCCCCCGTGCTTCCGTGGGCGACATAAGAGGCTCCTAATTTTCTCACATGCCCAAGTACTGCAAGAGCCTGGAAAATCCTCTCGGAACTTACCGATAAAGGGTATGTTGAGTTCTTTAGAACGTTACCAAAAAGAAGGTATTTAATCCCTCTCCTGTAGTACTCATCCACTGCATCCACATTTAGATGCGAGGCCGCACCAAGCTCCAGAGCCCTCCTCTTAATCTGCTCCTCCTCTTCTGCACTGAAGCCCCCGGTATTTACCATTACGGTATGTACCTCTAACTCTTTTTCGTATTTCAAATAGGGCACGCAAAAAGAGGTATCAACTCCTCCGCTAAATGCCAAAACAACTTTCTTCTTCATAATATCTATCTTTTAAGTGAGATTTTTGAGTTGATCTTCACCAACGGATTTATTATAAATGTTTTACCTACAGATTTCAAGGCCGGAGTTATCCTTGACTTGTTCTCAACAGCCGGATCATAGAGAAGTCCTGTGCATAGACACATTTTATAGTCATTCCTTTGTAACACGTCAAAGTTTCTGCACCCCTCACACCCCTTCCAAAACTCTTTCTCGTCAGTGAGTTCAGAAAAGGTTACGGGTTTGAAGCCGAGCCTGGTGTTTATCTTCATTATTGCCAACCCTGTTGTAATACTAAAGATCTTTGCATCCGGATAAAGCTTTCTTGAGAGGTTAAAGATTTTTGACTTGATTCTCCCGGCAAGTCCGCTGTTTCTGTACTTGTGAGCCACTATTAAGCCTGAATTAGCCACAAATTTTGTGTGACTCCAGGTTTCAATATAGGCAAATCCGGCAAACTCCTTCCCGTCAAGAGCAATCACCGCCTTACCAGAGACCATCTTACGGACAATATAATCGGGACTTCTCTCCGCAATACCTGTTCCCCGCTCCTGAGCAGAGATGTAAACAAGACGACAGATAGTATCTGCATAGATAACATGGCTTGAATCAGCCACATAAATGTTTATACTCATTTTTGTATAAAACAGTTAAAATTTAACAATATGTTTGAATACGCTGCAGGAGACTATACCTGCGTAGTGATACGACCCTAAGCCGTTTTTATACAGCTGCCCTCCCTAGGCACGTCGTCGGACGTGTCTGTGGTTGGAATTGAATGAGAAATATGCGCTGTATTGTTTCATTATTCGACAAAGGTAAAAGAATTATTTATAAAATCACTACCTTTGAACATAAAACTAAAATTTTTTATGGACAATACTAAGAATAAGCCCGTAGGGCTGCCTGAAAATGCTTATCGCGAATTGAAAGAGGGTGAAGAGTATCAGCCTATTATGTCGCCTGCAAAGAGTTATCCCGAGGTTACCCCATGGTCAGTTTTTATGGGAGTTTTAATGACTATAGTCTTCTCGGCTGCTGCAGCATATCTTGGTCTCAAAGTGGGTCAGGTATTTGAAGCGGCTATACCCATTGCAATTATTGCAGTTGGTCTTTCCGGAGTCTTAAAGAGAAAGAACGCATTGGGCGAGAACGTTATTATTCAATCTATCGGGGCCAGTTCCGGAGCAATTGTAGCCGGGGCAATATTTACTATGCCTGCACTCTATATTTTACAGGCTAAGTATCCCGAGCTTACCATAGACTTTGCCAAAGTATTTATGAGTTCACTGTTAGGAGGTATTCTGGGAATTCTTTTTTTAATACCGTTCCGTAAATACTTTGTCTCTGATATGCACGGCAAGTTCCCTTTCCCCGAAGCTACGGCTACCACTCAGGTGCTTGTAAGCGGCGAAAGTGGAGGAAGCAGCGCCAAAGTGTTGCTTGTTAGCGGATTGATTGGAGGATTGTACGATTTTATTATCTCTACTTTCGGATACTGGTCAGAGGTCTTCTCTTCAAGAGTGCTGCCTTATGGAGCCCAGATTGCAGATAAGGCAAAGCTTCTTTTTAAGATAAATGTAGGCTCTGCGGTACTTGGTTTAGGATTCATAGTTGGTTTGAAGTACGCCTTTATTATCTGTTGCGGCTCGATGTTTATCTGGTTTGGAGTGGTTCCATTGATGAATGTCCTCTTTGGAGGCGAGGTTATTGATCTTATGGGGTCGGGTATTGCCCAAACTATATCTCAGATGTCTCCCGAGCAGATTTTCCGTGATTACGGCAGGCACATAGGTATTGGAGGTATTGCAACTGCGGGGGTGATTGGTATTATCAAGTCATCTGGCATCATTAAGAAGGCTTTCGGAATGGCTGCCAAGGAGTTCAAGGGGGGAGCAGAGGCGCCTGCAGCAACTGTAAGAACTCAAAAAGATTTGCCCATGAAGATAATTGCTATTGGAATCCTCATAGCCCTTGTAGCCACCTTTATCTTCTTCTACTTTGGAGTGGTTCACAATCTTTTCCACGCAATCATTGCAATTTTGGTTGTTGGAATTATAGCATTCCTCTTCACAACTGTTGCTGCTAACGCTATCGCTATTGTAGGGACAAACCCTGTGAGCGGCATGACCCTTATGACATTAATCCTTGCATCTGTGATTATGGTTGCTTCGGGTCTTAAAGGCACTGCAGGTATGACTGCTGCGCTTATTATAGGAGGTGTCGTATGTACAGCACTTTCTGTAGCGGGAGCTTTTATAACCGACCTTAAAATTGGATACTGGTTGGGCTCAACGCCCGTTAAACAGCAATCCTGGAAGTTTTTAGGTACGCTTGTAGCTGCTGCAACCGTTGGCGGCGTTATGATTATTCTCAATAAAACATACGGATTTGTTGGTGAACATGCTCTGGTTGCTCCTCAAGCTAACGCAATGGCGGCTGTTATTGAACCTCTTATGTCGGGCGGCGGAGCTCCATGGTTGCTATATGGTATAGGAGCGGTTATCTCAATAGCTTTGACATT
The DNA here is from genome assembly GCA_964479995.1 of uncultured Muribaculaceae bacterium. Taxonomy (GTDB): domain Bacteria; phylum Bacteroidota; class Bacteroidia; order Bacteroidales; family UBA932; genus Bact-08. The sequence goes on along the minus strand of CAYZPF010000043.1, from coordinate 9,311 downwards.
CTTTGGTGTTCCGGCTCTTGCATTCTCACTTGGAATGTTCATTCCGCTTGAACTCAACCTCCCTCTTTTGGTAGGGGGTGCTGTTGCATGGTTTGTATCTACAAGGAGTAAAGATGAAGAGCTCAATAACTCGAGAAAAGAGCGTGGTACCCTTATTGCTTCCGGTTTCATTGCCGGTGGAGCGCTTATGGGAGTAATTAGCGCAATAATCCGTTTTGCCGGAGTTAACCTTACAAACAAAGAGTGGATGGAATCTGTACCAGCAGAGTACCTGGCGCTCTTCATGTATGCTTTGATAATCATCTATCTTGCATGGGACAGTCTCCGTGCAAAGATTGAGCAACATTGATCTGTATGGATTCCAATTTTTGGTTTGCGTTTGCTTTGACAATGCTGGCAGGGCTTTCAACATCCATTGGAAGCGCCATCGTACTCTTCTCCAAACGCTTTTCAAAAAAGTTCCTGGCGGCATCTCTTGGTTTTTCGGCAGGGGTGATGATATTTATCTCGCTTGTTGAATTGTACGGAGATGCAAGAGACTCCCTGGCACTAACTATGGGCAACGGGAAGGGAGATCTTGTCACTCTCCTCTCCTTTTTTGGAGGAATTGCAATTATAGCAATCATAGACCAGATTATACCATCTGCGGAGAATCCCCACGAACCCGGGGGGCTCTCTATTGATGAAGGGGCGCTCTCGGCAGTCTCGAAAGAGAAGATGAAGCGCCTTGGCCTGATGTCTGCACTTGCTATTGCAATTCACAACTTTCCGGAGGGAATCGCCACTTTTGTAACGGCAATGAATGAACCTAATATGGGTATAAGCATTGCTGTTGCCATAGGAATACATAATATCCCGGAAGGGATAGCTGTCGCCATTCCCGTCTATTGTGCTACACATAGTAAAAAAAAGGCATTTCTCCACTCTACCCTGTCGGGTCTGGCGGAACCCGTTGGAGCGGTAGCCGGATATTTCCTGCTCTCTTATTTTATCAGCGATTCCTTTATGGGAATTATCCTGGCAGGTGTTGCAGGTATTATGGTTTACATTTCGCTTGACGAGCTCTTGCCAACGGCAGAAAAGTATGGAGAACACCATCCCGCTATTCTGGGAGTGATTGGAGGAATGGCCGTTATGGGTTTAAGTTTATTAATATTATAGATATTTAATTTGTAAAGAGATATGAAAGAAAAAGTTCTGGAAAAGTTTTTAAGATATATTGCGGTGGATACTGCATCTGACCCCGAATCACCCTCACAACCCAGTACCGGGAAGCAGCTTGATCTCTCGCGAATGCTGGTTCAGGAGCTTAAGGAGATGGGAATATCCGATGCCTCTTTAGATGAGTACGGTTATGTAATGGCTACTATCCCTTCAAATCTGCCTGCAAATAGAAAGGTTCCCGTGATTGGTTTTATTGCCCATGTGGACAGTTCTCCTGATGCGCCGGGAGTCAATATTAACCCTCAGATAATTGAGAATTACAATGGAGAAGATATTGTAATCAACAGTGAAAAGGGGATGATCATGCGTGTTGAGGAGTTCCCCGAGCTGGCTCAGTACAAGGGTGAAACCATAATAACCACAGATGGTAATACCCTGCTGGCTGCCGACGATAAGGCGGGTATTGCAGAGATTATGACCGCTGCCGAATTTATTATGAACAACCCTCAGTTCCTCCACGGGGAGATAAAGATAGGATTCACTCCCGACGAAGAGATTGGGCGCGGAGTGGATAAGTTTGATGTTGACAAATTTGGAGCGCAATATGCCTATACCCTTGATGGCGGTGAGATTGGAGAACTCGAGTATGAAAACTTTAACGCAGCCGCCGCAAAGATCTTCATACAGGGCAGGAACATCCATCCGGGCTATGCCAAAGACAAGATGATCAACGCAATAATTCTCGGCACCGAGTTCAACGCCTTACTTCCTGTTGAGCAGAGACCGGAGTTTACTCAGCACTATGAAGGGTTCTTCCACATCATCCGCTTTGACGGAACGGTTGAGGAGGCCACTATTCAATATATTATCCGCGACCATAACTCCGAAAAATTTGAATTCAAAAAAAGTCTGATTGAAGAGAGTGTCGCCTATATGAACAAAAAGTATGGTAAAGGGACGTTCCGCCTGGAGCTCAAAGATCAATATTACAATATGAGAAAACAGGTCGAGCCTCACTACCATATAATTGAAAAAGCAATTACTGCCATGGAGATGGCCGGTGTGAAGCCCAATATCAAACCTATCCGCGGCGGTACAGATGGAGCACGACTCTCATTCATGGGGCTACCCTGCCCTAATATATTTGCAGGAGGCCACAATTTCCATGGACGTTACGAATATGTACCATTGGAGAGCATGGCAAAAGCTACCGAAGTAATAATCAATTTGGTAAAACTGTATTCAAAGCCAATTTGATTTGAGAGCTATTTGCTTCAATACTCATAATTCCAGAATGTTGCATTTTTTTAATTAAGAGAACTGATTAAAAGATAGTGTAGCTAAATACCGAGGAGACGATTTCGATACTTTTTAGCGGGAAGGCTTTTAAAACCTGTCAGTCATTCTCTTTCCTTTTCTTTAACCGGCCTGCCTCTTTCAGACTCTTGTTAATCATCCATTCTAACTGTCCGTTAATGCTTCTGAATTCATCTGCAGCCCACTTTTCAATGGCTTTCATTGTTTCAGAATCTATACGCAGAACAAATGATTTTCTCTCTGCCATTATCTATTGATTTAGCGTACCAGCGTTTATTACCGGTGCAGTCTCTTTGTCACCGCAAAGAACTACAAGCAGATTACTAACCATTGCAGCCTTTTTCTCTTCATCAAGCTCAACAACTTTCTTATTTGAGAGGAGTTTAAGGGCTCCCTCTACCATTCCTACTGCTCCTTCAACCATCTTACTTCTTGCAGCAATTATTGCAGTTGCCTGTTGCCTCTTTAACATAGCCTGTGCAATTTCCGGTGCATAGGCCAGATAGCCAATTCTTGCCTCAATAACAGTAATTCCGGCAATCTTTAAACGTTCAGAAACCTCCTCTTCCAGGCTTTTGTTCACATCTTCAAAATTTGAACTTAAAGTGATAGTAGCTTTTTCGTCTTCAAATTGATCATAAGGGAATGAGCCGGCAAGTTTTCTTACAGCCGAATCTGTTTGAACTTTAACAAATTCTTCGAAATTATCAACCTCATAGAGCGCTTTGTAAGTGTCATCCACCTTCCAAACAAGAATGGAACTAATCATAATTGGGTTTCCGAGTTTATCATTGACTTTAATTCTCTCACTCTCAAAGTTGCGGGCTTTCATAGATATAAAGTGTTTGGCATAAAAGGGAAGCACCCAATAAAATCCGTTTACTTTTACGGTTCCCGTATAGGCTCCGAATAGTAAAAGTACCTTTGCATTATTTGGATTAATAATAAAAAATCCCCGAATCAGAAAAAGAAAGATAAGTAGAGAAGTAACTCCCAAGATAACGTAAGCCTGTGACAGACAATAGATAGCTGAGGCAAGGGCCAGCAGTAGAATTGCAAACATCAAATAGCCGTTTGTTGCATTAACGATAACTTCTTTTTTCATAAAAGTGATATTAAAATGATATTATTATGAAATCAAAAATAATGCAAATTTTTAAGTTACCAAAAAAAATCACTGTTTTAATTTATTGTCTTGTAATTCTTAATAGCTAAATCATTCATTAATAAAGCAAAACCAGTTATAATCAAGGTTTAAAGTTTCCCATGCAGGTCGCCGGCAAACTGCCGCTCTGCCATAGTTTTTTAAAACGACTTGATTACCTGATAATTAGCTCTAAAAAATAAAAAAATTCAAACGCTTTAAAAAACTAAAGTGCTGATAATCAGAGGATGTGAAAAAACTCTGCCAGAGTTAGGGTTGAGCCGGCAGCTATGTGCAGGAAACAACCTAACTGAACAGGAAATAATTTTTTATTCAAAAGACTCCTAAAAGTGATATAAACACCTATTAATATGAATGTTAAATATGTGGAGAACTTTAGCCGCTCTGCCAGAGTTTTTTGAGACGGTTTGATTATCTGATATTTATCCTTTAAATTTTAAAAAATTCAAACACTTTAAAAAGCTAAAACACTGATAATCAGAGGATGTGAAAAAACTCTGCCAGAGTGGGAGTTTTACCGGCTGCTTATGTGTGTAACTTTGGTAGAGTTAGGGTTGGCAGCTATGTGCGGGAAACAACCTAACTGAACAGGAAATAATTTTTTATTCAAAAGACTCCTAAAAGT
>CAYZPF010000043.1:0-4940 GCA_964479995.1 uncultured Muribaculaceae bacterium | reverse complement strand
GATATAAATACCTATTAATATGAATGTTAACTATGTGGGAAACTTTAGCGCTCTGCCAGAGTCAAAATCGGTGTGGCCGCTTTGCGATGTTATTAAATTTCACAATTTGGTGTACAGCGTTACATATCCCCTTAACCTGCGGTATGCAATTTTAACTTGCGTTTTTATAGTATTAATAGATAATCCTAATGAATAAGATACTTCTTTATAACTCATTCCATCTATAACACTCATTATAAATATTTTTTTACAAGAAGCGGGAAGATCTTCAAGTTTTTCATTAATAAACTTTATCTGTTTGAGGAGTTCTTTCTCCTCTGTATTAGAGCTTACCTCATCTTCTTTAATAAATGGATAACTATGTTCTTTTGACAAATTTTTGCTATGTTTAAGAATTATTTTCTTGTGCCGAATGTAATTAAGAGACATACTTTTGATAATTCTCCTAAGATATGCCCTTATTATGGAATCATCTTTAAGAGCATCTTTTTTTTCCCACAGGTATAGAAAAGCATCCTGAAGAATATCTTCGGCAACTTCACAGTTATTGAGATATGCCATTGATAAAAGGTATAATTCCCGGGAGTATTTGTAGTAGATTATTTCAAAAGCTTCTACATCCCCTGTCTTTAATCTTCTGGTCAATATCTTATCCGTGTCTCGCTCATTATTTGCCATTTTATCGATATAAAGATCTTATATAGGGTATCTCTTACTAATAATAAGTATAGCACGCTATTTTGAGTTTGGGTGAAATTTCACCCTATTCTCTATTTATGTGCTTTATCTAAAACTTTATTTCATGCAAAATAACGAGGATAACCAGGTAGCAAGATACAAAAATCTTATTAAAATTCTTAAAGGACAATCTCCCATTGAGGATCTTAAAAAGGACATGAATAGCTCTTTTATTAAAAAACTCTTCAGTATCCTTTCCAAAAAAGAACCCGATTATGACTCTTTGCTAAGCAGAATAGAAGAGAAAATTTCATTAAACCAAAAGACTAGGGAGAAAACAATCAATAAAAGATTTTTATACTATGCAGTAGGAATTGCCTCGTTATTGATTGTAATTACATACTATGATTCGATTATTGACTCGCTATTTGTATCTCAAAAGAAACAAGAGATAATTTCAGCCATTACACAGATTCCAAAAAGAAATAAAGCAACTCTAATAATTAGCGATTCTTGTGTAATAAATATTGAAAAAGATTCTCTTGCTTATGGTGGGAATCGTATAGAGACAAATATTGTTAAAGAAGCTGCACAGTTACATTATGCCGAAGATCTTCATACCCAAATTCACACAATAATCATTCCAAAAGGGGGAGAATTTTTTCTTACCCTGCCTGACGGAACTCAGGTTTTTTTAAACAGTGGTTCCAAGCTAACATATCCCTGTAAATTCAATGATGATATGCGCGAAGTTATACTTGAAGGGGAAGCGCTGTTTAATGTTATAAGCTCTGAAAAACTCCCATTTTTTGTAAAAACTGAAAGAAGTATTACAAAAGTTTTAGGAACAAAATTCAATATAATGTCCGATACTGTAAGTGACCAGATTACACTTTGCAATGGATCTATCGAAGTAAAAAACCTAACTACAAACGTTATTAAAAACATTCTCCCTAATGAACAAGCTACTATTATTGACAATACCATAAAAATAAATATGGTTGACTCATATGAAATTATTGCCTGGACAGAGGGTAAGTTCTATTTCAAAAACAAGCCTCTTTCAGAGATCACTGCACAACTTTATGAATGGTATGATGTAGATTTTTATTTCAAAGCAAATAGCATAAAATCAATATCTTTTACCGGTATGATTAACAGAAATGATCCCCTGAAAAAGATTTTTGAACTATTCGAATCGAGCTATAATATTAAATTTCAGGTAAATGATTTTGGAATTTTAATAATGGAAAACTAATGAAAAAACTAATCTAAAACAGAAGCAAATGAAAATCATTCTGACTAAATTTTTCTTCAGGAGCGAAGAGCAGAGTGCTGTGTTTAAAAAAGCCTGCACGCTTTTTATTCTCTTTATGTTTTCTATATTGTCGGCCTATCCTCTCTCTTCTGAGGAGCTGCTTGTCCAGAAGCGTATTACGTTAAATGTACAGCAACAACAGCTTGGCAAGATCTTTAAAGAGATTGAAAATCAGACAAAATTAACCTTCTTCTTTTCCAATAATTGCGTTGATATCAACAAAACTGTTTCAATCAATGTAAAGGGAGAGACACTTGACAGGGTCCTTTCAGACCTTCTAGGTGACAGCCACACGTATGTCTATAAGGATAATTATATTATTGTAAGTGAAAACAAATCACCTCAACCCCAAAAAGCACAAACTAAAAAACTGGAAGGAATAGTACAGAATATAGAAGGACAGCCATTAGTTGGTGTAAATATCCTTATAAAAGGGACGAAAATAGGAACATTTTCCGATCAAAACGGCAAATTTACACTAGATATTCCGGAAAATATCGAAGCGATAATTGTTTTCAGCCATATTGGAATGAAAAGTGCCGAAGTGAAATTTACTGGTCAAACCTCTTTAAAAATTACCATGGACGAGGCAATCACCAGCATAAGTGATGTTGTTGTTGTCGGATATTTTGAAGCCAGCAGAAAAACTTACACCGGTTCGGCAACCTCTATCTCTGCTTCTGATATTGCAAAAATAAACAGTGGAAATCTCTTGCAAACAATTCAGGTTCTAGATCCCTCATTCAGAATAATCGAGAACGTAGATCAGGGCTCAAATCCAAACTCTTTACCCGAAATAGAACTCAGAGGGGCAGGATCACTTCCCGGGTTGAAGAGTGAATTCCAATATAGTCCTAACATGCCTACATTTATCCTGGATGGGTTTGAAGTTTCTGCTCAAAAGATTTTCGACATGGACCCCAGCAGAGTAATGTCAATCACAATTCTTAAAGATGCTGCTGCAACAGCCATCTATGGATCCAGAGCGGCAAACGGTATTATTGTGGTAGAGACCAAAACTCCTGCAAGAGGACGAATTCAGATAAACTATAAAGGAGATTATAAGTCTTCATCAGCCGATTTATCAGGTTACGATCTTTTAAATGCATCCGAAAAACTTAATTATGAGCTTCTTGCCGGAGTGTATCCCGGAGCTAACAGAGTAAGTGATATGGAGAGAAATATGGATGAATACTATCAGAAGAAAAGATTGGTTGCAATGGGATATAATACCGACTGGCTTGTCCAGCCAATAGTTCCCTTTTCAGTAGCTCACAAGCACAGTCTTCAGGTAGAAGAGGGTGGAGATAATTTCCGGTACAATCTTAATCTGTTTTATGATAAGGATAATGGCGTTATGAGACAATCATCAAGAGACCGCCTTGGTATTGGAGTCTATTTTCAATACCGGTACAAGAACTTTATCTTTATGAATAATCTTACGTACAACAATGTCGTTGCAAAGAACTCCCCATATGGATCTTTCAGTGAATATGCAAAAGTAAACCCTTACCTTCCATATAAAGATATAAGCGGAAATATTGTAAAATATTTTGAGTATGTAAATACGCCCAATCCGCTTTATAATGCAGATATTGGAGTTATAGACCAGGATTCATATGATGAGATAATAAACAACTTCAAATTGGAATGGAGAATTGCAGATGGAATAAAACTTAAAAACACAGTTGCTTTTAGTAAAAAAGTATCTAATACTAAGCTTTTCTACCCTGCCGATCATACCATTTTCAGGGACCTGTATGACAGCCAGAGTGGGACTGAAAAAGATAAAGCAGGTCTCTATCGGAATGAGTATGGAGAGAGTGTCTCCTTTAATGCAAATTCTGTATTTTCCTATTTTAAGGAGATTAAAGACCACTACATAACGTTTAATGGTGGCTTTGAGGTTATTACTCAAAGGGGTGATTTAAATATCTTCCAGACCAGAGGATTTCCAAACAGCCTTCTTGCATATCCCAGTTTCGGTACATCATACGATATGGTATCAACAGGTTCAGGAGGGATAAAACCCGGAGGATCAGAAGATATATTAAGGTCAGCAGGTTTTTTCGGGACATTTAACTATTCCTGGAAAAATAAATATTTTGTTGATTTTTCGGGAAGGGCAGACGGTTCGTCAAAGTTTGGAGCAAATAACCGATGGGCTAAATTATGGTCTGCAGGAGTGGGCTGGAATATCCATTATGAAGAGTTTCTAAAAGACTCTCAAGTGATTACATTGTTTAGATTAAGAGCATCTACCGGTTTTACCGGCAGTCAGAACTACAATCCCAACCAAAGTCTTACAATGTTTGACTATATAAGAAATTACTACTATCAATGGAACCATGCAGGTGCTAAGTTAACTGCAATGGGAAATGAAAATCTTAAATGGCAAAGGACTCGCAAAAATAACATCGGAGCCGATCTGGAGTTGTTTGGAAAGAGGTTCACAGCAACTTTTGATTATTATATTGATGATTCTAAGGATGCTCTTACACAAGTCACTTTACCCCCTTCACTTGGATTCTCCTCCTATACTGAAAACCTCGGTCAGGTCAGAAATTCAGGGTATGAATTAAAATTTAGCTTAGGTTTAATCTCAAACTATTCTAAGGGTACTTACTGGTCAATATTTGGAAGTGCCGTTCATAATCAAAACACTCTTTTAAAGATCTCAAATTCTCTTGATGCCTGGAATACAGAGCAGGATGCTGTAAATAACAGTAAACCAAAGGTTCGGTTTATTGAAGGGCAGGATATGAAATCGATATGGGTTGTACCTTCACTAGGTATAGATCCCGCTACCGGCAGTGAGGTTTTCAGAAAACTAAACGGCGAATATACAACTATCTGGAACGCTGCAGATCAAATAGTAGGAGGAACAATGACCCCTGATTTTTTTGGAAATGTTGGCACTCAACTAATATTCAGACAATGGCAG
>CAYZPF010000042.1:12880-17222 GCA_964479995.1 uncultured Muribaculaceae bacterium | reverse complement strand
AGCATCAGCTTCATCATTATAGTGCTTACAGCAAGTGAGTTATCTCCATAGCGGGCGGCAAGTATCGTAAATCCGGAATAGACTAAGAGAAGAGAGGTTGAGCGAAGGAATAGATTCCCATTCAGGATAAAGAATCTCTTCATATCTCTCAGCTTTAAATTTGCTTTGATGTTAATGTATCTGAATAATTTTCTGTAATATATGAACATAAGCATGAGAGAGACCAGCAGTCCTGTGTATTGAGCTATAACCGTCCCTAAAGCTATACCCGGGATTCCCATCTTTAATACTATACCAAAAAGAATGCTTAGCAGCAGGTTTAATACGTTGACGGTAACATCTGCAACCATGGGGCTGATAGTGTTCTGCATTCCGATGAACCAACCTTTAAGCACAAAAAGTGTAAGAGTGGCCGGGGCTGCCCATATCCGTATGAAGAAGTAGCTTTTGGCGAGCATCTCAACTTCTGAAGTACAGTCAATAATAAGAAAGGCGGTTTCTACATAAATATATTGAATAGCCCAGATAATCAAAGCCGCAATAAGAGCAGTACCTGTTGCCTGAACCAGAACTTTGAAGGCATCCTTAAAATCTCTCCTGCCGTATGCCTGTGCCGCATATCCGCCTGTACCTACACGTAAGAATCCCATATTCCAGTAAAGCAAATCGAAGAGCATTGTTGCAATTGCAATGGCTCCGATACTTGCCGCATCACCTAATCTGCCTGCAATAGCCACATCTACCATTCCCACAAGCGGAACAGTAATGTTGGCAAGAATACTGGGGCCGGCAAGTTTTAATACCCTCCTGTTCATCTGTATTTCCCCTCCTCTTCCAGCATACTCAGATAAGAGTAATACCTCTCCGGTGTAACTAACCCCTCTTCCACTCCTTTCAATACGGCGCAATCCGGTTCATGAGTATGGGTGCAGGGCGCGAACCGGCAATTGTCAAGTAATCTGAACATCTCCGGGAAATAGTGGCTAAGCTCCTCTTTTTCCATTTCAATCAATCCAAAGCCTTTGATGCCAGGGGTGTCAATTATAAACCCGCCGGAAGAGAGGGGGTGTATTTCATAAAAAGTGGTTGTGTGTTTTCCCTGTTTATGGTATTCAGATATCTCTGCTGTTTTAAGAGAGAGCGTGGGGTCAAGGATGTTGATGAGGGATGACTTACCTACTCCGGAGACGCCCGAAAAGAGAGAGAGCTTATCCTTACATGCCTCTCTGACGGTTTGAATGTTGTAACCGGTAATTGTAGAGGTTTCTATTATTTTATAACCGGCACTGTTGGAGTATATGTCATAGAAATTTTTAAGCTCTTCTTTAACATCGCCAACAATCAAATCTTGCTTATTTATAACTATTGTTACCGGAACCTTGTAAGCCTCGCAGGTAACGAGAAATCTGTCAATAAACTCCAGCTTGGTCTCGGGAAAGAGTAGGGTGACAATAAGGAAAACCTGGTCAAGATTAGATGCAATAATATGGGCCTGCCTTGAGAGATTGGTAGATTTCCGGATAATATAATTTTTTCGCGGGAAAACCTTTGTTATAACGCCTTTACCATACCCGTCACTACTGTACAATACTCTGTCGCCAACTGCAACAGGGTTGGTTGTAACACCATCTTTAAGGCGGAGTTTACCTCTTAAAACACAGGTTACAACATCCCATCCGGGCAATTCACTTACAAGATAATGACTCCCGGTATGTTTGATTACTATTGCCTCTCTGACACTTTCCACGGCTGCGAATATACAAAATTGTTGAAAAAGGGTTAACTTTGTCTTTTACAAATATCTTAAATATGTTTAGTATCAGTGAGATTGATTCTATTATAGAGAAGAGCGTATTCTCTCTGGATCTTAAGGGCGACCCCGTTGAGTTATATTCACCTATGGAGTATCTTATCTCTTTGGGGGGGAAACGGTTAAGGCCTAAGATTGCAGTTTTGACTTACAATCTTTTCAGCGATAAAATTGATCGTTCAATAATCTATCCGGCAATGGGTCTGGAAATATTCCATGGGTTTACCTTAATTCATGACGATATAATGGATAAAGCCCCTTTAAGAAGAGGAAGGGAGAGCGTTCATAAAAAGTGGAATAACAATATTGCAATACTTTCGGGAGATGTAATGTGTATTAAATCTTATCAATATATTGCAGAGGCCCCCGCTATTAAATTGAAAGAGGTGCTTGATCTTTTTTCCAAAACGGCAGCACAGGTTTGTGAAGGACAGCAATACGATATGAACTATGAGTCATTATCCTTCATAACTATGGAAGACTATATCTCAATGATAACGCTTAAAACAGCGGTATTGATTGCGGCATCTGCTAAAATGGGGGCAATAATTGCCAATGCGCCTGTAAAAGTATGCGAATCGCTTTACAACTGGGGATTAATGCTTGGCCTGGCTTTCCAAATTAAAGATGATTACTTTGATTGTTACGGAAGCAGGGAGATTTTTGGGAAACAGATAGGGGGAGATATTATTATGGGTAAAAAAAACTGGCTGCTGGCAGAATCGTATAAAAGGGCGAATCTGGACAAAAGAAGAGAGCTCCAGGAGTTATATAAAAACCATGATCTAAATTCTAATCAAAAGATAACTGCTGTTTTGGCAATTTTTTCTGAGCTGGGAATAAAAGAGGCGGCCGAGGAGGCAATGGAATATTACAGAGCCAAAGCAAAAGAGGCTCTTCAAGGCTCTACTTTTAATAAGGAGCAGTTGGAGCAGCTTTATCTCCTCACCGACAGCGTTATTAACAGAGAGAACTAGTACTCATTTATAAATTTTTAATAAACGGTTAATCATGTCATTCAGTAAGAATTTTAATGCAATCTTTGACAGGTGTGTAGAAGATTACCATAAAACAGACAATATAGACGCCTCAATCGGGAACCCTTACCAAGAGGGCTCTTTCGACTGGTATCTCTATGCTAAGAACTGGATTGATGCTGTTCAATGGCATTTGGAAGATATAATAAGAGAGCCCTCAATTGACCCTGTTGAGGCCCTTGCAATAAAGAGAAGAATTGACCGCTCGAATCAGGAACGTACCGACATGGTAGAGTGGATTGACAACTACTTTTTAAATCTCTATGCAAATATTGAGATTGCACCCGATGCTTTTCTTAATACCGAAACACCTGCATGGGCAATTGACCGTCTCTCTATCCTGGCTCTTAAAATCTACCATATGAGAATGGAGGCAGAAAGGGGAGACGCCTCAAAGGAACATATTGACAAATGCCGTGAGAAACTGGATACTCTTCTTATCCAGAGGGAGGATCTTTCCGGGGCAATTGACCGCCTTCTTGACGATATAAGCAAGGGGAAAAAATACATGAGGCTCTATAAACAGATGAAGATGTATAATGACCCCTCTTTAAATCCGGTACTCTATGCGGGCAAACAGAGATAGACATATTATTGTTCTTAGGTTCTCTGCCTTGGGTGATGTTGCTATTGCACCCCCGCTTCTTAAATTTTATGCCACCAGAAATCCATCTGTTCAATACACAATGGTCTCAAGACCAATACTTGAGCCTCTGTTCGAGGGGGTTCCAAATTTAAATTTCTTTAAGGTAGATTTTAAAAAGAGACATAAAGGAATAAAAGGCCTTTATAGATTGTTCAAAGATTTAATGAAGCTTGAGCCAACAGGAGTTGCCGATATCCATTCAGTTTTAAGAAGCCATATCCTGAAGCTCTTTTTCTTTTTCACCAAAGTAGAATTTTCATCAATTAAAAAAGGGAGAAAGGAGAGGAGAGAATTAACTCGTAAAAAAAATAAAAAGATATTTGAGATGGAGCCTGTTGTACGCAGGTATGAAAAGGTTTTAATCTCTTTGGGACAGGAAGATCTGAGGTATTTTGAGAATGTGCCGGAAATCCGGCGCAGAGATGGTGCTGTAGATAGAAAAAAAATTACTATAGGAGTTGCCCCTTTTGCAGCACATCGAGGTAAAACCTGGCCGATAGAGAAGATGGAGAGGGTGGTGTCGGTGCTTGCTGATAGCGGCAGATTTGAGATTCTGCTTTTTGGAGGAGGTGCAAAAGAGATTGAGGTATTAGAAGAGTGGGAGAAAAAGTACAAAGGGGTGAAATCATTGGCCGGTAAAGGAGATATTAAAGAGGAGTTTAGGGCAATAGAGAGAACAGCTCTTATGGTAACAATGGACTCTGCCAACATGCATTTTGCATCTTGTCTTAATGTTCCTGTAATCTCAATCTGGGGCGCCACTCATCCCTATCTGGGCTTTTACGGATTGGGACAGGATCCTCAAATGGCAATTCAAGGTAAAGTGGAGTGCCGCCCCTGTTCGCCCTT
>CAYZPF010000042.1:0-12870 GCA_964479995.1 uncultured Muribaculaceae bacterium | reverse complement strand
ATTATGCCTGTTTTGAAGAGATCTCTCCGGAGTTGGTTTTGGACAAAATACTCAACTTTTTTGATTTGGAATTGTAGTTATTATGTAATGCAATGGCCGGTTAAAAGGGTATTACGGAAAGCTTTAGAGTAATAATGAAAAGGGAAGACAATATAACAAAAGAGAGGGTAGGTGAAATTCTACCGGGTGAGATTGAGATAATGGCGCCTGCGGGGAATTTTGAGTCACTAATGGCTGCAATTCAGGGAGGTGCAAATTCTATCTATTTTGGGATAGGAAATTTGAACATGAGATCTCACTCTGCCAATAATTTTCCGGTAAATTCGTTAGGGGAGATAGTGAGAATCTGCAATGAAGCGCAGGTTAAATCCTATCTTACTCTTAATATTGTGCTTTACGATGAAGATCTTGTCTCTATGAGAGAGACCATTGACGAAGCTAAAAGGGCAGGCGTAACAGCAATCATTGCATCTGATATGGCTGCAATACTTTATGCCAGGGAGGTGGGGATGGAGGTCCATATCTCAACTCAGCTCAATGTTTCAAATATAGGAAGTTTAAAATATCATGCCCAATTTGCCGATGTTATTGTACTTGCCAGAGAGCTTACTCTGTTCCAGATAAGAGATATCTATGATGCAATTGTAAGAGAGGGAATTAAAGGCCCCTCAGGAGAGTTGGTAAGGCTGGAACTCTTTTGTCACGGAGCGCTTTGCATGGCAGTATCCGGAAAGTGCTACCTTAGCCTTCATGAGTATAATGCATCTGCCAACAGGGGCTCCTGCTATCAAATCTGCCGTCGGGGCTATGAAGTTACCGATCTTGAAACCGGAGCCTCGCTTGAGATAGACAATAAATACATTATGTCTCCAAAAGATCTCTCTACAATAGCTTTTGTTGATAAGATCATTGATGCAGGAGTGAGAGTCTTTAAGATTGAAGGAAGGGCCAGAGCTCCGGAATATGTTAAGAGCGTTACACAGGCATACAGAAAGGCCGCAGATGCTGTTTGCGAAGGTGCCTATACAAAGGAGCTGGTTAAAGAGTTGCAAGAGAAAGTTGCAAGTGTATTCAACAGGGGTTTCTGGGATGGCTACTATCAGGGAGCGAGACTGGGAGAGTGGAGCGATATGTATGGCAACAAGGCTACCAGGAAGAAACGATATGTGGGGAAGGTTACTAATTTCTTTACAAATCTTTCGGTAGCAGAAATTCTGATAGAGTCGGGGGAGCTTTCTGTAGGTGATGAGACTCTTATAATTGGCCCTACAACGGGTGTGTTTGAGTATAAAATTGAAGAGATTAGGGTAGATCTTAAGAGTGTAGAGAGAGCTGTAAAAGGGGAGTATTGTTCGCTTCCCATTCCGGAGGAGATAAGGCTGAGAAGATCGGATAAAATCTATCTTTGGATTGATGGATAAAAGAGTTTCAGAATTCATAAAAGAGCACCATGTTGTTGCACTCTCGGTTACGGACGGATTAGATCTCTGGAGCTGGCACGCCTTTTACTCTTTCATTGAAGAGGAGATGCTTCTTGTAATTACATCGGAGGAGAAAACCCGTCATATCCAACTTTTTGAGAAGAGTAAGAGTCCCTGTGTCTCAGGAGCGATAGCTTTGGAGACAGAGATTATCGGAATATTACGGGGTGTTCAGTTCAAGGCAGAGATGGAGAGGGTAAGGGACTCGTATATAAACAGATACCGCCTCAGTTACCTGAAGCGGTTTCCGTATGCTGTTCTCAAAGGGGGTGATCTTTGGATATTAAAAATTATCCAACTAAAATTTACCGATAACAGATTAGGATTCGGGAAAAAGATAATTTGGGAAAGGGGTTAGATTCCAAACTCTCTCTTAACCACATCTACTGAATCCAGTAACTCCCATCCAAAAAACTGAATCTGCTCCTTAATTAACTTGCCATTCTTATAAAGTTCAGCTTCTGCAATATATGGGTCTCTGCCCAGATGGCCATAAGCAGCTGTAACCTCATAGATTGGCTTTTTCAACGAGAATCTCTCAATAATACTTGCCGGCCTCAAATCAAATATGTTACCAATCTTTTCTGCAATAATGCCGTCAGACACAGCCTTATCTCTGTTTTTACGAAAAGAGGTGCCAAAGGTATTCACAAAAATACTTACCGGTTTGGCTACTCCTATGGCATAGGCGATTTGCACAAGTATTTCATCGGCGACTCCGGCGGCTACAAGATTTTTAGCAATGTGCCTGGCAGCGTATGCGGCAGAACGGTCCACTTTACTAGGGTCTTTACCCGAAAATGCTCCGCCTCCGTGTCCCCCTTTGCCGCCGTATGTGTCAACAATGATTTTTCTACCCGTGACTCCTGTGTCTCCGTGTGGTCCTCCTATCACAAATTTACCTGTCGGGTTTACATGCAGAATATATTCATTATCAAAGAGCGCCTTAGTCTTTGCCGGCAGCCTTTCAAGAACTTTGGGGATAAGAATATTTTTAACATCGCTTTTTATACGTATCTGCATAGACTCATCGCTGTCAAATTCATCGTGTTGAGTCGAGATAACAATAGTATGAACCCTTTTAGGCGTATTATCATCATTATACTCAATGGTGATTTGCGATTTTGCATCGGGTCTCAGGTAGGGCATCAGATTGGTCTCTTTCCTAAGCTTGGTAAGCTCAATAAGAGCAATCTGTGCAATGGTGAGAGGCAGAGGCATGAACTCTTCGGTATCCCTGCAGGCGTAACCAAACATCATTCCCTGATCTCCCGCTCCTTGCTCCTGAGGATTTGACACTTCAACTCCTCTGTTAATATCAGAAGACTGCTCATGTATTGCAGATAGGATTCCGCAAGAATCTCCATCGAACATATATTCGGCCTTAACGTATCCTATTCTCTTTATAACTCTGCGCGCTGTCTGCTGGATATCCACGTAGGCTCCCGATTTTACCTCTCCTCCTATAATAACCAATCCTGTGCTGACGAATGTTTCACAGGCAACCTTTGACTCGCAATCCCGGCGTAGAAATTCATCCAGGATGGCATCTGAAATTTGATCGGCAATCTTATCGGGATGACCCTCCGATACAGCTTCTGATGTAAATAGATATGACATCTTAAATTATTTTAATAGTTAACACTCTGTGTGGCTTATGAGTTTAACTGCCAAATGCGGGAAGACCGTAAAGCTCTTGAAACAGGATAGCGTTATGAGCCGAAAGATCGTTTTAGCATTTTTTATAAGTGGTTGCAAGCAGTCAAATCTCTCCACTAAATCACGGGCGAAGATAGAAATTAATTTTTTATAATCGAAAAAAAATTAGCATCTGCAGGTTACGGCGCTGGCTATCAGTTTAACTGCCCCTTCAATACCTAAAATCGTAGAGTTTACGGAGATATGGTAGGAGTGTGGATCACCCCACTTCTTGTTACTAAAATAATTATAGTATGAAGCTCTGCGTTTATCTTCTTTGTAAATAAGAGAGGCAGCCTCATCCAGCGAAATTGATCTCCTGATACTCACCCTTTCGATTCGCTCTTCTTTTTCGGCAAAAATGAAGATTGAGAGGAGACCGCTAAAGTCCTTAAGTACATAATCTGCGCACCTACCCACAAAAAGGGCATTGCCCCCCTTTGCCATCTCTCTTATGACTTCGCTTTGGATGTTAAATAATGATTCATTGCTTAAAAAGAAGCCGGTATTCAAACTGTTTATAAGAGAGCTTCTTAGTGAAAAATCCCCTCCAATAACCGAGAAACTTTTTTTCTCATCGGCTTTATCAAAGAGCTCTTTGTTCAGACCGCTCTTTTGGGACGCAAGCTCAATCAACTCTTTATCATAAAAATCCAGGCCAAGGCGGGCAGCTACCTTCTCCCCAATCTCTCTCCCGCCACTTCCGTACTCACGCCCAATGGTAATAAGACAACTCTTTTTTTTCATATCATTCATTTTTTGACATTTCCCTTTGTAATTTACGATATTGGATCGTTAACATATAAAAAGCAACCAGAGCAGACATAGTGTCGGCAGCGGGAATACTCATCCATATTCCCTTCACTCCCCAGATTGCAGGAAATATAACTAAAAAAGGCAAAAGAAAGATCACTTGCCTGGAGAGTGACATAAAGATAGCCTTTCCCGGATGCCCTATGCTTTGAAAAAAGTTCGAAGTAACCATTTGGAACCCTATTATTGGAAAAACCAAAAATACAATCCGCATTCCCGGTACAATAATTTTAATAAGGTCAGGATCTTTGGTAAAGAGCCGGGCTACCGAAGCCGGGAATAATTGACTTATTAAGAATCCGGTAGAAACTATAATGGTAGCAAAAAATATGGAGTACTTTAGAACCTCATTTACCCTTTTAAGATTCCTTGCCCCAAAATTGTATCCGGCAATAGGCTGCATTCCCATATTGATACCCATTATTACCATTATAAAAAGGGATGCAAATCTGTTAATGATTCCATAAGCGCCTACTGCCAGATCACCTCCGTGTTTTATGAGTCCTTGATTAAAGACTATTACAATTATGCTGGCTACGGCATTCATTAAAAAAGGGGCCGTACCAATCCTTAAGGAATCCCGCGCTACCTTAATGTCGAGAGTAAAACCCTTTTTTGTAAGATGTATCTCTCGTTTAGGATTGGTAAAATAGCTTATTTGCCAGATTAACAGCAGGAGTTGGGAGAGCACTGTTGCAAGAGCAGCCCCTTTGATTCCCATTTCAAACTTATAGATAAAAAGTGGAGTTAAAATGGCATTAATAACTACGGTACTTATTGTGGACATCATAGACTTACGCGGTTCGCCCGCCGACCTTAACTGGGCATTAAGTCCAAAATACAAATGGGTGATAATATTTCCTCCTGTGATGATAAGCATATACTCCCGGGCATACGGAAGAGTCTCGGGGCTGGCTCCGAAAAAAAGAAGAATAGGGTTAAGAAATATTAGTATTATTCCGGTATAAATGAGTCCGATAATAATATTCAACACAAATACATTACCCAAAATTTTTCTTGCACTGTCATAATCTTTTTGCCCGAGCCTGAGAGACATAAGAGTCGCAGCTCCTGCTCCTACCAAAGAGCCAAAGGCTGCTGCAAGATTCATCAGGGGAAAGGTAATAGCAAGGCCGGAAATTGCCAGTGCACCAACGCCTCTCCCGATAAATATGCTATCTGTTATGTTGTACAGAGAGGCTGCCGTCATTGCAATTATCGAAGGTATAGCATACTGTAGCAGCAAGGTGCGGATATTACCGCTTCCAAGTTTTGTGATCGATTGTAAATTGTCCATAATTACACTTCAAAGTTAACCAAAAAGAATAATACCGGATATTATTTTTACTGTCAACAAATACCGTTAAGTTTTGTTAAATACTTTATTGAATCTACCATTTAAGTGAGATAAATTATTATTTTTGTATTATATACCTAAAATTAACTATTTAATGAGTATGAAACTAAAAGTTAAACGTTTTGCCCTTACGGCTTTAAGCTTGTTTATAGCCTTTGCCGCTGTCGCACAGGTTACAACATCTTCAATGAGTGGTCGTATTACGGAAACAGATGGCACCCCTGTCATAGGCGCCGCTGTTGTTGCGGTCCACACACCATCAGGAACCAAGTATTACTCAATTACAGATATTACAGGTAACTACCGCATTCAGAACATGCGTGTAGGAGGGCCTTATACAATTGAGATAGCATATCTTGGTTATGGCACCATTAAAGCGGAGAATCTGTTTCTTCGTCTGGGAGAAAACTTTGTTTACGATGCCAGGCTTGTGGAAGAGGCTTTGACGCTTTCAGAGATTGTGGTATCGGCAGGGATTAAAAACCCCATCCTTAATGCTGACAGGACAGGCGCCTCTCTCAATGTGAGCTCCCGTGAGCTTGCATCTTTACCCACAATCAGCAGAAGCATTATGGACTTTACCAGAATGACTCCTCAGGCTAACGGCAGCTCTTTTGCCGGACGCGATGGGCGTTATAATACTGTTACTATTGATGGAGCAGCTTTTAATAACAACTTTGGCCTTTCAAGTAATGTTATGCCGGGAGGTACCTCTCAACCTATCTCTCTGGACGCCATTGAACAGGTCTCTGTTAATCTCGCACCTTATGATGTGAGACAATCCCGGTTTACAGGGGCGGCAATTAATGCTGTAACCAAGTCAGGAGATAACACATGGAGAGCAACCGCTTATACCTATCAAAGACCAAAATCGTTTACCGGAGATAAAGTAGGCGACCAGACTGTTAAAGGGGCCCGGGATAAAGATTCCCAAACTTATGGCTTTACCTTTGGTGGTCCAATAGTTAAAGATAAGCTCTTTATTTTTGCCAGCTTTGAATCGGAAAAAGAGAACTCGCCAAGCAGTGGATGGGAGCCCAGCACCAATGGTGTTGCAATTCGCGACGAGCGTATCTCCAGAACAACAGTGGCCGATCTTGAGAGAATGAAGCAACATTTGCTCTCTACCTATGGATATGACCCTGGTGATTATAAAGATTTTGGAGCTTTCCCGTACACCAATTATAAAGTTTTGGCTCGTTTAGATTGGAATATAGCCCAGAATCATAAATTTGCCCTGAGATATAACAGGCTTAGAAACACCAGTACTACTCTGACAAATGCCACTTCGGGTCCACCCAATGTTCCAAGAAATAACAATAGCAGAATTTCGGAATACTCAATATCCTTTTCAAACTCGTTCTATGGTAGCGAAAACACTATTGATGCATTTGCCGCCGAGCTAAACTCTACTTTTGGAAATAGAATTGCCAATAAGCTTCTTGTATCTTATACGGCAACAACTGACCCAAAAAGGACCAGTAATAGTGAAATATTCCCATTTGTAGATATCTACGAAGATGGTAATCCCTACATGTCCTTTGGGTATGAGCTCTTTAGCTATCGTAATCAGGTAGAGAACAACACCTTCTCAATTGTAAATAATTTAACTCTCAACTTAGATAAGCACACCTTGACAGCAGGTATCTCTTACGATAATATCTATGTAAACAACTCGTACATCAGAGAGGGTACCAGTTATTACAGATATAACTCGATGGATGACTTTATAAATAATGTTAAACCCGCGGGATTTGGTATTACTTATGGTTATGGTGGTACAGATCCAAGAGGAGTTGAGATGAGCTTCGGATTAGGGAGTCTCTATTTACAGGATGAGTGGATGGTGAATAATAACTTTAAACTCACTTATGGTTTACGTGCAGAGTTTCCAATGTACCATAATGAGCTGATGGGTAATCCGGCGGTATCTGCATTAACATTTAAGGATGGGTATAAGTTGGATTTAGCCTCCTGGCCAACTTCAAAAATTCAGATTAATCCAAGAATTGGGTTCAACTGGGATGTTAAAGGAGACAGAAGTGTTCAGGTACGCGGTGGTACAGGCCTTTTTGCGGGAGTGCTTCCGTTTGTATGGTTTACCAACCAGCCTTCCTCATCGGGAACAATCCAAAGTCCGGAGTTGGGTATAGTAGAAGCAAACCTCCCTGCCGATTTCCGCTTCAACAAAGATTTCAGAGCCCAGGTGGCTAAATATCCTGCTCTATTTCCTCAGGCTGTAAGCACAACACTTGCATCGGGGGCAGCTTTGGCAGAGGTAAGCAAAGATTTCAAAATGCCGAGAGTGTGGAGAACAAATCTTGCCGGAGACTTTGAATTACCGGGAAATATGGCTCTTACTTTAGAGGCTTTGTTCACCAAAGATTTGAATTCTATTGTACAACAAAACGTTAACCTTGCCTCTCCTTCCAGAGTGTTCTCCGGACCCGACAAGAGAGCGCACTACTGGAATCCGGCGACAAATAAAGCCGAGGGTAACAAAGTGGTCTCTTCTACATCAACCGTTATGGTATTGAAGAATGCAGATGCCGGCTATCAGGCCCTCCTTACGGCTCAGCTAACCAAAAATTTTTCATACGGATTCTCAGGTATGCTGGCCTATACATATAATATTTCAAAAGACCTTTCGGCCAATCCCGGATCGGCAGCTCCTTCGGCATGGCAGAGCAACCTTGATGTGTATGATCTGAACAATCCTCAACTGAGCTATTCAAGCTTTGCAGTACCTCACAGAGTAGTTGGCTCACTTTCATACAAAGTTGAATATCTGAGACATCTGGCAACTACCTTTTCGATATACTATAACGGAGCAGCTATGGGGCGCTCAACTTTTGCTTATTCAAATGACATGACTGGTGATGGCTATGCCTCAGATATCCTGTACATTCCAAATAGAGCAAGTGATCTGACATTTGTTGATGTTCCCGGTAAGATGACAGTTGCCGAACAAGTAGCTAAATTCCAGGAGTTTCTTGATAATGATCCTTATCTAAGCAAGAGAAAGGGAGAGTATGCCGAGAGATTCGGAACAGTTAACCCTTGGAGAAACAGCTGGGATGTTAAAGTATTGCAAGATATATTTGCAAAATTCGGGTCGGGTAGGAAATATACACTTCAGTTAAGCCTGGATATTGTAAATGCAGCTAACCTTTTAAATAAAGATTGGGGTGCGTTTACAAGAAGCGGCCTTGCTAACCAATATGATGTTATAATGCCTCTTACCTATAAAGGTGTCAACCATTTGGGAGAGCCGACATTTACACTTAATGCAACCGATATTGCCAATTTTGATGCCAAGAATAAGCAGATTAAAGCTACTACAATTAGTAGTACCTGGGGTATGTTATTCGGGATAAGGCTGATATTCTAATTGTTATGCGTTTATATAACAGGAGGCTGCTCGTTTAAGGGCAGCCTTTTTTATATCTATATAACGAGGGTTCAAAAATATATACTATATTTGAAGACGTAAACTACTTTTGAGATGGGTGAAAGCGGGGAGAGAGGTAGAAAGGCCGAGGATATTGCCCTTGGATTTCTGGAAGATAGAGGTTTAATATTGTTGGATAGAAACTGGAGGGCAGGACACAAAGAGTTGGACCTCATAATGAGTAGTAGGAACTCAGCTACGGGAGAGGAGAGGCTTCATATTGTTGAGGTACGCTCTCTTTCAGTGCCAAATTTACAGATGCCCTTTGAAACAATAGGGTATAGAAAGAGGAAGAATTTAATTAACGCTGCTGCTGCATATATATATAAAAACAGAATAAAGGTGGAGACACAGTTCGATGTTGTTTCGGTTCTGTTTTATGACAAAAGGAGTATAAAAGTGGACTATTTTCCTAACGCATTTACTCCACAGTGGTAAAAAATTATTGAATATGGCAAAAAATCATTACTGTATCATTATGGCCGGTGGGCCGGGCAGCCGGTTTTGGCCTGTAAGCAGAAATCAGATGCCAAAACAATTCCTGGATATTCTGGGTACGGGAAAATCATTTTTACAACATACCTTTGAAAGATTTGCATCAATCATTCCTAAAGAGAATATTCTTGTGGTAACATCTATACACTATGAATCTATTGTTAAAGAGCAGCTACCCGACATATTGCCTGAGTACATACTGCTGGAGCCTTATCGCAGGAATACTGCTCCATGTATGGCTTATGCTTCATATAAACTCCTGAAAAGAGATCCGGAAGCATCAGTTGTGGTTGCTCCCTCAGATCATCTTATTCTGGATGAAGAGCTTTATACTTCAACAATTCGTAATGCTCTTGATTATGCAGACAATAACAATGTTCTCATAACGCTTGGGATAAATCCGAACAGAGCAGAGACTGCGTATGGTTATATTCAGGCTAATAAGCCTAAGCACTTGAGTGTAAACGGCAATATCGCCTATGAAGTTAAAACTTTTACGGAGAAACCTGATGATGAACTTGCACAAGTTTTCTTCAATAGTGGAGAATTTCTCTGGAATTCCGGAACTTTTATCGCAAATTTGGCGACAATTATTGAGGAGCTTGACAACCATCTGCCAGATGTATCTCAACTTTTCAGAGAGGGCAAGCAGGTCTATTACACCCCTTATGAGCAACCGTATATTGCCAGGGTGTATGATGAGTGTAAAAGCATATCAATAGATTACGGTATTATGGAGAAGACAGATAAGGCTATTGTATATCCGGTCTCTTTCGGGTGGTCAGATATTGGCACGTGGGACTCTTTGTATGCTGTGGGCGAAAAAGATAGAGACGGCAATCTGGCGAGAGTTTCAAAAAGCCTTCTGAAAAATGTCTCAAACTCTATAATATACTGTAAGGGAGATAAGAAGGTGGTGGTAGCTTCGGGGCTGGATAATTATATGATAGTAAATACAGATGATTTGCTTTTGATATGCCCAAGGGATGAGTCGGTCTATAAAGGACTCTTTGCCGATTTGTCTTTAAATGATTTGGCAGAGTATCAATAATAATTAAACAATTATATGACACAAAATTTGGTTACCATTGATGTAAAATCAGAGGTTGGAAGCTTGAGGCGGTTTTATTGCATACGCCGGGCGCCGAGGTAGAAAATATGACGCCAAGGAATGCACAGAGAGCACTTTACAGTGATATCTTAAATCTTTCAATAGCCCAAAAAGAGTATGAGCAGCTTTACGGTGTTCTTAATAAATTCAGTAAAGTCTATCAAATAAAAGAGTTGCTTCAAAAGCTGCTTGACAACCACACAGAGCGGGAGGCTCTTATAGGAAAAATATGTGTTTGTGAAAATGTTACAGATTATTTTGAAGATCTTATGGATATGTCTTCAAAATATCTCACTCAGGTGCTGATTGAAGGGTTGCCTGCAAAGATCAACACTTTATCGGCATTTCTGAAAGATGAGTACTATGCTCTCCCTCCACTGTACAACTATTACTTCACAAGAGATGCTTCTGTTACTCTGGGTAACAGGATATTGATATGTAAGATGGCAAATAAGGTGAGAATGAGAGAATCTCTCATCAATGAGGCTATTTTTAGGAAAAAGAGGATATTTGATTGTGAAATAATCAACTCTCACGACTTTCAGCCGGGGAATAATGATATCTATATGGAAGGAGGCGATATTCTGGTTGCGAGAGAAGATATTTTACTGGTAGGTAACGGATCCAGAACCAGTAGCCATGGAATTGACATGCTAATCAACCGGCTCTGCCGTACCGGTTGCAAAGAGAAGCTGAATGTAATAGTTCAACAGCTTCCGGAATCTCCCGAATCATTTATCCATCTGGATATGGTATTTACCTTCCTGGATAAAGATAAAGCTATGGTATTCGAACCTTTGATATTAGGAGAGAATCAGTTTCAGACCGTACATATAACTATTGATAATGGCAAAGTGACTAAGATTAAATCAGTTGCTAATATACCTTCTATTCTTAAAAAATTAGGCATGGAGATAGATTCAATTATATGCGGAGGCAGTGCAGATGAGTGGAATCAAGAGAGAGAACAATGGCACAGCGGAGCTAACTTCTTTGCTATAGCACCCGGTAAAGTGTTGTCTTACGCAAGGAACGTCCATACTTTGAATGAATTGAATAAAAATGGATTTGATATATTCTCTGCCTGGGATGTTATTAAGGGTAAAAGTAATGTGGACAAGAGCAAACTTTGTGTTATAACTATTGACGGTTCAGAGCTGCCAAGAGGCGGCGGAGGTCCAAGATGTATGACAATGCCCCTGCACAGGGCGCCGGTTGTATAGTTTTTTAATATTTAAAATTATCTTTGCAATCCAGCAAAAAAGGACTCATGAAAGATAGAATTGAGAAGTTATTAGCAGAGATTCAGTCGCTAAAGGTATCTACCGAACAGGACATAGAGGAGATCAGAATAAAAATGCTCGGTAAAAAGGGCTTTATAACTCAACTCTTTGAGGAGTTCAGGGATGTGTTACCTGAGCAGAAAAGAGAGTTGGGACAGATTCTTAACAAACTGAAAGTTGCTGCAAATCAAAAGATAGACGAACTCCGTAATTCTGTTGAAGATAATCAGCAGCCAAAAGATTCCGGACATGACCTTACCAAACCCGGAGACCTTGTTGAGATTGGCGGGAGACATCCCATATCTGTAACAAGAGGTGAGATATTGTCTATCTTTAATAAGTTTGGCTACGTGGTTGTTGAAGGTCCCGAGGTTGAGGATGACTGGCATGTGTTTGGAGCGCTTAACTTCCCACCGGAGCATCCGGCCCGTGATATGCAGGATACCTTTTTTATATCCGAAGGAGATAATCCCATACTTTTACGCACTCACACCAGCTCTGTGCAGGTTAGAGCAATGGAGCAGATGCAACTTCCCATAAGAATTGTGTGTCCGGGCCGAGTTTTCAGGAATGAAGCGATATCCGCGCGTGCACACTGTATATTTCACCAGGTAGAAGGATTGTACATTGATAAAAAAGTATCTTTTGCCGATCTGAAACAGGCTGTACTGCTCTTTGCCAAAGAGATGTTTGGGGAGCAGACAAAAATAAGGTTAAGACCCTCTTTCTTCCCTTTTACTGAGCCAAGCGCCGAGGTTGATGTTAATTGTAACATATGTGGCGGCTCTGGTTGTAATGTTTGCAAAGGAAGTGGATGGTTAGAGATAATGGGATGTGGGATGGTGGATCCCAATGTACTGGAGGCAAATGGTATAGATAGTTCTATCTACTCTGGTTTTGCTTTTGGAATGGGAATAGAACGAATCGCCATGCTTAAATGGAGAGTGAACGACCTTAGGCACTATTTTGAAAACGATATAAGGTTCCTCTCTCAATTTAAATCGGAGATATGATAATGCCTCTTGCTTTTAAGCTTTAGGAGGAGTAGAATTGAGAGCGTAGGATTTTAATTTAAAAAGAGTACTTTTTTTGGAGCATAAAATTTTTTTATTACTTTTGTAACCCTGAATGCGGAAATAGCTCAGTTGGTAGAGCATAACCTTGCCAAGGTTAGGGTCGCG
>CAYZPF010000041.1:0-17273 GCA_964479995.1 uncultured Muribaculaceae bacterium | reverse complement strand
GTGCCGGTTACGGTGTGCAAGTTCGAGTCTTGTTCTGGGCACCCAAAAAAAGTAAAAAACAGAGGCAAGTGTTTTTAAGCATTTGCCTCTGTTTTTTTACATTTGTGCGGGGGACGGGTTCTGAAACTACCTGAGGGGAGAGCCCTCTTCTTTTTTCATGAAGTTATATTCGAGCTTGTCTATAAGACGAGGTAAGAATTTATTGAGAAATACCAGTAATTTGCCGATGGGTGTTAAGATTACTTCTGATTTTCTTCTTTTGATTCCTCTTAGGAGATGTTTAGCGCATTTGTTTGCGCTCATCATTTTGGATTCGTCACGGGGTGTGCTGCCTTGTGTGGTACCGTCGGCTATAAGCGCTTTTTCTCTTATGCCGGATGAGGTGAAGCCGGGTGCAAAGATCATGACATGTAATCCATCTTTGAGATGCTCTATACGCAATGTCTCAAGAAATCCGTATATGGCAAATTTTGAGGCTGAGTATCCTGTCCTTGCGGGCAGGCCTTTATATCCGGCTATGGATATAACGCCTACTACGGAGCCTTTCTCTTTCAGGAGATGTGGTAGGGCATATTTGGTGCAGTAAACGGTTCCCCAAAAATTAACATCCATCAATTGCCGTATAACTTTGAGTTCGAGATCCTTGAAAAGTGCACGCATGGATATTCCGGCGTTATTAACCAGAATATCAATGCGTCCGTATTCTTTTAGAGTTTGTTCTATCAGATTTCTACAATCCTCCTCGCTGGTGACATCACAGTAAAGAGGAAGAATCCGGTTGTCGTGATTTGAGCCGGTAAGCCGCTTTTTTAGATCGTTGAGCTTTTCTATTCTTCTTGCGGCAATTACAACATTGCAGCCTGCTTTGAAGAACTCCTCTGCAGCTGCCATTCCAATTCCGGAACTGGCTCCGGTTACTATGACGACTTTGTTGGTTATGTCAACTCTTTTTATGATAGCTATCTATTTTTTACGGACTCTATTTTTCAATGGCCATATCTTTAATCTCTTCTCCTTTGTAAAAGCCGGTTTTTAATTTCTCTTGTACTTCACCAAAGGCTTTGAGTGTGTACTCTACATCTTCCAGGGAGTGCATTGCGGTAGGAATCAGGCGGAACAAAATAACACCTTTTGGCACTACCGGATAGACAACTGCAGAGCAGAAGATCTTATAGTTTGTTCTTAAATCAACCAGTATATTTGTAGCCTCAGGAACATTTCCTTCCAGGAATATCGGCGTTACGCAGGCTTCGGCCTTGCCGATGTTGAATCCGCGCTCGCGTAATCCATCTTCATTGTGCGGGTAATGAGCCATAGCTTTTCCCTTAATTCCGGCATTGTGCGAATCATATCCAGCCGTTTCAATAAACCCTCTGCCATTGCCATAGGTAATGATTTGGCATAGATTTGAGAACGGAGATTGTATCGCAGATAGTTAATGAGATATTCGGGGCCGGCTACAAATCCGCCAATACCTGCCATTGCTTTGGCAAACGCTCCAAAGTAAATGTCTATCTCATCCATGACTCCGTAGTATTCAGAAGTGCCTTTGCCGTTTTTACCCATAACTCCAAATCCGTGGGCATCATCGATAAGAATCCTGAAGTTGTATTTTCTCTTAAGTTCAACAATCTTGTTCAGTATTCCAAGGTCACCGGTCATTCCGTAAACTCCTTCGGTAATGAGGAGTATTCCGCCTCCGGTCTCAGCAACCAGTTTTGTAGCTCTAATCAAGGTTTTTTCACATTTCTCAATATCGTTGTGCGGATATACTATTCTTTGTCCCATATGGAGCCTTACGCCATCCATTATACAGGCATGGGCCTCAGAATCATATACTATGATATCGTGCCGGGTTACCAGTGCATCGATTAAGGATACCATTCCCTGATAGCCATAATTGAAAAGATAGGCATCCTCTTTCTCTTCAAATTCTGCCAGCTCTTTTTCAAGTTTCTCATGAAGGGCGGTGTGTCCCGACATCATTCTTGCTCCCATCGGATATCCCAGCCCCCATTTCATAACAGCTTCATTATCTGCTTTGCGCACTTCCGGATGATTTGCAAGACCCAGATAGTTGTTAAAGGTCCATGCCAATACCTCTTGTCCGTCAAAAATCATTCTTGGCTGAATCTGGCCCTCTAACCGGGGAAAAGCAAAGTAACCGTGCCCTTTTTTACGATACTGGCCAAGCGGTCCCCCTTCATCATTTTTAATCCTTTCAAAAATATCCATGGTATCTATATTGTTATGTGTATCTTATCCTTCTTCCTATACTGAGTATGGTTGTCTTTTTAATTCCGTTGAGCGTACAAAGTTTAGAGACGGATATTCCGGTCTTTTGGGCTATTTTACTTAAAGTATCACCTTTACGTACAGTCCAATAACGTATTTTATCAATCTCTTTTTTGTATTCAAAGTGTTGAGCATTGAGAGCCAGTATCTGGTTCCTTATCCCGGGATTTTCAAAATCTATAATATCGCTCGGATTGATTGGATTACCTAAGTATCTTACCTCAAAATGCAGATGATAGCCTGTGGATCTACCGGTGCTGCCGCCCAGGCCTAAAGGAATTCCGGATTTAATAGTATCTCCTGGCTTTACCGTAATTTTATTTAAATGTGCATAAAGTGTCTCTAATCCGTTATTGTGCCTTACAAGTACGAAATATCCGTAACCTCTGGCTCTCTGAGTTATACGCACTACTCCGTCAAAAGCGTTATAGACGGAATCGCCTTTATGTACTTTAAGATCTATCCCGTAGTGGAATCTCCATTTTCTAAAACCGAAATTTGAAGTGATATACTTTTGAGATGGAGGATAGTAGCCGGAAAGGTCAATTAAAACGGTATCCTTCATATCTGCCAGATTCACCTGATAAGGGTTAATGTGGCTATTGCTCCAGATATCATACTCTTCTGGCATATCCGAGAATTGTATAGACCTGATACAGTCATTTATTGGCGTAATCTCTTTAGAGAGATCAATCCCAAAAACCGAAGGGCCTCCTGTGGCTGGAATAAAACCGGGTGCAGGCAGCGGAATCATTGGAGGAATTACACTCCCTGTAATTATCTTCTTCCTGTTCAATGAATAGATCTCTGCATTCGCTTTAGAGAATGATAATAATATAATGCAGAAAATTAAAAACTTGGGCACTCTATGCATCAATATTGGCGTATTTTGCGTGTGTCTCAATAAATTCTCTCCTTGGAGGAACCTCATCTCCCATTAACATAGAGAAGATTCTGTCTGCCTCGGCTGCGTTATCTATTGTTACTTGTCTTAATAATCTGGTCTCCGGATTCATGGTGGTGTCCCAGAGTTGGACGGCATTCATCTCTCCCAATCCTTTATATCTTTGAACGTGAACTCCCGTCTCTTTTCCCTTTCCTATTATCTCAATTGCTTCACGTCTCTCATCCTCTGTCCAGCAGTATTGCTCTTGTCTCCCTTTTTTTACAAGATAGAGAGGGGGAGTTGCAATATAGACGTGACTATTTTTTATAAGATCCTGCATAAAACGGAAAAAGAAGGTTAGTATAAGGGTAGCAATGTGACTTCCGTCAACATCGGCGTCTGTCATTATTATCACTTTATGGTATCTTAACTTGGAGAGATTAAGTGCTTTGCTATCCTCTTCGGTGCCAATGGTTATGCCGAGAGCTGTGTATATGTTCCGAATTTCTTCGTTTTCAAATACTTTGTGTTCCATTGCCTTCTCTACATTCAGTATCTTGCCTCTTAAAGGAAGTATTGCCTGAAAATTTCTATCTCTTCCACTCTTTGCAGTTCCGCCGGCTGAATCCCCCTCCACGAGAAATACCTCTGATACTTCGGGGTCTCTGTTGGAACAGTCTGCTAATTTCCCGGGGAGTCCTGAGCCTGACATAACTGTCTTGCGCTGAACCATTTCCCTTGCCTTTCTGGCTGCGTGTCTTGCGGTGGCAGCCAGGATTACTTTCTCTATGATGTTCCTGGCATCTTTTGGGTTTTCTTCCAGATAGTTTTCCAGGGCCAGGGTGGTAGCTTGAGATACAGCCGCCATCACCTCTGAGTTACCCAGTTTAGTTTTGGTTTGGCCCTCGAATTGCGGTTCTGCAACTTTGACAGATATTATTGCAGTGAGTCCTTCTCTGAAATCGGCTGCATCTATTTCAAACTTCAATTTAGAGAGCATACCACTCTTCTCGGCATAGTTTTTTAGAGTAGTGGTGAGTCCTCTCCTGAAACCGGACAGGTGTGTACCTCCCTCTATTGTATTGATATTATTTACATATGAGTGGATGTTTTCTGAGAACCCTGAGTTGTATTGCATTGCTATTTCGATAGGAATGCCGGTTCTGTCTGTCTCCAGATATATGGGATTCTCAGTTAGTTTATCTCTTGTACCATCAAGATACTTTACAAATTCAAGCAGTCCCAACTCTGAATAGAAATAGTCCGAACGGTCTTTTATCTCCTCGCTGTCACCGTTTTCTATAAATTCTCCACCATTTTCAAGGCTTCTTTTATCGGTAATGGAGAGCTTCACCCCTTTGTTTAAGAAGGCCAGCTCTCTTAATCGGGTAGCCAATATCTCATAACTGAAAGTGGTCCCCATTGTGAAAATCTCCGGATCTGGCTTGAATGTTATGATTGTTCCCGTAAGACTTGATGAGGAGAGCTCTTTGACATCATACATGGGGATACCCTTACTGTATTCCTGGCGGTAATGTTTGCCGTCACGGTATATGTCGGCTGTAAGATGGTTAGAGAGAGCATTAACGCACGATACACCCACTCCGTGGAGCCCTCCCGATACTTTGTATGAATCTTTTGAGAATTTTCCCCCGGCATGCAGAACTGTAAGGACAACCTCCAATGCAGAACGACCCTCTTTCTCATGTATATCTGTAGGGATGCCTCTACCGTTATCGGCTATGGTAACTGAATTATCGGGATTAATAGTAATGTCAATCTCATTGCAATAACCTGCCAGCGCCTCGTCAATTGAATTGTCTACAACCTCATATACCAGATGGTGCAATCCTCTTGAGCCTATATCTCCAATATACATGGAGGGTCTTTTGCGAACAGCCTCTAACCCCTCTAATACCTGGATGTTTTCTGCAGAATAATGGCTCGGTGCCTGTGTGGAATCCATTTCATTCATTTTATTCAATCTCTTTTAAAGTTGACAAAGATAATGAATGTGGCTAAAAAAACCTAATAAAAAATAAATAAATACTCTACTTTTTAATAATAATATCTATTTGATAATCAGAGTTTTACCGTTAAACCGATACCGCCGTTAAATTTAGGCATGGAATAGGTCCCATATTGAATTATATCGGAATTAAGAATATTGTTTAATCTGATAAATAGAGTGATATTTTTATTGTAAACATAAGAAGATTCTATGTTTAAGAGTGCATAAGAAGGGGTATGGATTGGAGGGGTAACCGATGAACTTAACAGATCTTCTAAGTAGTATTCCGGACTCTTTTGCCTGTAATGTAAATTTGTATAGAGAATTATCCTTTCTCTCCAATTATATCTTAAAAAGGCTCGTAACTCAAAAGGGGCGCTGTTGTAATGTCTATTAGTCATGTTATTATCGTCCCTAAAGGCTGTGAATTGGGTATTCACACCTCCGCTGACATCTTGTGTGGTTAATAGAAGTTCCCCTCCAAACAACGTCCGCTTTTCATTATTGTACAGGGCGCCAAAACTGTTTGCAGGAAGTGCTTCGGATGAAGGCAATGTAAAGTTGGAGTAAAAATAGAGTTGGTCTCTGTATTCCTCATAGCCTGCATAGATATTGAAAGATACTCTCTCTTTGATTTTTCCCTTTATTCCTCCTCTTGCGATGACAGGTTGTTCAATGTTATTAATTTTAATACCGGTATGAATCCATGGATTTAAACCGGATATTTTGTCATAATTCATGAAGTTATTTTTACCATCCAACAGGGCATATATCCAAAATCTCTCTTTAATTAATGTAAATTTTATAGAACCGCTAAAGTAGAGATTGTACCCTCTTGTTGCACCCTCTTGCCAGCCGTGGTACTTAAAACCTGCGTCGGCAGAGATTCTTCCTTTGCTATAGATATATTTGGGATGAATCTCTACGTTACTCCTGTCAAAGGTTTTTGTACTGTATGAGTTAGACGCTTCATATCTTGTTTCAACAAGTATCTTGTTGAAATTTAGGAATCCGGCTCCAAAAGCTGCTCCTATATTTATATAGTTTTCACTGAACAGAGAATCTTTAAATAATCCGGGAAATGGATTACTGTCGCTATAATTGATTGTATAATATTTAGATATGGCATTCAGTGCAGAGTATCTGAAATCTAAATCATAATAGAAGCTGTTATTCTTGCTGTTTAGTGATTTGGCGTATAACCTTACTCCTCCTTTTAATAAATTGTGTGAAAGAGAGTCTTTCATAAATTTATAACTTCTGGTATCGGGATAGTACTGAAGGGATTGGGAGGTAACGCCAAATTCGTCTAAGCCGTAATAGCTGTTAAATCCATCTTTGAATTCAGCTTCAATACCTGTCTCCCCCTTTTTATGCGTGTATTTAAAGCCTAAGTTGGCGTTAGTCAAAGATGACGGGGCCATACCGGGTTGTACTCCTCTGCCTATTATGGGCCGGGACTTAACCGTTCCCGGAAGTTTTCCTAAGAATGAGTTGTGTTCTGCATGCAAAACCAATGAAAATCTTGGCGACGATATTGGTTGTAATAAAAGGGATACAAATGGATTTATGGGATAATTGGAACCGGCGGATAGTTGTAATAGCGGTTGCTTGACGGCAGAAGTCTTATCTATTTCTGCAAAATTAAGCGGTATAAATTCATAGAGATCTTTGATAGGTTTATCAAAGATGGAGTATTTAAAGGAGAGATCGAAAATTCCAAGAGAATCTGCAAAATTGCTATGTAATTTGCTTTTACTTATCTCTAAAAGTTTTGCATCGAAATCTCTCTTAACCTCCAATGTGGGGTTAATATTTTGCTGAGCATTTAGTGTCGTAAGGCTAATAAGTGATACAGCTATTACAAATATTGGTTGGAAATTATTACTTTTTATCATTGCTCTTCCCCTCTTGAATTTTTGATAATCTCATCTTAACCTGCTCCTCAATATCGTCCTTGGTTTTTGGTTTGTAAGACTCAATAATGCTTGTAAATGTAGCCTCTGCCTGCTCCCAATTCTCCCTTTCGGCAAATGAGTCTCCAAGTAAAATGAAGGATTTGGCTAACCAGTAGCTCTCGGGTGTATTTGAGTCGGCAAAGGCGTACACCTCTTTTTCAACTTTATTGAAATCTCCTTTGTCAAAGTAATTTGATATTATAAGATAGGCAGATTCTGCCCCTTCTGCTCTCATTTTATCTTTGGCTGTCTCTTTTAGATATGTGAGGGCTTTATCTCTTTGACCGGTTAGAAAATATGATTTACCAATTATATATTGAATCCTTGCAGCATCAATCCCCGGTTCTCTCAACTCTAATACCTTTTCTCCTTCGGCTATTGCATTGTGATATTGTGCATTCAGGAAATATGAGTTGATAAGTCCTATTTGAGCTTCAACCCTGTTGTTTTCAAGTTTAGCTATTTTTAAAAGGGTTGAATAGGCGTTTCCCGCCTCTGTGTAGTTTTGCAGACTGTATGATATCTTAGCATAGTTGAGTGTAGCCAGCTCATTAAAAGACTCATCTTCAATCTTCATCACCTCCATAAAGGCGTCTCGCGCCATCTCCGGTTTGGAGATCTTAAGATACGATTCTCCTAAATAGAACCATGCCTGAGCGCTTTTGACTCCATTTGGGAAACTCTTGAGGAATGAGCTTATTGAGGTAATGGCGCCCAGGTAGTTTCCCGATAAAAACTGTTTTTCTGCTGAGCTAAAGAGAATCATCTCTTTATCGGAGGCGCTCTTTGTCTGAGACATGCCTAATCTGTCAAGATAATCGAGAAACTCCTGTGCACGCCCCTGTTCTTTATAAATGTTCTCCAACCCGGCAATAGCGTTCTGCGCTTCGGGAGAGTCAGGATTTACAGATAAAATCTTTTTGTAATATTCTATTGCACTATTCCCCTGTCCCCGGTTAAGACTTATTAGGCCCAGCTCAAGAAGCGCTTTTGGAAAGTAGGTACTGTTCTGGTAACTTTCGCTTAACTCTTTAAAGTATTTCTCTGCTTCACTGTTTTCGCCTATTTGAATAAGGGTTCTTCCAAGTTCATAGAGAACTTCGGGATAGAGATTTTTTGAGAGCTCTTTTGACAGTAGAGATTTTAGTACTTCTGCTTTCTTTGAGTCATTCCCTAAAAGGCCTAATGCAATTGAGGTGTTATAAACTGCATGATTACTCAGGCTCTTACTGGAAGATGTTATGAGAGAGTAGTAATCTATAGCCTCCTGATATTTCCTTTGCATAAAAAAGCAATCTCCCAATCTTACTCTCGCTTCATCAAGATAGAGTATCTCACCCATTGGCAGATTGAGGTATCTGGCGAACCACTTTTCTGCTTCCGGATAGTTGTTTAGCTTAAAGTAACTGTATCCCAGATTATAATGCGCGGTACTGTATTCTCTGTTGCCTTTAAAATTACTGTTACGAAGAAGAGCCAGATTTTTCTCCACAGATCTTTGAAACTGATTGTTTCTGTAATAAGCTTCTGCCAGCCAGAACTGGGTAACATTGAATAGGTTATTGTTATAAGTTCCATTAGTCAGAGAGAGTTCAAAAAGAGGGATGGCATCTCTGTAGGCGCCTAAATTGACAAGCTGCATACCCCTCAAAAATGTTGCCTTCTGTAAGTTTATGATATCCTTTGAAGATGGATTCCTGATAGTTTTGAGAATATCAATTGCAGATTTGTAGTCCTGTTTGAGTAGATAGGAGGTAGCTATATAGTTTTGAATTTCATTGTATTTCTCTTCTGGCGGAGAGAAAATATCCAGGTACCTTCTAAAGATTGAAATATCGCTGTTAAGATCAAAGGCCAGTTTGGCATAATTAAACATTGCATCTTCCTTGATAATACGGTCGTAGGATAACTCCGATGCAAGACGAAAACTGTTAAGAGCTTCAAACTTGTTCTTGATTTCAATATAGCATCTGCCCATGTGGTAGGCTGCATTTTGCGCTATTGACTCTTCTGAATCAATAACCTGTTTTAAAATATCTATGGCCTCTATATATCTTTTTTGTGTATATGCAAGAATACCTGCATAGTAGATATCTTTTTGAGAGAGGTCGCTTTTATCGTATGAGTATCTGGAGAAATAAAATTCGGCCATCTCAATATTGTCAAGTGCAAAGAAAGCTTCTGATATCACTCTGGCACATTTAGACTTAAGCTCTCCCAACAATAATTCATACAATCCAGGACCATTTTCCGTAACATACCGGTACTCTTTGAGCATAAATTTACTTTCCAGAATATAATATTTACTTAATAGTGAAAACCTGGGATCTTCTCCTATCTTTTGGAACATATCTACTGCCTTTTCAAAGTTTTTGCTCATATAGTGGATATGTGCTGTGTAATAGATTGCCGGATTTGTGAAAGCGTTGGGACTCCCGTCAATGAGCCGGCTAAATAGCTCTATGGCTAAATCTGAATTACCTATCCTGAAATTGGTATATCCCCATTTAAAGTTATACTCATTAATTTGCGTACGGGTTAAATCCGATCTTTTAATCTGGGATAAAACATCATAAGCTTCGGTATATCTGTCATTATTGAATAGATGGTATCCGTAATACAGCTTAATGCCGGCCATATGGTGAGTATCAGGCCATTTTTCCTGTATTAACGCATATCTGGAATATAAATCGGGCTTCTCGCACCTAATGGAAATTAAGGTAAGATATGCCTCTACCTCAGAGATATAAAGCGCATTTCCTTCTTTTATCTCCGTTAGCAGATCATTGAATCCCTTTTCTGCAGATTCAAAAAGACCCCTGTTATATAACTCAACTGCCCTTTTAAATTTCTCATCTTTCTCAATAGCTCCTCTCCCTGCCGTTCTCTCATTAATTCCTGAGATAATCAGAAATAAAACAGATACCAGTATTAATGGAATGTTATGCCCGAATTTATACCTCATACTTTTTAGTATAAATAATAATTGATTTAACTTCAAAATTAGTAAATTTGTCTTGAATAATATATAAAATATGAAATTTGATAAATCGAATCCAATTATTGAGTTCGTTAATGCCGATATAAGAAAAGAGGATAATTTAATTCTATCGGGACTTAGCCTCAAAGTTTACAGGGGAGATTTTATCTATCTTATCGGGAGGGTAGGAAGCGGTAAAACATCAATAATTAAAACCATTATAGGGGAGATACCGTTATACAAAGGATCTGCTGTTGTTTCTGGCTACAAACTTGAGAAAATCAAGAGGAGAGAATTACCTTTTTTACGAAGGGGTATAGGCGTGGTTTTTCAGGATTTCCAACTCCTGCCCGACCGTTCTGTTTATGACAATCTCAATTTTGTGCTGATGTCCACCGGGTGGAGAAACAAGAAGAAGGCAGATGCTGTGAT
Organism: uncultured Muribaculaceae bacterium; assembly: GCA_964479995.1. Taxonomy (GTDB): domain Bacteria; phylum Bacteroidota; class Bacteroidia; order Bacteroidales; family UBA932; genus Bact-08. The sequence continues at coordinate 6,711 of CAYZPF010000041.1, read as the reverse complement.
TAAAGAGAGGTTGGAGAGTGTGGGAATGTTGCTGAAGAGCCATAAGATGCCTCATCAACTATCCGGAGGGGAGCAGCAGAGGGTTGCGATTGCCAGAGCTCTTCTTAACAACCCTGAGATAATTTTAGCTGATGAACCTACCGGAAATCTTGATGGTGAAACGGCGGCAGAGATAATGGAGCTGCTGACATTAATACACAGGCAGTATGAACCAGCCATTCTCTTTGTAACACATAACAGAGCTCTGTATAAAAGGTATCCGGGCAGAGTGATAATGTGTGAAGATATGCAGTGTACAGAGCTTGAAACATCGCAAGAGATAGATTTGACCCAGTTATTCGATAAATAAACCGGAATATAATTAGTATTTATTATGACTATAGAAGAGAGATATACAAGGGTGCTGGAGTGGTTCAAGATCAATATGCCTGTTGCCGGAACCGAACTCAATTACACTACACCGTATCAGCTTATGGTATCTGTAATACTTTCGGCACAGTGTACCGATAAACGGGTTAACATGGTTACTCCACCTTTTTTTGACAGGTTTCAAAACTGGGAGGCTCTTGCCGGTTCAACAACAGAGGAGATTTTCGAATACATTAAATCTGTTACCTATCCTAACAACAAAAGTAAGCATCTTTTGAATATTGCTAAGGCAATTATTAATGAGCATAATGGAGTGGTGCCTTCTGATACGGCAGAGTTGGAGAGACTGCCAGGCATCGGCAGGAAATCGGCAAATGTTATAGCTTCTGTGATTTATAATATACCGGTTATAGCCGTTGATACACATGTTTTTAGGGTTTCCAGGAGGATAGGGCTGTCTACGGGTAAAACACCGTTAGCCGTTGAGCTTGAACTTACTACATATATTCCCGAAGAGTATCGTGTGTTAGCACATCATTGGCTTATTCTTCACGGCCGGTATATCTGTACGGCGAGAACTCCTAAATGGGAAATTTGCGGGTTGTCTGATGTGTGCCTGTATTATAGAGAAAAAAGAGTATAAATAAGTTGAAAAAGGAGAATCATAATTCACTTATAACAGATTTTGTTACTTACCTTAAGCTGGAGAGGTCACTCTCTTTAAATAGCATAAAGGCTTATTGTTCCGATGTGAATAAGTTGCTGCTGTTTATGATGAGTGACAGGAATAATACCGGCATCATTCGCCTTGAAGAGGTATCAAAGGAGTTGCTCAATAATTTTTTGTGTGAGTTATATAATTCGAAACATTCAAAACGTTCCCAGGCCAGGGTGATAAGCTCGCTTAAATCTTTTTTTGGTTTTCTGGAGATGGAGGGGGTCATAAAAGAAAACGTGGCCGAGCTTTTGGATTCACCTAAGATAAAACCTCATATTCCTGTGGTGTTATCTGTAAGTGAGATAGAATCCATACTTGAGATTATTGATTTGTCAAAACCGGAAGGTCACAGGAACAGAGCGATAATCGAAATGTTATACTCTTGCGGATTAAGGGTAAGTGAACTTATTAACCTTAAAATATCTGATCTCTTTTTTAAGGAGGGATTTATAAGGGTGATGGGTAAAGGGGCAAAACAGAGGCTGGTTCCTGTGGGAGTACCGGCAATTAATTCTGTAAATATTTATATGTCAGAAAGAAAATTTTTACCGATAAATAACAAAGATCAAGACACTCTTTTTTTAAACAGGAGAGGTAGAAAACTTTCCAGAGAGATGGTCTTTATAATTGTCAAAACCGAGAGTAAAAGGGCAGGTGTGACAAAAGTGATCTCCCCTCATACTTTCAGACACTCATTTGCAACACATTTGGTTGAAAATGGTGCAGATTTAAGAGTGGTTCAGGAGATGTTGGGGCATGAAAGCATACTTACTACAGAGATTTATACTCATGTTAACAGTGAAAAATGGAGAGAAAGCATTCTTAAATGCCATCCTCGCGCTATATTTGTAAAAAATAAGTAATTCTCTTTGGGATGGTCTCTTTTAAAAAATATACAATTACGTTTCTGCTGGTAATTTTCACCATCTCATTAAATAATCTCTTCGCTTTTAAAAGTGGTCGTTTAATTGAAGCGGATAATAAAGATGACACAGTAAAAGTGGCCAACAGAATCGGGATTGAAAAAGATAAAATAGCTTTAACGGTATCGGTGATTGATAGTAATGATATTGAGAGACGCATCAGTAACTCCCCTTTATCACTTTTGTCTCAAAAAATACCGGGACTCTTTGTAACTCGTAAAAATATTGTTGGCTACGGTATTTTACAGGGCTCGGCCGGGGATGTAAATATCAGAGGGATAGGGCAGAGTAGCAGAGTTCTTATTATGGTTGACGGTCATCCCCAGTGGAACGGACTTTACGGATTCTCTATTGCCGACTTATATAACTATTCTAATATAGACCGCATAGAGGTGATAAGAGGGGCCGGCTCTCTTTTATATGGCACTAACGCAATGGGCGGCGTAATTAATATAATTACTAAAAGCCATTTTAAAGAGGGAAGGGAGAGCAAAGCAGAGATTATGTACGGCAGTTACAATACTCAGATGTACTCTTTTTCCAATAGTTACAGACGAGGAAAACTCTCTGCTTTTGTTGCTGCAAACTATGATGCCGGCGACGGGCATCGTACAAATTCTCATTTTAACAATACAAACGCCTTTCTAAAGGTTGACTATAAAATAAATGAATATTTTAATATTAAATCAAATATCTCGTTCTCAAAGATTTACTATGAAAATCCCGGTAAAAAAGATGATCCTGTTTCGGATAATAAAATGAATATGCTTAAGGGAGCAGCTTCAATAATCTTTGAAAACACTCATAGGTATGGGTCGGGAGCAATCCATATTTTTGAAAACCTTGGTAGAGACAAAATAAATGAAGGATATAAAATTGGAGAGTTACCAAAGAAATATCTCTTCAACTCAAATGATCACTACAGTGGTATTATGGTATATGAAAATATCAGGCTTTTTAAGGGGAACAATTTTCTCTTAGGATTTGATTATAAAAACTGGGGAGGGAGAGCCTGGAACGCCCCTTTTAATTCTGAGAATATTGTGACGCTGGTAGATAAAGTTATTAATGAAGGGGCAGGGTATTTTACAGTACAACAGCAGTTCTTTGATAAACTTTCATTGGATGGTGGCCTTAGATTCGAATACAATTCAAAGTTTTTAGGGACTTGGATACCTCGGATTGGCCTGACATTTAAGGCATTTAAAAATAATGTAATTAAAGGATCAATCTCTAAAGGATACAGGAATCCCACTATTCGGGAGATGTACATGAATACCGGACAAAACTCCGATTTACTGCCAGAGAACCTTATGAGTTTTGACGTGTCAGTTGGGCACTCCTTCTTAGAATCAAGGCTATATTCAGAATTTACCTTTTTCTATGTAGATAGTTGGAATATGATTGAGACAGTAAGGATTAACGGTATTCCAAAATATCTGAATACTGGTATCTTTGTTAGTAAAGGTATAGAGATTAATGCAAATTATGCTCTGTACAATAATCTGAAAATGGATTTTAATTACAGCTACCTTAGTACAAATAAAATTATAACGGGAGCTCCTAAACATAAACTCTCTTATTCTTGCCAATACGTTTTGAACAGGTATGAGTTCACGGCAAATGCTCAATATATTGCCGGCCTCTATCTCAATAGCGCAACCAAACTAAAGGAGAGCTATGCTCTACTGAATGCAAAAGCATCATACAGATATACCTTGAAGGGTGCTGATTTGCGTTTCTATATTACCGGAGAGAATTTAACGGGTACAAAATATACAATCATTGAAGGATTCCAAATGCCGGGGGTACAGTTGTTTGCTGGTGTTGAAATCTCTTTCTGACCCTCTTATTCCCATTCAATTGTAGCAGGAGGCTTTGAAGAGATGTCATAGACAACCCTGTTAACACCAACTACTTTGTTGATAATATCATTTGAAACTTTAGCAAGGAATTCGTATGGAAGATGTACCCAATCGGCAGTCATACCATCGGTAGATGATACGGCTCTTAACGCTATAGTGTATTCGTATGTTCTCTCATCGCCCATCACTCCCACACTTTTAACAGGAAGCAGAATAGCTGCTGCCTGCCATATTGTATGGTATATTCCAAACTCTCTCAGAAGGTTAATGTAGATATAATCTGCCTCTTTTAAGATTGTAAGCTTTTCGGGAGTTACCTCTCCCAGCACTCTTATGCCCAAACCCGGCCCTGGAAATGGATGCCTTGAAATTAATTCTTCTTTAATTCCCAAAGCTTTTCCAACTCTTCTTACTTCATCTTTAAAAAGGGAACGTAGAGGTTCAACAACTTTGAGCTTCATGTAATCGGGCAATCCTCCCACATTGTGGTGAGATTTTATTGTGGCAGAAGGACCGTTAACCGAAACCGATTCTATAACATCCGGATAGATTGTCCCCTGTCCCAACCATTTTGCATTATCAATTTTATGAGCCTCATTGTCAAATATTTCTATGAATACTCTACCAATAGTTTTGCGCTTTTGTTCGGGATCTGATACACCTTTTAATGCAGAGATAAACTGTCCGGAAGCATCCACACCTTTTACATTCAACCCCATATCTTTGTAAGAGTGCAAAACTGATTCGAACTCATTTTTGCGAAGCAGTCCGTTGTCAACAAAAATACAGTGAAGATTTGAGCCGATGGCTTTATGTAACAATACCGCCGCTACAGTTGAGTCAACACCCCCGGAGAGGCCCAGAATAACTTTATCTTTCCCCACTTCTGCCCGTAGTGAGCTAATCGTATTCTCAATAAAAGAAGAGGGCGTCCACTCACCTTTACATCCGCAAATATCTATCACGAAATTCTTAAGAATCTGAGTCCCGCATTCGGAATGATAAACTTCGGGATGAAATTGTAATGCATAACTCTCTTCACCTTCAATTTTATAAGCTGCATTGTCTATATTCTCTGTTGAAGCGATGGTAACGGCACCTTCAGGTAACCTGGATATGGTATCTCCGTGAGACATCCAAACCTGAGAACTTTTTTGTACAGAGCTAAATAATTGAGAGGTAGTATCAGTTATATTTAGGGTAGCTCTTCCGTATTCTCTTGATAATGAAGAAGTAACTTCGCCTCCATATTGTGATGCCATATACTGAGCACCATAACAAATTGCCAATAGAGGCAGTTTGCCTTTAAGTATATTCAGGTCAATTTTTGGAGCATTTACATCTTTTACAGAGAAAGGGCTACCCGATAAAATGACTCCCTTAACATCAGCATCAAAAGCAGATATTTTATTATAAGGAACTATTTCACAATATACATTCAACTCTCTTAATTTCCGTCCTATCAATTGTGTAAACTGAGAACCAAAATCTGCTATAATAATTTTATCTTCCATTAGTAGGTTATTTTCATAAAATATAACGAACAAAAGTAATATTTTTCTACTTTTGCCCTCCAATTATTATGCAAAAAATTAGAAACATTGCCATTATTGCACATGTTGATCATGGCAAAACCACTTTGGTGGACAGAATGATACTACAAACTGTTCTCTCCAGAGATTCCGGTAAACCTGGAGAGTTGATTCTGGATAACAACGACCTTGAAAGAGAAAGAGGCATCACTATTTTAGCAAAAAACGTTTCAGTATCTTATAAGGATTATAAGATTAACATTATTGATACCCCGGGTCATGCCGATTTTGGCGGGGAGGTTGAGCGTGTTTTAAATATGGCCGATGGTGTATTGTTGCTTGTTGATGCTTTTGAGGGGACAATGCCTCAGACCCGGTTTGTTCTTTCAAAGGCTATAGATATGGGTAAAAGAGCTATTGTTGTTATTAACAAGGTAGATAAACCTAATTGCCGTCCCGACGAGGTTAATGAGCAGGTATTTGATTTAATGTTCTCCTTAAATGCATCAGAAGAGCAGTTAGATTTTACAACTGTTTACGGTAGCGCAAAACAGGGGTGGATTTCATACGACTGGAGAAAACCGACAAAAGATATTTCAGTATTGCTCGATACAATTATTAAAAAGATACCGGCTCCCGAATTCATTGAAGGCACTCCCCAGATGCTCATTTCATCCTTGGAATACTCTCCTTATGTGGGAAGAATTGCAATTGGCAGAGTTCATAGGGGGATATTAAGACCGGGTATGCCAGTATCTCTCTGTAAGGGGGATGGAGGTGTAGAGAGAAGCAGGATAAAAGAGCTTATGACATTTAAAGGTCTCGAAAAAAGTAAGATAAGTGAAGTTAAAGGCGGCGATTTATGTGCAGTTGTAGGAATTGAGGGCTTTGATATTGGGGATACAATTGCCGATTCGGAAAACCCCGAACCGCTGCCTACCATCGCTGTAGATGAACCTACTATGAGTATGCTGTTCACTATTAACGATTCGCCTTTCTTTGGTAAAGATGGTAAATATGTTACCTCCAGAAATATTAAGGAGAGGCTGGAGAAAGAGCTGGAGAAAAATCTGGCTTTGAGAGTTAAAGAGGGTCTTACTGCCGACTCCTTTATTGTTTATGGCAGGGGAGTGCTGCACCTTTCTGTATTAATTGAAACTATGCGCCGTGAAGGCTTTGAACTACAGGTTGGGCAACCCAAAGTAATTGATAAAAATCTTAATGGTATAAGGTGTGAACCGGTTGAGCATTTAACTATTGATTTGCCGGAAGGGTTGACAGGAAGGGCAATAGAGATGGTTACA
>CAYZPF010000040.1:6257-17985 GCA_964479995.1 uncultured Muribaculaceae bacterium | reverse complement strand
ACAGTTACGGGTCTCACATACACAAAACCGTAAGCCGCACTATACTCCCAACCTATATTTTGTTGTGCTATAATCATCTGGCCGGCATCTACTTTAAATTCAATAGGGTACCCTGCAAAATAACAATCGTTAAGCCTGTAGAAATTAAGGGTTGAAGAGATGTTCGCGCGTAGAACAGGTTGATCCCAGGCCTCTTCCCAAAACTCAGAGTCAAACACGCCAACTCCAAAGTCTTCAAAGATAAGAGGCAGCATTGCATCTACTTTAATTGATTTGACTTTTGATCTTGAAAGGACGCTATCATCTGTTATGCTTAAAGTAAAGGTGTATTTTGTAGCAGGAGCAACTTTTGTAAAATCGTACTTAACTTCGACATAGGCGCTCTCTTGCCCCTCTGCAAAGTGCACAAAATTATCTTTTAAAGTAAACAAGCCTGTAGGGTCTCCTACAATGGATATGTGCACAGGTAGTGCTTCGGCAGGGTTGCCTCTGTTTATAAGTACCTTTACAACACCATTGTCGGACTCCTTTAGGTTGTAGGACAGTATTGTTGAACGAAATGCAGCCCCTAAAGTGCCAATATCGTTACCATCAATAAATGGTTTGATCTGATCCTGATTACACGATGCAAATAGTCCCAGAAGCAGTATTATTGTAGTAATATATCTAAAATTTTTCATATACAAACAGCTATTAAATTATATAGGATTTTGGTCTGTCTCAATATTTAAATTCTCATTACCGTCAAACTCCTGCTGAGGTATAGGCAATACAAACTCTTTGGATTTTGCAGCGGTATTGATGGTTTTAATCAGCTGGGAGTGGTTAGTACCGGTATAATCTCTGGTGAAACCTAAATTAAGTCTCTTTAGATCAAAAAGCCGGCCTGCTTCTCCCCATAGCTCTATACGGCGCTGGAACAGAATCTCATCCATAATGGTGACAAATGTTCCGTGAGTGTCTGAATTATAAGTTGCTGCATCTGTTCTTGCACTTATTCTTGTGGCCATATTAGGATCACGGACTGCACCCAGCTCCAGCAGCAGTGTCCTTGCAGCGGAGTACTGACCTGCTCTCGCCTTAGCTTCAGCCTCAATAAGCAGCATCTCTTCTGCCCTCAGATAAATATAATCACCTGTGTAGTCACTGATGTTCTTATATCTATATTTGGATTGAGAGTAACTTATGTTGGGCCCTGTGCTCGAAGGTGCTGAGACTGCTGTGTTCCACCACTGTTTCCTTTTATCGCTACTCGGTATTTGATTGTATAACCACGCATCCAGACATTTTCTTGAATTTGTTCCATAGCCGCCTGCGGCCAAAACAGCCGGAGTACTGCCCGGGTCAACGTGACAGAAGAAAGTTCCCCATCCGCCTGAGACAGCCTCAGTTGCAATAACTTCACCACCCCATATTACAGAAGAGAGTTTTACATCATTAAATCCAGAGTAGAGAGCATCTCCCGAAAGGAGTACATAGCCTGTGCGTGCCTCGGCGGCAGCCTCCGCAGCTCCGCTCCAATTCTCCATAGTGAGATAAACCTTAGCTTGAATAGCCTTTGCAACATTATAATCTATCTGAGATTTATGATCACGGGTAACTTTGGCATCTTTTGCCTCTTTAAGAAAAGCAGCAGCCTCCTCTAAATCTGCAGTTATTTGATCATAAACATCTTTCAAAGTTCCCCTTGGAGCGCCAATCAATGAAGGCTCGGTGTAGAGGGGAACTCCCGGTAAACTTTCATTACCTTTATAGGTGTGCTGGAAGAAGAGTGTTAAATAGTAGTAACCGTAAGCTCTCAAAGCAAGCGCCTGTCCTACAACACTCTTAATTTTAGCAGGATCTCCTTCCATTACATCTCTCGATGCAATAACATAGTTAGCATTAGTGATAATCTTATAATAGAAGTTCCACAATCCGTAGCATCTCCAGTATGGCGATGCAAACCTTGAGCGAACGTCATACCTATAGTCAAAATAGAACCACCCGCTACCCAGTTCAGCCTGAACATAGTCTTCTCCCATTAGGTCGGCAACCATATTGTGAGAAACTATACCAAAGTTCTGCTGCACATTATCAGTGGTGCCAAACCATTTACTGTTCGGCAGGTAAAGGGCTCTGTATATACCGTTAAGCGCTACCATGGCGCTCTCGGTATTTTTGAAGATTGTCTGCCCCGATACAGCATCAGTAGGCTCAGTATTAAGATACCCCTTTTCACAAGAGCTCAATACCAAAGCCATCGCTACTGCAAATATTGATATTATCTTTTTCATCATAGTATTTTCTAAATTATTATCTTGTTAAAAAGTTATATCCAAGCCTAGTGAAATAGAGCGTGTTGGAGTATATACATAGTCTGTACCGCCAGAGAAGTTGTACTGAGGATTCATACCTTTCAGATACGAGAAAAGCATAATATTATCGGCAATAGCAGAGAATCTTACATTTTCAACCCCAATTTTGCTGATTAACTTCTTTGGTAAAGAGTAACCAAGCGAAATATTCTTAATGGAGAAATATGAAGCATTGGTCAGGTTTCTGTCCGAAGTTTGGGTATTAGATCCCAGTTGAGGAATAGGTATATCCGTTATATCTCCCGGTTTCTGCCAGGCTCTCTTGAGGTGCGCCGAAAGGGCGTTACCCTGATAGAGAGGGTCAAGCAGATTGGTGTAGAGGCCGTCAAGTATCTTACCTCCAATAGAGTAGGTACAAAATATACTTAAATCAATAGCATTGAAGAATTTAAAGTCATTTGATATTGATCCATACAAATCTGGCATACGATTACCCACAATTACCCTGCTTGTTGCAGCTTTGCCCTTGTCAGCCGACACATAAGGTTCTGAACGGGTTCCGTCAGATTGGGTATCCCACACCCAGTAAAGCTGGTATCCTGTTGCCGGGTCAATTCCTGCCGATCTGGGCAGGTAGAATGAGTTAAGCACTTCACCCTCTTTTATAATATAATTACCTTTAGTAATCTCAGGCTTATCTGCAAGACTCAACACCTTGTTATTAACAGTAGATCCCATTAAAGTAAGTGTCCAGGCAAAATCCTTATTTGTTGCTAAATCGGCACCAATCGATACTTCAAGTCCTGTATTCTGCATATTACCAACATTCTTATCATAGTTGATAAATCCGGTTGACATTGCAAGAGGGTATTCCAAAAGAAGGTCTCTTGTAACTCTCCTGTACCACTCTGCCGATAGGTTAAGCCTGCCAAACAATCTTGCATCCAGTCCTATATTAAGGTTCTCGTTCTTCTCCCATCTTAAAGAGGTGTTTTCTATTGAAGCAACTACGGCGCCATTCCTTCCTGCATTAGGGAATCCTAAATCGTAAAGCGCCTGCCAGGGATAGTATCCGCCGCCTTCTGCACTTAACGCATCGTTACCCTGAACGCCAAAGCTGGCCTTAATATTCATATTATTGATCCATGCAACAGGCTTAATGAATGACTCTTCTGAAATTCTCCAATTGGCTCCTACTGACCAGAAATCTCCCCATCTGTTAGATTCATGGAATCTTGAAGAGCCATCCCTGCGATATGAGCCGGAAAGGTAGTAACGATCGGCATAGTTATAATTCAATCTTGAGAGATAGGATTCAATAGTATAATTATCTTCATACGAACGGGCAGTTATCACTGTGGCGGCAGCATCTAACTCATATAGGCCTCCAAAAGGAAATCCCGATTTAGCCCCCATAAGATAATTGTACCGGTATGAATAGTTCTCATGTCCTGCAAGAAGATCTAAGTTATGGTTGTCCCAAAAAGTTCTTTTATAAGAGATAAGCTGGTTGAATGTATTACTAAATGTATTGACAGCATATTTATATGCTCTTCCCGATGAACCTGCAGCATTACCGAAATAGGGATTCTCATAGTTATTTTGACGTTGATTAATAAAGTCAAAACCTATGTTTACTGTGAATTTCAATCCTCTGACAGGACCTGTCTTAAGATCTAAGAAATCGACAAAAGCTCTACCGCTCACACTTGAATTCTCTGTCCAGAATTTGTCATCGTAGAGTGTTGCAATACTATTGTAGTTTTGCTGCGCTCCGGCCGCTCTGTTAGAGCCATAATCAAACTGCTTATTTCCGTTGGCATCTAAGATAAGATCTCCATTTTCATCAAGGATATAGATTGGGTAGATTGGGGCCATTAACATACACGAATACCAAACGTTAGATGTGGACGACCCTGTAGCACTAAGAAAATTGCTGGTGGTCTGCGCAAAGTTGGTATTAAGGCCAAATCTAAACCAATCTAAAGGCTGAGCATCTGCATTGACCCTCCCGGTATAGCGTTTAAAGGCTGTGGTAGAGAGGATACCATTTTCATTTAAAAATCCCACCGATGCCATATATTTGGATTTTTCCGAACCGCCGGTCACGCTAAGTATATACTCCTGCCTTATCGGATTGGCTGCTGTAACCTCTTTCATCCAATCGTAACTGTATCTCAATTGGGCATCATTCCTGATCTTTCCTGTCTCAAGGTCAAATAGCTCGTTTAAAGGGATATTGTATGGATTGTACTGCTCATTTAGTCCGAAAATCTTACTCGGTCCCGAAAGCATCTGTCTTATGGCAGAGGTTTTTGCAATTTCGGGATCTATGCCGTTAACAATAATCTCTTCATTCTTGAATGACTGATACATGTACTCCATCCAATCCTTCTCGTTAAGAGTTTCGTATGATGGGAAAGCACGTGAAGAGACCCCTACCACACTCTTGAAGTTAACTTTTATTTTTTCTCCCTCTCTGGCTCCTCTTCTTGTTGTAATCATAACAACTCCGTTAGCTCCCCTGGCGCCGTACAAAGCTCCGGCCGATGCATCCTTAAGAATTGTCATAGATTCAATATCAGATGGATTGATGGCAGAGATAGCGCCATCATAAGGTACTCCGTCAACAACATATAGAGGGGTGGTGGATGCATTAATAGAGCCGAATCCTCTAATAATTAAATTTGAAGAAGAACCGGGCTGGCCGGAACCAGACGTTACTTGTACCCCGGTTGCTAAACCCTCTACGGCTTTAGTAACGTTAGAGACGGTCCTTTTCTCAATCTTATCCGATTTAATAACCTCTGCAGATCCGGTAAAGGACTCCTTCTTAGTTACGCCATAGGCGACTACCAGAACATCTTCCAGCAAAACTGCATCTTGTTCAAGATTCACATTAATTACACTCCGGTTCTCAACCGGTACCTCAAGAGTAATATAACCTATGAAACTAAAAAGAAGGGTTCCGTTTGAGGGAACACTTAAAGTGTACCTACCCTCCATATCGGTAGAGACACCCGTTGTAGTGCCCTTAAGAACCACTGATGCGTACGCAACAGGTTCACCTGTCTTTGCGTCTTTAACAGTACCTGTTACCCTAATGTTCTGGGCGCCGGCAAACCCAACAACCATTACAAGCAACAGCCCTGTAAGAAGTAGTTTAATTCTTTTCATTTAGTTAAGTTTTAGTTAGTAATTTAAGTTATAGTTATGTACTCGTGTAAAACGAGCTCGCTATAAAGTTAATAACTTTTTTTTAATACACCAAACCTTATAGCAGATTATAATAAGGCAGATGAACTATACCAGGATCAAAAAAAGCTGCCACAATTGTGACAGCTTCCTGTTATTACTTAAATAAGCTTATTTACAGACCGAGATATCCTTTGATAAATTCATCCATTTCACCTCTTCCAACTTTTCTCTTAATCACTTTACCCTCCTGGTCAACAAAGATATTAGCGGGTATAGCCCTTACATAGTAAAGTTTTCCTGCTGCTGCATCCCAGCCTTTAAGGTCTGATACCTGTGTCCAGGTAAGTTTGTCTTCTGCAATAGCTTTATGCCATAGCTCCGCATCGCTGTCGAATGAAACGCCAATAATACCAAACCCGTCTTTATTATATTTGTTATATATACCTACAAGAGTCGGGTTAAATCCGCGGCAAGGACCGCACCATCCTGCCCAGAAGTCAATCATGGTAATTTTATTCTTTGAGTAAACATCTGATAAAGTAACAGGATTGCCTTCGGTGTCATTTAAAGTAAAATCGGGAGCCTGCATTCCGGGCTGAACAGATTTGAGGGTATTAACAGCGTTCTCAATATCTGCAAGGTAGCGGTTGCCTGCAAATTTAGGCAGAGCTTTCAATTCAGCTACTTTTGCCTCCATTTCTTCTAAAGAAACCTCTTCAACAGTTTTTATTAATTGATTAACTGTATGGTAAGAGTAAGGATTGTTTGCATAAAATGCAGAATCCAATGCGTTAACTTTTGCCTGACCTTCATTAAATTTGCTTACGATCTCCTGTTTTCTTTCATCGGTAGTCTCAGGCTTGTAAAACTCTGCCTGAAGCTCATTAAATTTATACTCGCCTGCAATTTCTTCCTTAGCTTTATTGAGTAAGTTAAGGAGTTGAGTAGTTTCTCCTCCGGTAATCACTGCCTTTTTGAAATTCTCGGTATTTGCCTCAACAGTTATTTTTGCATTCTCAACAAATACGTCAATTCTACCTTTGATACCATCAAAAGTAATTCCATAATACTCAGGAGTTACAACTTTACCTTTAAAAGTAAATTTACCGTCAACAAAATCTGCTGTATCTTTTAATACTTCTGCTCTGGAGAAATTTACCAGATAAGCCTTGCCGTCGGTAATTCCTTCACCGGTTACAGTGCCTTCAATAACATAGCCACTTTCTTTTGGTGTGCAGGCAAACATTGCAACTGCCAACACCATAAATAAAACTTTTTTCATTTACTACTTGGTTTTAGAGAGATTGTTTATAATGTTTTTAAATTATTCCTTTTAAAAATGCGAGAACTTATTTGTTCTCATCATACCACTCCTTGTACATAAGGTACCCCTGGGCATTTTTTAGTACCGATTGTCTGATTGCTTCTGAACTTTCTTTCACCCTCTTTGCAGGAATACCGGCATAGATACCCGGTTCGAGAACAGCATTGCTTAACACAACAGCTCCTGCAGCAATAATTGTATCATCCGGGATAACGGCGTTGTCCATCAAAATCGCACCCATCCCTATCAAAACTCTGCTGCCAACCTTTGCTCCGTGAACAATGGCATTATGCCCAACTGATACATCATCTCCAATTTCAACAACCGACTCTTTATATAAAGTGTGCAAAACCGCACCATCCTGAATATTGACTCTGTTACCAATAATAATTGGATTGACATCACCTCTCAGAACGGTACCATACCAAATGCTGCAGTCATCACCAACCACCACATCTCCTATTATCGCCGCATTCTCTGCCAGGAAGCAGTTTTTTCCTATTTTTGGAGAAATACCGTTTAATTTTCTGATAATTGCCATCATCATCTACAATATTTTGCAAATATAAAAATTAATAGCTAAATTTAATAAGCTATAAAGAAATTATTACTTTTTTTTGATATTTTTTTTAGAATAATTTGCTTATAGACCTAAGAGGTTAATTTATTTTATTTGATATAGATAATTGCTTACATTTGTCGGGTATTTTTAACTACTTAAAGTAATTTAGTTTTTCTAATCATTTTTTTATGCAACACAAAGTTATTGATGCTAAGGAGGTTGTCATTAGATTTTCTGGCGACTCCGGTGATGGTATGCAACTAACGGGAACACTATTTGCCGATGCATCAGCTCTTTTCGGGAATGACATCTCTACATTCCCCGATTTTCCAGCTGAAATTCGGGCTCCTCAGGGAACAATAGCCGGAGTGTCCGGTTTTCAGGTAAACATCGGAAGTAGCGAAATCCGGACTCCGGGAGATTTTTGCGATATTCTGGTAGCTATGAATCCGGCAGCTCTGCGTTCAAACGCTAAATGGGCAAAGCCATCTGCCACAATAATTTTAGATGCCGATACATTCGATGAGAAAGGTTTTACCAAGGCGGGCTTTAAAACCGATGATCCCATCACAGAACTTAAACTCCAGGATCGCCACATTATCTTTGCACCTATAACTTCTCTTACAAAAGAGAGCCTTAAAGAGAGTGGCCTGGATTCAAAATCGATTGTAAGGTCAAAAAATATCTTCACTCTTGGTATCTGCTTCTATCTTTTCAACAAAGAGCTGAAATATACAGAGGAGTATCTGGATAGTAAATTCAGAAAAAATCTGCAGATTGCAGAGGCAAATAAAAAAGTGTTGAGGGACGGGTTTAACTATGCAGGGAATATTCAGGCAATACCTAATACATATAGAGTTAAACCGGCAAAACTGGAAAAAGGAACTTACAGATATATTAATGGCAATCAGGCAACTGCATGGGGTCTTCTGGCAGCATCCGAGAAATCGGGCAGACCGCTCTTCTGCGGCTCCTACCCTATTACTCCGGCTACAAGCATTCTTGAAGAGCTTGCATTAAGAAAGGATCTTAATGTAAAAACACTACAGTGCGAAGATGAGATTGCAGGCATATGCACCGCAATCGGAGCGTCATATGCAGGGAACCTGGCCGTAACTACCACATCGGGCCCCGGACTCTCGCTTAAATCGGAGGCTCTGGGTCTGGCCATGATAACAGAACTTCCATTAGTCCTGATTGACGTTCAAAGGGGGGGACCTTCAACCGGTATCCCTACCAAGACAGAGCAGACCGACCTTAATCAGGCGCTTTACGGAAGAAACGGAGAGTGTCCTATTGCCGTAATTGCTGCTCATTCACCGTCACACTGCTTTGATGCTGCATTTTATGCTGCAAAGTATGCCATGGAGCACATGATGCCGGTGATTCTTCTCTCAGAAGGATTCTTAGGCAACGGGTCGGAACCCTGGAAGATTCCGTCAATGAAAGATTACCCTGTAATCAATCCTCCTATTATAACCGAATCCGAAGAGACACCTTTCTGGCCATTCAAAAGGGACAACGACAGGATGGCAAGAAGATGGGCTTTCCCGGGAACAGCAGGGCTTGAGCACAGAGTGGGCGGATTAGAGAAGAATAACGATGGCGCTGTCTCTTCTGATCCTCTGGTGCACGAAAGAATGGTTGCAGAGAGAGCAGAGAAAGTAGCAAGGTTGGCTAACTACATACCTGATCAAAAGGTGATTGGAGAAGAGAGCGGAGATGTATTGATTGTAGGATGGGGCGGAACTTTCGGACATCTTTATACTGCGGTTAAGGAGCTTCAAAGCGAAGGCAAGAGAGTAAGTCTTGCACACTTTGACTACATTTTCCCCCTTCCTAAGAAC
The DNA here is from genome assembly GCA_964479995.1 of uncultured Muribaculaceae bacterium. Lineage (GTDB taxonomy): Bacteria > Bacteroidota > Bacteroidia > Bacteroidales > UBA932 > Bact-08. Next base: position 8,757 of record CAYZPF010000040.1, on the reverse strand, counting down.
ACAGCGGAGATCTTCTCCAGGTTCAAAAAGATAATTGTATGCGAACTAAACAGCGGGCAGTTTGCAAATTATCTCAGAGCTGAGTACCAGCAATTCAACTACCATCAGTACAATAAAATACAAGGGCAGCCTTTCATTGTTAAAGAGCTTCACGATGCCGTTAATGCAATATTATAATCTGTCAATCTGAAATATAATGAATATGAAATATACTCCACAAGATTTTAAAAGCAACCAAGAGGTAAAATGGTGCCCCGGATGCGGAGATCACGCAATTTTAGCAAGTATTCAACGTGCATTGCCGGAAGTGTGTGAAGCTTTAAACTACACAAAGGAGAGATTTGTTTTTGTATCGGGAATCGGCTGTTCATCCCGTTTTCCATATTATGTTAACACATACGGATTTCACGGAATCCATGGTAGAGCAGCAGCAATAGCTACAGGAATTAAGGTTGCAAATCCGACATTAACAGTTTGGGAAATAACCGGCGACGGGGATGCTCTGGCAATTGGAGGCAACCATTTCATCCACGCTGTAAGGAGAAATATAGATATCAACATAGTATTGTTCAACAACCAGATATACGGCCTCACAAAAGGCCAGTATTCACCTACATCGAAACTCGGCAAGGTAACAAAAACCTCTCCTTACGGAACAGTCGAGCATCCTTTTAATCCCGGAGCTCTTGTTTTAGGAGCAAGAGGCACGTTCTTTGCCAGGAGTATCGATGTCGAGATGAAACTTACGCAAGATATAATGGTAGAGAGTGCAAAACACGACGGATCCTCGGTAACGGAGATGCTTGTAAACTGCGTTATCTTTAACGACAGGACTCATTCTGAGATATCTGATAAAGAGGTGCGCGCCGACAGGACAATCATCCTTAAACACGGAGAGCCTATGATCTACGGTAAAAACAGAGACAAAGGGCTAATAATGGATGGCAATAAGCTTAAATCTGTAATTATTGGTGAAAACGGAATTACCGAAAAAGATCTTCTGGTACATGATGCACACGAAGCTAATCCGGGACTTCACTCCATGCTAATTGACATGACCTATCCGGAACTTCCTGTAGCACTCGGAGTAATAAGAGCGGTAAAAGATAAAACCTATAATAACAATGTGCGTGATCAGGTTATTGATGCTATGGAACATGCACAAATACACAATGTTGACGAGCTGCTGCACAGCGGAGCAACATGGGTTGTGAAATAGAAACTTTTAACTAAACATTTTAAAATACAATTTATTATGAAAGTAGCGGAGATAATGGCCAATCTTGAGAAAAAACATGGCCACGAGAAAGAGTTTTTACAGGCGGTTCACGAAGTTCTTGAATCAATCGAAGAGGTTTACAACCAGCATCCTGAATTCCAGAAATCCAGCATCATCGAGAGGCTCATTGAGCCGGACAGAATCTTTACATTCAGAGTTACCTGGCAAGATGATAAAGGCAATGTTCAGACCAACCTTGGCTACAGAGTTCAGTTCAACAATGCGATTGGGCCATACAAAGGCGGATTCCGTTTTCACCCATCTGTTAACCTTTCAATCCTCAAATTCTTAGGTTTTGAGCAAACATTCAAAAATGCTTTGACCACCCTTCCTATGGGCGGCGGTAAAGGTGGTTCCGATTTTGATCCGAAAGGAAAATCAGATGCCGAGATTATGCGTTTCTGCCAGGCATTTATATCTGAGATTTGGCAAAACTTAGGACCGGATACCGACGTTCCTGCAGGTGATATAGGTGTTGGCGCCCGTGAAGTTGGATACATGTACGGCTATTACAAAAAATTAGCCCGTGAAAACACAGGAGTTCTTACCGGTAAAGGTTCAACCTGGGGCGGTTCGCTAATTCGTCCTGAGGCTACAGGCTTTGGCGGTGTTTACTTTGTATCACACATGCTTGCAACAAAAGGTATTGAGATCAAAGGTAAAACCGTATCTGTATCAGGCTTCGGTAACGTTGCATGGGGCGCAGCTAAGAAAGCTACCGAGTTAGGAGCAAAAGTAATCGCCCTTTCGGGACCCGACGGAGTTATCATTGATGAAGAGGGTATGAACGATGAGAAGATAGCTTACATGCTTGAGCTTCGCGCATCCAACAATGATGTTGTAGCCCCTTACGCAACCAGGTTCCCCAACGCTAAATTTATCTCCGGTAAAAAATCATGGATAGTTAAGGTTGACATAGCTCTACCTTCGGCATTCCAGAACGAGCTTAACGGAGACGACGCAAGGGAACTTATCAGGAACGGCGTAACCTGTGTAGGTGAAATCTCCAACATGGGTTGTACCCCTGAGGCTATTGCCGAGTTTGTAAAAGCTAAGATTCTTTACGCACCCGGAAAAGCTGTTAACGCAGGCGGCGTAGCAGTATCAGGCCTTGAGATGACCCAGAATGCAATGCACCTCAGCTGGACCTCCGAAGAGGTTGACGCCAAACTTAAACAAATCATGGAGAGCATCCACGAGCAATGCGTTAAGTACGGCAAA
>CAYZPF010000040.1:0-6247 GCA_964479995.1 uncultured Muribaculaceae bacterium | reverse complement strand
AAACGGCTACATCAACTACGTAAACGGAGCCAACATAGCAGGCTTCATGAAAGTAGCAAGAGCCACCCTCGAACAAGGAATTTGCTAAACAACCCACCAAAAAAAGCATTGCATAACGACATCATAACAAACAAAGCGCAATGAACAAAGCGCAACAAACAAAGCGCAACGAACAAAGCGCAACGATACAAAGCGCAACGATACAATGCGAATTACAAATTAAGAAACGCAAATTAAGGCCGCCAGAACAGGTGGCCTTTTTTTGGCCTCAACGCTATCCATTATATAACACTTATAATCAGACATTTATAATCAGATACCTACAAAAAAACAATTTGGTCACCCTTACCGCTTTCCAAAACTCTCTCATCTCCACATAAAACTCTGCCAGAGTTTTTTCACATTCTCTGGTTATCAGCGTTTTAACTTTTTAAAGCGTTCGGATTTTTTAAATTTTTAAGGTTAATCATCAGGTAATCAAGCTGTTTTAAAAAACTATGGCAGAGTGCAATTTTTAGGTAGCCCTCCCCTTCAGTCGGGCTGGTATTTACGGCTACGCCGAATTTGATTTGCAAAAGTTTTATTACCGCAATCTACTGCCGACCCAACATTGAATCAGATAATTATCAACTGCAAACAACCCTAACTCTGCCAGAGTTTTTTCATATCCTCTGATTATCAGCACTTTAACTTTTTAAAGCGCTCGAATTTTTTAAATTTTTAAGGTTAATCATCAGGTAATCAGGTTGTTTTAAAAAACTCTGGCAGAGCGGCAGTTTGCCGGCGGCCTGCATGGGAAACTTTAGCAAAATGGTAATTTAATTCCTTGGATTCCCGGTTAGGTAGCTGGTCAAGGTAACCGGCCAAGGTTACCGGCTACATTAAGCTGAAGGCTACGGTGAGGCCGGCCATTACGATGGAGACCATGCTCATGAGTTTGATGAGGATGTTGAGTGAAGGGCCGGAGGTGTCTTTGAAAGGATCGCCTACGGTGTCGCCAACTACATTAGCTTTGTGGGTTTCGGAGCCTTTGCCGCCAAAATTGCCCTCTTCAACGTATTTCTTGGCATTATCCCATGCGCCACCGGCATTCGCCAGAAAGATTGCTAAAACGAAACCGGTTCCTAAGCCTCCTACCAGAAGTCCTATAACTCCTGCAACTCCAAATATAATACCTGTTAAAATGGGTACTACAATTGCCAGAATTGAAGGCAGCATCATCTCTCTTTGCGCCCCTCTTGTAGAGATTTCAACACAGCGGGCGTAATCGGGTTTACCGGTGCCCTCTAGGATGCCTTTAATCTCGCGGAACTGTCTTCTTACCTCCTCAACCATCTTTTGAGCAGCTCTTCCAACTGCATTCATAGTTAGGCCGCAGAAAAGAAATGACATAACTGCACCCAGGAACACTCCGGCTAAAACTTTAGGATTCATCAAAGTAACCTGATAGTACTCCATAAAATCGGGGATTGTAGCTGTAGCTACATCTTTTATCTCGCCTGCAACTTTGATGGTAGTTTGTCCAATATGAGCCAATCCTATTTTAACCTCTTCAATGTAAGAGGCCAACAGGGCCAAAGCTGTTAAAGCGGCAGAGCCTATCGCAAAACCTTTGCCTGTTGCAGCAGTTGTATTACCCAATGCATCCAAAGTATCGGTTCTTCTTCTTACTTCAGGATCCTGATTGCTCATCTGCGCATTTCCTCCGGCGTTATCTGCTATAGGGCCATAAGCATCGGTAGCAAGTGTTATACCCAGGGTTGAGAGCATACCAACAGCAGCAATACCAATACCATAAAGGCCATAGGATAGGTTAGCGGCAGATGTCATATTAGCCATATCAAAATTGATGGCAAACAGGAATGAAAGAACAATGGCGACAGCAATTGTTATGACGGGTATTGCAGTTGAGATCATACCTAAACCTATGCCGGATATAATCACGGTTGCAGGGCCTGTCTGCCCGCTCTCGGCTACTCGCCGGGTTGGCTTAAATGAGTGCGATGTGTAGTACTCTGTCGATTGTCCTATAATGATTCCGGCAACCAGTCCTGTAATTACAGAGAACGAGATGCCCAGCCAGTTGTCCAGCTTCAATACATATAGTATTACAAATGTGAAGATAGCGATAAGGACGGAGCTAAGGTTTACACCATTTCCCAAGGATTTAAGAAGCTGCTTTAAACCTGCCCCCTCTTTAGTTCTCACTACGAAAATCCCTAAAATGGAGAGAATAATTCCCACGGCAGCAATAAGCATAGGAGCAAAGATTGCTCTGGTCTGCATATCGGGGTTTGAATAGAATGCAGATGCTCCTAAGGCAGCGGTAGCAAGAATAGAGCCGCAATAGGATTCGTAAAGGTCAGCACCCATTCCTGCAACGTCACCTACGTTATCTCCTACGTTATCGGCAATAGTAGCAGGGTTACGGGGATCATCCTCGGGGATTCCGGCTTCAACTTTACCAACAAGATCGGCACCAACATCGGCGGCCTTTGTGTATATGCCGCCTCCAACTCTGGCAAAAAGAGCCTGAGTAGATGCACCCATACCAAATGTCAGCATTGTGGTTGTTACAACTATCATCTTCTGTGACTGAGAGACACTATCAACAAAATGATCGAGCACCATATACCATACAGAGATATCCAGAAGTCCTAAGCCTACTACAACCAAGCCCATTACCGCTCCTGAACGAAAAGCAAGCCTCAATCCGCTGTTAAGCGACCTGATGGATGCATTGGCTGTTCTTGCCGATGCGTAAGTGGCAGTCTTCATTCCAATAAATCCGGCAAGACCAGAGAAGAATCCGCCCGTTAAAAAGGCAAAAGGCACCCAAGGGTTTTGTACCCCAAACCCATAAGCTAAAACTGCAAAGAATAATGCAAGCACTATAAATACTATCAGGACAACCTTATACTGTTGTCTGAGATAAGCCATAGCACCGCTTCTTACGTGCTGTGCTATCTCCTTCATAAGCTCTGTCCCCTCGCTCTCTTTCATCATCTGCTTAAAGAAATACCAGGCAAACCCTAATGCGAGAATGGAGGCTGTTGGTATCAGGTAAAATAAGTTGTGTGCGTTCATTGTTTATCAGTTAATCAGGTAATAATAATCGAAAAATTGTCATCGGGAATATCGTAATATATTGATCTTGCAAAGGATTTGAGTACTGCGTTCTGCCCGGTAGAGAAAAAGAGAGGGTTTGTAGCAGAGCCGGTCTCAATTGGGATATCAAGTTCCTTTACAATTCTGACAAGCTGTTTAGCAACAGCATGTGCCGGATCTACTATTGTAACACGCGTTTCCGGCAAATTAAAACTTGCCAGCACCTTTTTGATAGCAGGGATTAAAAACGGATAATGAGTGCAGCCAAGTACTATGTGGTCTGCTCCGGCAGCAATCATTGGCTCTAAATACTCTCTGAGTAATCTTTCAGTTTCAGGATGGTCTATTTGCCCATCCTCAACAAGCTGGGCTAAGCCTTTACCCTCTTTCTCAATAATCTTTACCCCCAAAGCGTATCTCTCTAGTGTCGAGTTATAAAGCTCACCGGCCAGTGTCCCTCTGGTAGCGAGCACACCAATCACACCGGTTTTTGAAAGAGCCGCAGCAGGTTTGACCGCTGGTTCCATCCCGACAAAAGGGATAGAAAATCGCTCCCTCAGAGTAGAGACGGCTGCTGCCGTTGCAGTATTGCAAGCTACAACAATTACTGCAGCGCCTTTATTAATTAAAAATGATGAAATCTTAACAGTCCTCTCAATTATCTCCTCTTTTGTTCTAAAGCCATAAGGAGCATAGGCGTTATCTGCAAAATAAAGCATAGGATAACCCGGTATTAAACCTTTTATCTCTTTGACTACCGACAATCCACCTACTCCGGAGTCAAAAACAGCTATCGGATTGTTATTTGAGTAGTCTATGCTATACATTATATCAATAATATAAACTTTTTGCAGACAGTTAATTAGAGTTTATTTACTCTGAACCGGCTTTTTGTCGGCAGGAATATTCATTGCGCTCTTGGCCAATGGAAGAATATCGACACTCAACTCAGAGTTTATATACGGCATAAAACCTTGTGAGGTATCATATATATATATATATCCTCCATCTTTTCCAAGTTTTTCAATTGTTTCTGTCGCCTTTTGATAGACAGGAGCAAAGACAATTTGCTGCATCTGCTGAAACTCCTCTTGCGCAGATTGCTGATATCTCTGAATCCTTACCTCCAACTCCTGAAGCTCCTTTGTCTTGGCCTCTAAAGTAGCAGCGGTCCAGGTAGCCTGCTTTTGCTGATAAGTGTTAACCTTGGTTTGATATTCGGTCCTCATGGCATCAAGCTCTTCTTCTAACTGATTAGCATAGTTTTCAAGTTTTAGCACCGCACTATCTCTCTCAGGCATCACAGCAATAAGTTCCTGAAGGTTTATATGACCAAATTTAAGTGTTTGAGCTTGAAGTGAATATGAAGCTAAAACAAAAAAAACCAATAATAATTTAGGTAAATGTTTCATGTTATCAAGATATTATTTTCTAATTAATTTAAATTAAGCTTTTTAAGCACCATATAGGTAAGATCACCTCTCGGATCGCTAAAAACTACACCCTGAGTTGCAGCAAGATCAAACACCAGCACAATACCGGCCCCCTTTGCAACACTGTTAATCGCCTCCTGAACCACATCTTTTATGGGATCAAGTAACTTTTTAGATTCGTTAGCCAAAACACCATCCTGCCCGAATATCTCCTTCTGCCTCTCTTTTACCGCTCTCTCTTTCCTGATTATCTCATTCTCCCGCATGTCCCTTTCCACCTCATTAAGCCTGGCCTTTTGAGACTGATATTGGTTGAAAAGATTTTCGATTGCTTTGATCTCATTCTCTATTTGAGTTTCATACTGGTTTTTCATTCTTTCAAGCCTCTGTTGAGCCTGACTGTACTCCGGGATCTTAGACAAAATGGTCTCGGTGTTAACATAAGCGGCTGTTTGCGCAACTGCTGCACCGGCCATTACGATGAGCGCTCCTAATACAGATATAAACTTTTTCATAACCGGAATTTTTATATTGTTAAAACTGTTGTCCTATAACAAAGTGGAAGTTACTTCCGCTCACTTTTTTATCTTCAATGGGGTCAAAACCGTAACCCCAGTCTATCCCAAGCATACCTACCACAGGAAGGAGCACTCTCACGCCAAAACCTGCAGCCCTCTTAATTGAGAAGGGGTTAAAATCTCTAATGTCCGACCAGCAGTTACCTCCTTCCAGGAATATAAGGGCAAAAATTGTGGATTGCGGCTGCAATACAAGAGGATATCTTAATTCCAAGGTAAATTTATCGTAAACATTACCTGCATAACTATCTTTTAATCTGGGAGTTAATGAATTATTAGGGTATCCTCTCAACCCTATCACCTCCGAGCCATAGGTGTTATACCCGGACATACCGTCTCCTCCCAATATAAAGCCTTCAAAAGGCGAGTATCCCAACGCTCTGGTATAGTAGCCCAGATAACCAAAATTGGCTCTGGTCATAAGAACAAGATCACCAATCAAACGGTTATAGGTACTTCCCTTAAAGGTCCATTTGTGATACTCAATCCATTTGTACCTCTCTGCATCGGTCATTCCTTGATAATCGGTATTTTTGTCTCTGAAAAGTGAATAAGGCGGAGTAATCTGCAATCCTAAAAGGAAGTCCGACCCGGTTCTGGGATAGATAGGCTGGTCTGTCGAGTTTCTTTGTAACTTTATATTCCAGCTGATATTGTTTGAGATACCATCTTTGAATATGAAGTAATACTGCCAATCGGTAAGCTTATATGACTGAGCGCTTAGTTCATTGTACAGTACAAACTCATTATCAGGCCATTTAAGTCTTGTACCGATACCGGCCGAAAAACCCGTAACCTCCATACTCTGCCCTGTGTTCTGATAAAAATAGGTGGAGTTTGTCTGTTTGGTATAGTAAGATGAAAGGCTAAAAGAGGTTGGTTTCTTGCCAAAGAGCCAAGGCTCTGTAAAACTGGCAGAAAATGCGGTATAATAAGAGCCGTTGGTCTGAAAACGTATGGCAAGCTGCTGTCCGTCGCCCAAAGGTACAGGTCTCCAGGCCTTTTTATCAAAAACCTTGCCTATGGAAAAATTGTTAAAACTTATACCAAGTGTCCCAACAAAGGTGTTTCCTCCCCAGCCTCCTGCTATTTCAAACTGGCTGTTCGATTTCTCCTCCAGGTTGTAGG
>CAYZPF010000039.1:4513-18055 GCA_964479995.1 uncultured Muribaculaceae bacterium | reverse complement strand
GCAGCAGGCCAAAATTATCTTCTCCTTTATCATAAAGCTCCCGACAGGTATGATATACGGCAATTATTTGACCTTTAGCATCACATGCCCCTCTGCCAGATATTTTGTTTCCTTCTGTTTTTGGCTTAATGTAAGGAGGCACAGTATCCAGATGGGTGCAAAAGATTATCTTTGGTTCCCCCCATTTATAGAAAAGATTGACAGTTCCGTCTCCAACTTCCTGGATTTGCAGAGTGGATCCGGGCATCGAGAAATTTCTTGCAATAAATCGGGCTAGTTCAACCTCTGTACCGGAGGTCGAGTCAATTTCCATAATCTGTTTAAGTTCTTTGAGCATTTTGTTTTGTTTTAGTGGTGGGATAATAAAAAAAAAGCACGAATCGGAGATTCGTGCCTATATCTATCAATACACAAAATCCCCCATCATCGATGCGGTTTTTTACTAACTTGCTTTTTAGATTTTGTGTAAAAATTCATGGTAAATCGTTTGATTGTCCCTTTAATCGGTTGCAAAAGTAAAATGTTTTTCTCTTTTTCCAAATATTTTTTTTAAAAGATTGTCCTTTTTTTACTTCTCGTGTATAATTACCTATCTCTTTTTCTCTCTTTTCTGTTCCGGTTCTTTGTAAAGATCTTTTCTGGAAAGTGGGGAATCCATATTGGCAAGCTTATAATAGACAATTGCCATGACAACAGAGGTGTGGTCCATATATTCGGGAATGCTCATGTTGTAATGGTCTCTTTCCGTATGCCATATCTCATTGTAATTGAAATCATATCCCTTAGGATCGCTAGTGCCAAAGCTTATAGTGGGCACTCCGTTTAGGGCAAAATAAGCATGATCTGAACCGGCAGGTACAACAGGTTTTGGCCTGGCCTCCGTCCTGATATTTAATTTGAAGGGAAAATCCGGATTGATTCTGTCCAGATCTTCTGTGGCTACTTTAAAGTCTTCATACATGGCCGGAGGTACAGTTAGCGAGTTGGCTACCGTTGGGCCTCCGTCACGATTGAAGTAATTGGATATTTTTTCAAGTTTGTCGCCGTTATTCTCAACCCAATGCTTTGAACCTAAAAGCCCGAACTCTTCGCCGGCCCAGAGACAAAAGAGAATTGACCTTTTCGGCTTACCTCCTGCGGCCATAATGAGCCTGGCTGCTTCAAGGTTTGGTGCAACTCCTGTACCGCAATCCACACCTCCTGTCGCCACATCGTAGGAGTCAAGGTGTCCTCCGGACATCACATATTCGTCAGGGAATTCGGTACCTCTTATAATGCCTATTACATTATGGTACTTAACAGGGCCCGGTTTAAAGTGGTTACATATGTTAAACTCCAACTGGAAGTATTGTCTCTCTTTGGCCTTCTGCTCAATTATCTTATACTGGTGCTCGTCCAGTTTGATGTCCGGACAGGTGGGTAAATGTTCAAAATCCATATATTCTGCATTTTTCCTGTCGTACATAGCCTTTATTGGGAGCTCAGCTGACTGGATTATTCCAAGTATACCGGCCTCTCTCATCTCCTTGTAGAAAAGTGCAGGGGAGTCTTTGTACTCCTTAAAAGGGATTGGCTCTTTGTGTGGATTAAACATATTTACCCTTGCAACGGAATCGTTGTATCTTCCTATTATGTCGTTTTCCTTAATAACTTGAGAACGAATAGTATCAGCGTATTCCGATATGTCGATGGGGTATCCGTCATTCCTGCCGGAGATGAGTACCCATGCTCCTTTAAGTTTACCCTTCATCCTTTCAAACTCTGCCCTGTTCTTGGGCTCCATAACCACATGCCCTCTCTGCACTCCTTTTGTACCCGATGTGTAGGATGGGGTTGCAAAATGGAGTACCATCCCATCTTCGCTGAGCATTCTGCCCGACCAGGGTCCTCTGTTAAAGCCAACGCCCATTTCACCTACCTCGATTACCTGAACCTCCAGTCCCCATTTCTTGAAGAGAGATGCTGCCCACCACGTGGCATTGCTGTATGCGTCAGATCCGACAAGACGCCCTCCAATTCTATTGGTGAGGATATCCAGGTGATGCATTGTTTGATTATCACTCTTTGCTATTTCAATTATTCTACCAACTACCTCTTTTTCACTTTGAGAATAAACTACTGGAAGTATTAAGAGGGTTGATATCAGGATAGAGATAATGTATCTTTTCATGATGATTCTTTTGAACAAATTTAATATTTATATTTTTATATTGGCGAATATTAATTTATTTACGAAGTTTGGCTTTAAATAATTTCATGATGAAGAGAAAAAAAATTAAAATCCCAAATACAATTGTTATCGTATTCTTTATCATTGTATTTGCTGCAATAATTACATTTCTGATTCCCGGAGGCGAATACAACAGGGAGACCCTGGAGTTTAGGTATGTTAAAGGTGAGCCTCAAACCTGGCAAATCTTTACCTCTTTCTATAAGGGTTTTACTAAACAGGCTGGAATAGTCGTCTTTATTTTAGTTATCGGTGCGTCATTTTGGGTTGTAAATTCTTGTAGGGCAATTGATGCGGGGATTTATTCATTTCTCTCCTACACAAAGAGCCTGGAGAAAAACAGATTTTTACAAAGAGTTGGTGTAAATAATATCATAATAGTATTAATCATGCTTTTATTCAGCCTTTTTGGTGCTGTATTCGGTATGAGCGAAGAGACTATTGCATTTACAATAATTCTTATCCCGCTTGCTATTACAATGGGGTATGACTCTGTTGTTGGCGTAGCATTAGTCTATGTTGCGGCACATGTGGGTTTCTCTGGAGCAATACTGAATCCGTTTACTATTGGTATTGCACAAAACATCGCAGGTCTGCCAATGTTTTCCGGTATTGAATATCGTTTTTTTTGCTGGATAGTTCTCAATATCATTACAATAACTGTGGTTCTATGGTATGCTTCAAGGGTGAAGCGAAATCCTCGTTTCTCTCCTTTATACGAGGAAGATACCTATTGGAGGGAGAGAATGGAGCAACAAAACGAAAACAATATAGAGTACCATACACCCCGTAGTACTTGGGTAGCATATTTTTTTACTGTAATAGTTTTGGGTATTTTCTCTCTGTTTTACTCTCATACTACAATAAAAATTGGGAGCAGTGTTATAGATATCCCTTTTTTAGTTCCGGCATCAACACTTATTTTTGCTTGGACGGGGTATAGAGCGCTAAGAAAATCTGTCCATTTTTTTGTGCTTAATCTCCTCTTTTTTACTATTCTTTTTTTGATAATCGGAGTGATGGGATATGGTTGGTATATTGGTGAAATATCTGCCCTTTTCCTGGCTTTGGGTGTTTTGAGCGGTATTGCTGCCGGTTATTCTGCAAATGATATTGTTGCCAAACTGATGGAGGGCGCACGGGATATCTTATCTGCCGCTCTCGTGGTGGGTCTGGCTGCCGGTATTATTGTTATCCTTGAAGATGCTAAGGTTATTGATACAATACTGTATAAGATGTCAACAGCTATGGCCGATACCGGGAAGGCTACATCATTGGGAGTAATGTATCTGATACAAACATTTATAAATATTGTTATCCCTTCTGCAAGTGCCAAAGCGGCTATTACTATGCCTATTATGGCCCCTTTTTCCGATATGATTGGAGTTTCCAGGCAGGCGACAGTGCTTGCTTTTCAATTTGGGGACGGATTTACAAATATGATAACTCCCACTTCCGGGGTATTGATAGCCGTACTCTCTATTGCCAGGATCCCTTATATAAAATGGTTTAAGCTGATTCTGCCATTTATATTGCTTCTTGTGGTTACAGGTTTCTTGCTGCTGTTACCTACACTCTTCTTTGAGCTTAACGGGTTTTAGAAAATACTCTTAATGGGGCTTTGCGCTGGTATATATTCCGTAATCCGGCCTCTCCTCGGGCAATTTAATGCGAGCAGCTTGTCCCGGATATTGTAATGCGGCCGGTTTAGGAGGTAAAGAGGGAAAGCTTCCGTTAACTATATAGTATAAAGAAGATTTGATTAAGTCATCATCCAATCCAAAATCGTGGTAAAGATCATCTGCCCTATAATGATCGGGTTCTATCCCATTCACATAGTGCCCTTTACCTTCACTATTGACACTAAAAAAACATATTGGCAGAAATACATATTGTGGTTTCTCATAGTTGCCTTCCGGGTAGGCAAGTACGTACATTCCATTTGGTTTACCATAGGTAGTAGCGCCTATCTGTATTACATTCATAAGAGGTTTAAGTCCGTTAAGAAGCACCTCGCTTGCAGATGCACTGGCTTTGGATGTTAAAATAATAAGACGATTCAGACGAAGGGAGCCTCCGATATTTTGGATAATTGTTTGAGTAAGTATATCTGAATCCCAGGAGCTGTATTTGTCGTTGTGCTCTCTTCTTGCCAGAATTTTATTATGAGCAGAAGGTGGCGCCAGGTAGTTAGCCATAAGAGATGTGGCTTCGCTGTCTCCACCTCCGTTATATCTGAGATCTAGTATAAGCTCTTTAATACCGGCAGTTTCAAACTCTACCATGGAGGTTTTTATGTCATCAAGCATTGTCTTTTTAAAGGAGAGATAGTTAAAATACCCAACGTTATAAGGAAGGCCGGGATAATCCTTAGAGGTGTAAATCTCTCTTTTTAAATAAGATTTGGTATGTACATCCCTTGCAGAGGCGGTAAAAGTAAAACTATTGTTATTGTAATCGACAAAGGTGAATTCATTTGTTTTTCCGGCGTAGGCGCTGTTAAAAGTACCGTTACCAACCAGGGTCATTACGGGTGTACCATTCAGGTGGGTAAGCTGATACCCCCTTCTTACGCCATTTTCATACAAAGGAGATTCCGGATGGACATATCTTACTCTTATGCTGTAATCCTGATAATATTCTATTGGCTGTCCCAGGCTTGCTCCGTATGTTTCGACTACTCCTGTCTCACTGCTAATATACTCCTCGCCGGTCATCATCCACGACCAGCGGTCAGTAGGTACAATAAGCGTATCATAGTATTCCTGAACTGTCTTTATTGGAGCGGGTTTTATGTTTCGTGGGATATCTCTGTACCAATAGTAGATGTCGTTCATTATGGCATAAATATAGGATTTTATAGGTGCAATGGGATCCTTCTCTTCAGGCTCAGGGATCTCTTTCTGGCATGAAAAGAGGATAAGAGCTACAACAAAAAGCAATGTAGACAGCCTAAAGATTTTCCGTTTATTTTTGATAAGCATATTTTTTTTCAAAAGTAAACATTTTTTAAGAAAGAATGTTAGATATAAGTGATTATTCAATGAATAGTCATTATAATACGTTTATTTAATTAGAATATTTTATTAATTATGGAAAGAGATAATATATTTACCGTAAAAGGGACCCGGGTTACTTTGGTAGGGAATCCTATAAAGGTTGGAGATATTGCCCCGGAGATTGTGGCAACTGACAATGCACTTAATGATGTAAAACTTTCTGACTTTAAAGATAAAGTTGTTGTGTTGAGTATATTCCCTTCTATAGATACTCCGGTTTGCGCTACACAGACCAGAACATTCAATAAAAGGGCTACAGAGCTATCTAAAGATGTAGTAATTCTGACCATTTCAAAAGATCTTCCTTTTGCCCTCGGAAGGTTTTGTGCAGCTGAGGGAATAAAGAATATTCACACCTTATCCGATTACAAATTTTCAAAATTCGGACTTGATTACGGATTTCTCATCAAAGAGAATCAACTCCTGGCAAGAGGTGTTGTAGTTATTGATAAGAAAGGTGTTATAAGACACATTGAGATTACTAAGGATATATTGGATGAACCTGATTATGACAGGACAATCGCCGCTGTTAAGGCTTTGATTGATTAATTGAATTTGGGAAGAGAGAATTAACCATGGTCTAACCGGCCATGGTTTTTTTGTGAGCTGTGAGATTAAAAATTTATTATCTTTGAAACGGTTTAACATATTAATGATGGATGTCTCGTTAGATAACAGAGATTTGGTACGGGCGTTTAAAAACAGATCTGTTTATGCTTTCGAGTATCTTTTTAAGAGTAATTATCTGAATATGGTTCAATTTGCCAACTCTTTTGTTATGAATAAACAACTTGCAGAGGATTTGGTCCAGGACTCTTTTACCTCGCTGTGGGAGATAGCTCCAACTCTTAATGAGGAGACAGATTTAAAAAAATATCTATATACAACTGTAAAGAACAAATGCAGGAACTATTTTAAGCATTTGGGGGTAGTAGATTCCAATAATCTGAAGCTCACCGAAGCAATCATCTTTTCTAACTCTTTGGCATATGAAGATAATCAGGAGATTATCTTAAGGGTAAAAAAATGTATGGAGCATCTTTCGCCCACACAGAGAGAGATTTTAGAGAGAAGAATTTTTAAACAGCAAACCTATAAGGAGATTGCTGGTGAGATGGACATATCTGAACTAACAGTACACACCCATATCAAAAGAGCATATAAATATTTCAGAGAGAACTTTCCCCTTGAATTTTATTTTATTTTTCTATTTATAAATGTACCCAATTAATTTATATTGTTGTCTTATTATTAAAGGCAACAATATATGCAAATTGAATGGAGTAAAATTTATCGGCTGATTTCAGGAGTTGCCGATAAAAATGAGAGGAAAGAGGTGTCCGAATGGGCATCACAAGAGAAGGCCAGGAAGAGGTTCTTAAAAGATGCCGAAGAGTTTTACAGAACAGAATCGGAGCAAGATATCACCTTTGATCAAATAAGAGATGCATGGAGTAAGGTCAATCCGCAAAGACGGAGAAGGAACAGATATTTCAAATATTCTATTCCTGCGGTAGCAGCTTCGCTATTTGTAATTTTTTCCACCCTGTTATACAATAATTACTTATCTGCTGTAAAGATTCCTGCTATAGAGCATGGAGAGGAGAGAGCTAATCTTATCCTGGCAGACGGGAGAAATATACCTTTAGGGTCAAATATTAAGAAAATATCTCAGGAGCTACCTGTTGTTCAAAAAATGGAGGGTAAAAAGACCACTTTGACAATAGATGTAAAGAATCGTATGTCAGAGAATCTTTATGATTTAAATGAGATAACCGTTCCAAGGTATGCCGAATATCAGATTAACCTTGAAGATGGAACAAAGGTTTGGCTTAATTCCGAGACTAAATTGAAGTTCCCTTTGGCTTTTGGAGAGAAAGAGAGGGTGGTTTATGTATCGGGCGAGGCATTTTTTCAGGTAGCCCATAATGCCGGGAGGCCTTTTATTGTAAAGATAGACGAGGATACAAAAGTTAAGGTTCTTGGAACGGAATTTAACATCAGGACCTATGAGGAGAACATGTCTCAATCTACATTGATAAGCGGCAGTATAGAGTTTATTTACAAAGATAGTATCACAAAAATCAGTCCTGGTGAAATTTGCTGCCTGAACAAAATTTCAGGAACCCTCATGGTAGAGAAGGCCGATACAATGAGGACAATTGCCTGGAAAAACGGTGAGTTCATTTTTAGAAATGAGACCCTTGAATGCATTGTGAAAGAGCTGTCAAGATGGTATAAAGTAGAGGTCTCTTTCGAGAATAATGAAATTAAAAATGAGAGATTCTATCTCTATTTCAATAGGACCACCGGATTTGAAGAGATTATGGGAATGCTCTATAAAACAGGAAAGATTAAATATCAATATAAAAATAAAAAGATTGTAATATCTTAATTATTAACTATTTTAAACTATGCCAGATAAAATTAAAGTAAAAACACTGCTTCGGCGCTTCTCTGAATTCAGAGGTAAAGTGACGATACTTCTCTATTTAATTCCAGGTCTGCTTTGCACTCCGGTTTTAAATGCACAGAATACCCTGCCCAAGGTAAATCTTGAGGTCAAGGAAGCTACATTTGCTCAGGTTATTGAGAGTCTCAGAAAACAGACCAATTACCAATTTGTCTTTAACTCTGACGATGTCAAGGAGATCAAGAGTATAACTGTTGATGTAAAAAATGCAAACCTGTTATCTGTTTTGGAATCTATTTTAAATATATCTTCAACTAAATTAACTTATGAAGTGGAGGGCACATCTGTTGTTATTACCAAGGTAAAAGGAGAACAATCTACAACTCAGAAGAGGAGCCTATCCGGGATAATTCTTGATGAAGAGGGGCTGCCTATGACCGGAGTTAATGTGTATGTAAAGGGTACAAAAATCGGAGTTTATTCCGAAGTGGATGGTAAATACACAATTTCAAGTTCTAACATTCCGGCAGATGCTGTAGTGATTTTCTCTTTTATAGGTTACGAAACTATTGAACTACCTTTTGATTCTATCAAACAGGCTATAGTTATGAAACAGACAACTACTTTTATTGAAAATGCTGTTGTTACAGGATATTTTGAGAGAGATAAAAGTAATTTTACAGGTTCTGTAAAAACCTTGAGCGGAGATCAGTTGCGTTCAATATCCACGACTAATCTCTTTAACTCCCTTGCCATACTGGACCCTTCTATTTCAATAACTCCAAATAATGAGCAGGGCTCCAATCCTAACGCAATACCGGAGATTATCTTAAGAGGAACAACTTCATTGAACACATCCGGGCAGGTGGGCTTAAATACACCTTTGATTGTAATAGATGGTGTGGAGTCAACTTTAAGAGCTCTTTATGATATTGATATCTTTGAGATAGAGTCTGTTACAGTTTTAAAAGATGCTTCGGCCACAGCCCTGTACGGTGAACAGGCAGCAAATGGGGTTATCTTGATTAATAGAAAAAAATCATCTCAGAAACAGATAAAAATAGGTTATAACCTTTCCGGTAAATTCGAATTTGCAGATGTTTCGGATTATAACCTGATGAATGCTCAGGAAAAACTTGAGTTTGAGAGATTATCAGGGCTTTATAGTGATAATACCGGCCTCCTGTATCTTCAATATGTTGATAAATTGGCCAGGGTGAACAGTGGTGTAAATACAGACTGGATTTCCAAACCTCTAAGGAACTCATTCTCTCAACAACATAACATTAACCTCTCTGGCGAAGGTTCTGGTCTCAGCTACCAGCTCTCCATGAGGTACAGCAACAGTAATGGTGTGATGAAGGATGACTTTAGGCGGAACCTCGGAATCGGCTACTATATGTCGTACAATTTGAGAAACAAATTGATTGCAACATTGAGAACCGATTATTCTCAAAATTCTACAAATAGTTCCAAATACGGTTCATTTGGTAATTTTGTAAAAGCAAATCCTTATGATGCACCTTATGATGCTAACGGAGAGCTTCTTACCATGTTGTCATATGGCTTGTTAAATCCTATCTATGAGGCCTCGCTCTCCTCATTTGCAAAGACAAAAAACAGAGATATCGTAGGATCGCTCAATATAAGGTGGAACATCATTGAGGGGCTCTATCTTACAGGTTTTGGCTCGGTAACAGACACTCAATCCAGAGAAGACCAGTTTATCTCGCCAATGTCTAGCATCTTTTTTGCAACTGTTGACCCTAATTTGAAAGGCATTTATGCTATAAACAGTGGAGAGAGCAACAAATACCTTTTAAGGGGTACAGCAAATTTCAGCAGAGACCTGGATGACAAGGGTTCAATGATTACTGCCAACTTTGGAGGAGAGGTTAGAGAGGATAAAGACCATCCTTACTCATTCTCGGCTATCGGCTTTTTTAGCGATAAACTTATAGACCCGTCATTTGCTTCATCTTACCCTATTTCGGGGAAACCGGGTGGAGTAAGTTCAGAAAGCGCTTCGGTTGCCCTAACATCATCTGCAAACATTATTTTTAGAAACAGGCTATTTGCAGACGCCTCATACAGATTGTCGGGCTCTTCAAAATTTGGCATAAAAAACAAATATGCGCCTTTCTGGAGCGTAGGTGCAGGATGGAACCTTCACAGAGAGGAGTGGGTAAAAAATCTTAATTTCTTTGATGTTTTAAGATTAAGAGCAAGTTACGGACATACAGGAAGTATTAACTTTGCCTCCTATCAGGCTATTACAACTTTCAGATACGCCTCAAATCTTGTTAATAAATATGGGGTAGGTGCAAGCCCTATAACCATGGGGAATGCAGATCTTAAATGGCAAACAACAAAATCTACAAACTTAGGCCTCACCTCAACATTTTTCGACAGCAGGTTCGACCTTAATTTTGACTGGTACTTCTACAGGACTATAGATATGATTGTACTTATCTCAATGCCGCCCTCTTCCGGGGTTACATTGGTCAACAACAATGTGGGAGAACAGACCAATAATGGTTTTGAGGTTACATTTTCGGGAATAGTTTTAAAGAACAATGACTGGCTTTGGAGGGCCAGTGCTACTGCTGCTCAAAATACCAATAAACTTATTAAGATTGGTAACACATTGAAATCCAGGAATGATTTTAATGCTGCGGTCTCCGGTTCTTCGCCACTTCAACTTTTTATTGAGGGCGAATCTCCGAGTATGCTCTATGTCGTACGCTCGGCCGGTATTGACCCTGCATCGGGTAAGGAGATATATATAGCCAAAGATGGCAGCTATACCTATGTATACGATCCTAAGGATAAAGTTGCAGCAGGAGATAAAACTCCATCATTAAGAGGCGCGCTCTCATCATTCCTCTCATACAAGGGATTTTCACTCAATATAAATATGCTCTACTCTTATGGAGGATTTATCTATAATACAACAAGGGCAGAGAGGATTGAGCAGATCAATCCAATGTATAACTCTGATAAAAGGGCTTTTACCCAGAGATGGAAAAAACCGGGCGATGTTGTTAATTATCTGACAATACTCCCCAATCCCAATGGTACAATCAATAATTATCACACCTCAAGATTTGTTGAAAAAGAGAACTATTTGTCTCTTTCATTTATCTCCCTCGGATATGAATTCAGTAACAAATTGCTAAACAAGATAGGCTGCAGAAGATTGAACCTAAGTCTGTCAATGAATGATATTGCAAGATTCTCCACTATAAAACAAGAGAGAGGTACCAGCTACCCTTTTGCCAGAGGATTTAGTTTTAGTATAAGCCCAACATTTTAAATTCTAACTGATTATGAAAAAAATATTTCTATTATTGATAACTATATCCATCTTTTTGGCCTCCTGTAATAAGTTCCTGGATGTAAATCCAAAGGCAGAGGTGATTAATGATGATATGTTTAAGACAAAACAAGGCTGTGAAGATGCTGTTTGGGGGCTTTACGGACAATTGAAGGCCAATTCGCTCTACGGAGAGTATATGAATTGGGGCATATTTGATGCATTGGCACAGAACCTTAGAGTTAGTACAACTTTTACTTCGAGATACTATTTTGCCTCTTACAACTACAACGATGCAAAACCTTACATATACGATATGTGGACAAAAGCCTATGAGGTCATCGGCCATTCAAATAATGTGATTGAAAATCTGGAGAAAATTGATCCCTCTACCTATCCGCTTTACAGCCTCTATCTGGGCGAGGCATACGGCATCAGATCTATGTTGCTTTTCGACTTGATTAGAATCTTCGCTCCTCATGTAGAGAGGTCAGGTTCAAGCAGAGGAATCCCTTATGTAACAGAGTACTCATTTAAACATACTCCTTTCTCAACTGTAAATCAGGTGTATGAATACCTCATTCGTGATATTAAGAAGGCACAACAGTTACTGGAAGGAGATAAGGAGAACATTCAATATCCGAGAGTTAAAGATGAATTGATAAACTCATCTTTCCTAAAAGGAAGACAGATTCACTT
The DNA here is from genome assembly GCA_964479995.1 of uncultured Muribaculaceae bacterium. Lineage (GTDB taxonomy): Bacteria > Bacteroidota > Bacteroidia > Bacteroidales > UBA932 > Bact-08. Next base: position 6,338 of record CAYZPF010000039.1, on the reverse strand, counting down.
TAACTATTATGCCGCAACAGCCCTATTGGCAAGAGTTTACTGGACAAAAGGAGATCTTGCAAATGCACGGACTGAGGCATTGAAAATTATAGATTCAGGAAAGTATCCGCTTGTAGAGAAGGATGAGATAACAAATCTGATGGCAGGAACCTTTTCACCAAAGGAGACTATCTGGGGAATCTACTCAAAAGATTATTTTAACACAACACTATTGAGGCTTGCCTCGGGTGCTTCCTGGAGCAACATGCTGCCTTTTCAAGTGGCATTAGGCTCTTCCTATCCCAATCCTTATCAAAATATCTATTCCAGATTTTTGAATTCAAATGCAGGGGTTGATATGCGCTTAAACTGGTTTCGTCCGCTTTTTGATGGCTCTACCACAAATAATCTACTGAAAAATGTTGATTGGATTATGAATAGTTTTTCGTCTAACACCCCGGAAACAAGGGGGTTAATCGACGGTATATCTATGTTGAGATCTGTAGAGATGTACTATATTGTAGCAGAGAGCTATCTCAAAGAAAATAACAAAACGGAGGCTGCAAGATATCTAAACATGGTGTTAAATTCAAGGGGATTGACCAATTTAGAAAATAGGGAACCCGCTCTTGAGCCTACAATGGAATTACTGTATAACGAAAGGGACAAAGAGTTTTTTGGAGAGGGACAGAGATGGTTTGATATGAAGAAGTTGAATATGGATATCATTTCTAATACCGATCTAAAGACATTGCCTGCTTCCGATGAAAAGTATGTGCTTCCGATTCCTGTAGAAGAGTTTGATTATAGAAACAACTAATAAACTAAACTATGAACAAGAGACTATTATACATATTATTACCGCTTCTGTTGACATCATGCTTAAATGAGGATTATCTTAAATATGATACAAATCAGAAGGATGGAGTTTATCTGGATTATACTCCCACAACAGATTCTGTATTCTACAACTTTGGATTTGAGAGTATTACAGACTATACTTTGTATGTGAAATGTAATTTAATGGGTATGCCAAAGAGTTATGACAGAAAAATTACTATAAAGATGGCAAACGGCAAATATGCCGGCTCTGAATTTTCTGCAGCCAAAGAGAGCTACTATTCAGTTCCTGAAGAGGTAACCCTGCTAAAAGATAGCGTAAGCGTTCTGATACCGGTTTTATTAAAGAGAGATGCCGAACTTGAGACCAACAGAGCGATTATCACCTTACAACTGGATAGCAGTAATGATTTTGATGTTAGAGGCCATTCCGAATATACAATTACATTTGACGATAAAACTCCGCCAACTCCTATATGGTGGGCATCGTACAGCTATGGTGCATTCACCAAATTAAAGGGACAGCTCTTCTTTAAATATTTTTGGGATATGGAGAAAGAGAGTAAATCCACTTATGATATAATTGTAGCAAGATGGGGCAGAGACCTTTCGAAAAAACCCAACGATTATGCAAACAGCCCACTCAATGTCTATTACTCAACCTTTATGAAGTATGTGCAATTACCTATGTGGGAGTACTCACAGGCAAATCCGCAGTTAAACCTTGGAATATCTAAACCTAACTTCTTATAAAACAGGATTTAAATATGAAAAAAATACTATATATAACCTTATTGACAGGGGTTCTTGGTTCTTGCATCAAGGATATGTCAACCATGATTTATCCCGAGAATAACCCAAATTTTTCAAAAATCACTATAACAGCACCTGTCGATATATTAAGTGTAGATCACGGGCAGGAGTTTACATTTACGCCCACGATTACCCAATCGATACCCTCAAAAACTCTTAACTATATATGGACGGCAAACTATCTGCAATCCGG
>CAYZPF010000039.1:0-4503 GCA_964479995.1 uncultured Muribaculaceae bacterium | reverse complement strand
TAACAAAACATAAAACCTTTGGAACTTATATTACAAACTATCTGCAATCCGGCACCCTTGGCGAGATAATGAATATTGGAGAAGGTGCAACCTTGAAATATACTTTTCCAAAATTTGGAACTTATCGCCTGAGACTGGAAGTACAGAACGAGGATTACAGTGAGTTCAAAACCTGGGACATTAATGTAAGGGTTTATGATGCCGGATATTTTATTGTAGGGAATGACGATACAGGTAAATCAAACATTGCATTTGCAAGAAATCTCTCTCAACAGGATATTCTTGATGGTAAGGAGCTCACCTTCATTTCCGATATTATAAGCAAGGTGAATCCTCTTTATAATATCAAAGATGTTGTAACAATAGGAAAATCAATTATTGAATATGGAAAATCAGATGCATATCTGCATATCTTTACCAAAGATAAGATCTATATTGCCGATCCTAACACCTTTGAGATATTCAATGTTATTCCTGTTAGTACTATATTTCCCGGAGAGCAAATAACAAAAGTGTACTTTTACGATACTTACATGACGGGAGCTCAGTTCTTCACCTCGAAGGGTATTTTAAGAGGATTTCAAAAACCGGAGTTTCTTGTTTACAGACTTGACAACTGGGGAGACAAAGTATTTGATGACTGCTTTGTTAATCTGACCTATACACAGGGCGTAAACGTAAACAGCGGTGTTGCTACTGTTGACTATGTTAAGTCAAAAATATGGATGGTAATCTCTTACCATAACAGTAACCTTCCGGTTAATAACACATCAGGTGAGAACGCTTCTCAAAACAATTTTGGCGATGACTACAGGCCTAACGCATATCAGAATATGAATATTCTCTCTGTTTTTAGGATGAACGGAGCTACAGATAAAGGAACTCCATACAACCTATTTGCCCTTGCACAGGATAAAACAAATCCGTTAAAGATTAAATTTGTAGAATTTACCACATCGACATCTACGGGAATAACACCTATCACTGAAACTTCATATACTGCATCTTCTCCAATTACATTTAAAAGGGGAATAGAGATGGTTCCTAATGCAAGATATAGTGCTGTTTATTATGCTGATGCAAATAAGATATATTTATGGAATCCAAAAAATGTAGCGCCAAATAATCAACTGCCGTCAACACCTTCAATTACACTTGAGAGCGGAAAGACCATCACAACTCTCTCTACAAGTTATGACATGAAGGAACTTTATGTGGGATTCTATGATCAGAGCAGTGCCAATCCTCTTAAAGGTGGCTTCTATATTTATACATGTTCCGAAATTGGAGTAATTCCAAATCCTAAGCCTATCAAGAAGTTTGAGAACATTACTACCAGACCTGTTCAAATCCATTATAAATCACAGGTATGGGATAAACCGGTATCCTGGTGATGAAAAATATCGCAGTATTTATATCTGTCTTCCTGATTGTAAGTTCTTTTACAATCAGGAAGATGGTTATAACAGGAGATTTCGGACGAAATTTAAATGGACAGGTAAGCGTCTCTGTTACAGCAGATAATCTTGAATCGAAAATTATTGCCACAATTGATATTACTGATGGGAAATTCGTATTTTCTCTCGAACCTTCGGAGTTTCCCGGAATGGCCTACCTGAGTTGTATGGGTTCCGGCCATAAGATCATTCTTGAAAAGGGCGATATAAGCATGAATTTCAGTAGAGAAACCGGATTTACGATCAATGGCGGCTATTACAATGAACTGATTTTCGGCTGGGAAAAATCGGATGAGGTGTTGCAGATTAATCGTAAGATTTTTGACCTTACAGAGAGATACTTTGCTAAAGAACTTACTGAATATGAGAGTAAGAATTACACCTCAATTTTAGTTGCAAACAGAGAGGCAATCGATCAAATCAAAAAGCGCTATCTTTTAAGCTTATTAAACCATCAGGATTATTATGTAAGATTGTTTGCAGTATTGGTGCTGGATGACTACTCAGAGGATTCTATGAAGATTATTGAAGAGATCAAAGGAAAAATTCCAATAAACCTCGATATTAAAAGGTACGAAAAGGCAAAAAGAGAGGCGATAGAACGCGAAGAGATTAAAAAATCTCTGAGAACAGGGGCTCGTTTTACTGATTTCAAAGCTGTTACTTTGGAGGGAGATACCCTTTTGCTCAGTGATATTGCCGGTAAAGAGCACTATACTTTATTAGAGTTTTGGGCCTCATGGTGCCATCCATGCAGAGAGGAGATGAAGAGGCTTAAAGGGCTTTACGACTCTTACAAAAATAGAGGTCTCAAGGTTTTTTCATTTTCGGTTGATGCCAAAATGGATGATTGGAGAAAAGCTTCTAATAGTATGCAAATACCTTGGATAAATACATCGGGAGATAAAGAGATTGTAGATCATGTGTCAAAAATCTATGCTATTACCTCTATTCCTAAAAATCTTTTATTGGATAAGAGTGGGAAAATTGTGGCAACCAATATTAAAAGTCAGAATATTTCCGACTATTTGCCGGAGTGACATTTTGTGCAGATCAGCTACATTTTCTTGTTTTTTTCATCATAAGATGTACAGTAACTCCAATTGCAATTGACAAAAGAATCAATTGCGCATGGAGTTTTTCTGTTGCAAAGAATATAGCATAAAGCATTGTGATCCAAAGTAATATTAGAGTGCGTATCTTAAGTTTTAATGGAATTCCTTTTTTGGAAAGATAGGAGCGGATGTAAGGGCCGAGGTATTTATTGGAGAGCAGCCACCTAAGCCTTCTCTTAGAGGAGTTCATATAGAAGTAGGTTGCTACAAGAAGGAACGGTGTGGTGGGAAGTAACGGAATGAATATGCCGAGAGTCCCCAAACCCACAAAAAGGGTAGCTAGTATTATAAAAAGTTGTCTTTTCAACTGTATTAAGGGTTCTCAATTTTTTTAACTTTGCAAATGTACTTAACTTAAATAGAAACTTAATACTAAGATTATGGAAAACTTCTCTGCAATTGTTGAGACAGTGAGTGCTTTTTTATGGGGTTGGCCAATGATTATATTATTATTGGGAACACACCTATACCTGACAATTATTCTTAAATTTCCTCAACGAAAGCTCTTTAAGGGTATTAAACTATCTGTAACAAAAGATAAATCGGGCGGTGGCGATATAAGTCAGTTTGGAGCTCTCGCCACAGCTCTTGGGGCAACAATAGGCACAGGTAATATTGTTGGTGTTGCTACTGCGGTCTCTTTGGGAGGCCCCGGAGCTGTTTTATGGTGTTGGTTAACTGGAGTTTTGGGTATATCTACAAAATATGCAGAGGGTCTCCTGGCTATAAAATACCGTGTTAAAACATCTGATGGTACTATGCTGGGCGGCCCTATGTATGCTTTGGAAAAGGGGCTCAAAATGAAGTTCCTTGCAATTCTTTTTTGCATATTTACTGCTATTGCAGCATTTGGAATTGGCAATACGGTACAAGCAAACTCTATCTCCATGCTCTTGGATCAGAGTTACGGAGTCTCTCCATATATTAGTGGCCTGTTTATGAGTATTGTAACAGCTTTGGTTATTCTCTTTGGCGTTAAAGGTATTGCAAAAGTGTGCGGAATGTTAGTTCCTTTTATGGCTATCTTTTATATAATTGGCTGTTTAATAATACTGTACATTAATGCCCCATATTTAAAAGAGACTTTTAGACTAATAATTGAATCTGCCTTCTCTGCAAAAGCAGCAGGTGGAGGCTTCGTGGGTACAACAGTTATGATGGCTGCCAGATTCGGAATTGCAAGGGGACTCTTTTCAAATGAATCGGGACTTGGATCTGCACCTATTGTCGCTGCTGCGGCACAAACTAGAAATCCTGTTCGTCAGGCTCTTGTCTCATCTACGGGGACATTTTGGGATACAGTTATCGTATGTGCTTTAACAGGATTGGTGCTGGTAAGTTCCATAATTGCATATCCGGACATTGACCATACTCACGGAGGCGCACTTACACAAGCTGCTTTCTCCAAAATACCCTATATAGGCTCTGCAATTTTAGCTGTGGGAATAGTGACATTTGCATTTTCTACCATACTTGGGTGGTCATATTACGGAGAAAAGGCAGTAGAGTATCTGGGGGGTAAAAAACTGATAATCTACTACAGATTATTCTGGATTGCGGCTGTTTTTGTTGGCTCGGCATTGAATTTGCAACTTGTGTGGAGCATTGCAGACAGTATGAATGCCCTTATGGCAATTCCAAATCTGATTGCTCTATTGTTGCTCTCCCGAGTTTTAATTAAAGAGACCAACAGGTATCTCTGGTCGGGAAGAATAGATGATGAAGATCCGGAGTGTGTTGCAGTAAGGAGTGAGTAGTATTTACGTAAATTAAAGATAATAATGAAAAATAGAGTGAAATTTTTTCTTCTGATTTGCTTTCTGGTATTTCAGGGAGAACTTTTTGGACAAACTAAAGAAAACACATCAATGCGTTCAAAATATGTAAACTCCTTGGGGTTTGCAGCCGGAGCTACAACCGGTTACGGTATA
>CAYZPF010000038.1:0-18071 GCA_964479995.1 uncultured Muribaculaceae bacterium | reverse complement strand
TATCCGTGATGCTGTCTTGCGGGAAGTGGTTATAGAGAAGATCAAACTACAGGCCACCACCAACTTTACCCGCATTAAAGAGTGCGACGCACTGCTTATCTGTGTTCCTACCCCACTGGACATGTTCCGCAAACCTGACATGAGCTACATAGAGGAGGCCTGCATAAACATAGGCCGCAATATGAAACCGGGCACCTTCATTAGCCTGGAGAGCACCACCTACCCCACTACCACCGAGGAGTTTATGCTGCCGATTATTGAGAAGGAACTAAGGATTAGGAGTGAAGGGGCGGCACATAAAGATCTGAAACACGGGGTAGATTATTGGCTGGCCTATTCGCCGGAACGGGTGGACCCCGGCAACCAGAGCTTCCATACCAAGAATACCCCCAAGGTGATAGGTGCAACCACCCCAGATGGGTTAGAGATTGGGATGAGCCTATACTCAAGGGCTATTGAAACGCTCCATCCGGTGAGCAGCCCAAGGGTGGCCGAAATGGTAAAGATTTTAGAAAACACATACAGGCTTATAAACATCAGCCTGATAAATGAATTGACCCTGCTGGCAGGAAAAATGGATATCAACATCTGGGAGGTTATAGAGGCGGCAAAGACCAAACCTTTTGGATTCCAGGCCTTTTATCCCGGACCGGGCATAGGCGGCCACTGCATCCCCTTAGACCCATTTTATCTGGAACATATCGCTAAAAAGTATGATTTTGACCTGAGTATGATCCACACCGCAGGCCACATAAATATGCGGATGCCGCACTATATGTATATTAAGATATCCACAGCTCTCAATCGTCAGAAAAAAGCGGTCAACGGCAGCAAGGTGCTCTTCCTTGGGGTGGCCTACAAACCCAATATTGACGATCCGCGCGAATCACCTGCCCTTGAGATAATGGAGACTGTGCTAAAAAAAGGTGGTATAATAGAGTACCACGACCCCCATATTGCAAACATCACCCTTGATGACGGCACTCCAATGAAATCGGTAGAACTCACGGCAGAGAAGCTGCAACAAGCCGATGTGGTGGTACTGACCACAAACCACTCGGTTTTTGATGTGGAATTTATTTTGGAACATGCGAAATTGGTTGTAGATCTACGCAATATGGTTAAAGAGGGAAGCGAAAAGGTCTATAAGCTGTGATTGCCAAACTTGACTCTGCTGCAAACTGCCGCTCTGGCAAAGTTTCCCATGTAGGCCGCCGGCAAACTGCCGCTCTGGCAGAGTTTCCCATGTAAGTCGCTGGCAAGTTACGCTCTGGCAGAGTTTTTTAAAACAACCTGATTACCTGGCGATTAACCCTAAAAATTTAAAAAATCCGAACGCTTTAAAAAGCTAAAGTGCTGATAACCAAAGGATGTGAAAAAACTCTGGCAGAGCGGCAGTTTGGATGAATAATTTTGTTTATATCAAAAACTTTCTATTTTTTTACATAAGTTTAGTTAAAATAGTTAGGTAAGTATGGATAAATTTTCCGGTAACACTTACGAGGGTATTAGACATATCCACTTACGAAAATTTTTAACAAGTTGGAGGTAATAACAAACACTTTCTTAACTAAATGCACAACAGATTGAACAATATTCATTATTTATGTTAATTTTGTAGTGCATTCATAATAAAAAAATGGATTCATTCGTTCGAGCAAATTATCAACGACAGGTATTATTGGCCTTGGGAAAGTGGAAAAAGTGTATCTGGATAATACGAATTTAATGTGTTATTTATCTGCTAAAGAACCTGAAACCGGAAATATGCGCGAAACATTTTTCCTAAATCAAGCAAGGGTAAACAATGCAGTTACATCATCTTCTGTTGCCGATTTTAAAATAGATAAATATACTTTTGAAGTTGGAGGCAAAAGCAAGTCGCAGGAGCAAATTAAAAACACTGCCAATGCCTTTATTGTAAAAGACAATATTGAATATGGATATAAAAATGTATTGCCTTTGTGGGCATTCGGATTGAATTATTGAAAAACAATTATCCTAAGGAGTAATCGTAAATCACCTAATAATCAAAGAGATAATAAAAGAAACTTTTGTAAATCAAATTCGGCATAGCCGTAAATATCAGCCCTACTAAAGGGGAGTACACTCTGCTAAAGTTTCCTACATATTTAACATTCATATTAATAAGTATTTATATTACTTTTAGGAGTTTTTTGAATAGAAAATTATTCCCTCTCCAGTGAGGTTGTTTCCCGCACATAGCTGCCAACCCTAACTCTGGCAGAGTTTTTTTATATCCTCTGGTTATAAGTGCTTTAGCTTTTAAAAGCGTTCGGATTTTTTAAATTTTTAGGGTTAATCACCAGGTAATCAGGCTGCTTTAAAAAACTATGGCAGAGCGGTAGTTTGCCGGTGACCTACATAGAAAACTTTAGAGGATGAAAAGGGTAAGCTCCAAAACGTATGTTTTTATACGATGCAGACTTATCAAAACAGTCCGCGCAACGGGCAAGTAAGTAAAAATATAATTTGAAAAGTTTGGGGTGTACATATAAAATAAATATGTTGGCGACAATTAATGACAGCAGACAATGCTTAACTTTACAATTAAAATAAACTGAAATGGGGAAAAAAGAATTTGACGACTTTCTACGGAAAGAGAAAGAAAAAAAGAAACCGACAATTGATTGGTCTGCTGAAAAAGAATGGTGGCTCAAGCAATTGGACAAGCTTTACATGGACATACAAAAGTGGCTGAAAGAATATACAGACAAACAAGAAATATTCGTTGAGTTTAGCAATATTGAGATTTATGAAGAGGCATTAGGCACATATACTGCCAGACAGATGATAATAAAAATTAGCGACAAAATTGCAACACTAATACCTATCGGAACTATTTTAATTGGGACAAAAGGGCGGATTGATATGAAAGGTAATACCGGAACAATTCGGTTCATACTCGCTGATAGAAACGCAACAGGTCCAAAAATAGTTGTGAAAGAATATCTATTAGAGGAAGAAAATAAGAACCCAAAACCTCAAATTGATTGGGTTTGGAAAATCACAACCAATCCACCAAGAATTAAATATAGTGACTTAAATCGAGACACATTTTTACAATCCTTAATGCAAGTTTGTAATGACTGACAGATTGTCTAAATCAAATCAAAATTTAGATAAAGACGATATAGCAGAAATGTTCTTATATCGGGAAAAATCATTGAAATTATATTTCAGCAGTCTCAATCCCGAATATAAAATTATTTTTACAAGCCTAACCCAAAAAGAGATAGAAAAAGAATTAGAATATCATCTATCTGAAGTTAAAAAAGATGCTTGCTTAAATTTACTAGCTTCAATTGAAGCAGCCTTTAGACTAGATTATGCTATTAGATGTGAAGAAAAAGATAAAGCAGATATTTCACGCAAGTTTCGTTCACTATTTGCAGAAAATCAATATTGGATACCGCTTGAAGAAGGAATATTTGATGAATGGAAAAATGTTCCTGGTATTAAAACTGCGACAATTTCTTTTCTTAAAGGTGCCTTCAAATATAGACACTGGCTTGCACACGGTAGATATTGGACATTAAAAGCGGGAAAAAAGAAATACGATTTTTATGAGCTCTACAATCTTGCAACAGAGTTGGATACTTTCCCTCTAAAAAGAATTTAACTAGGGGATCTTTATAACCTAAATAAGCTTTTTGACAGGATAGAACAAAATTTTCAAATCCAACCTGATGAGATTACAAGTAAAAATTATTGATTTGTTGCTACATTTATGGTATATGAAAAAGTGGAATAAAGAAAGTGCTTTGATAACAATAGATGAATTGATTGACAAGATACCGGCAATCTGTGAATCAACCAGGAGGTCTCCTATCCATATGAGATGGTTAACAAATTGTTTAAGAGTATTGGAAGAGATTTTTGGACAAGATTCAAGGTACTATTCAATTATAGCAAATTTTTCATGGAGCGAACCAGGTAATATGTTAATAGCAGAGCCTTATAATTTTGAGTACGAACTTGAAAAACGACATAACTCTGCTTTTAGAAAACAAATGCATCAAGCAAAAGGATTATTATTGGCCGCAAAAGATCATCTTGAACAAAGTGAAATAGAAGATGTATATGAAGGCAAAAACACTTCTACTGAAGCAAGTGAATTAATTAAAATCATTAATCTTGGAGAAAAGAAGTTGAGAAAGGTAATTCGAGTATTACCAGAGAAAGAGAAGGAAATACAAGATAGATATGAAGATCTCTTACTAGCAAATGATATTGAATATTCAAGAGAACATCCTCATATAGAGTACTCTTCAAAAAAATATATCCCAGATTTTAGTTTCCCAAAAATCAATATGGTTGTTGAAATTAAACTTTGCAAAAATGATGAGAAGGGATTGATTGCTCAAATAAACGATGATATTCTCGCTTATAAAACAAAATTTAGGAACTTACTCTTTATCATATATGACTTAGGCCAAATAAGGGATATTGAAATGTTCAAAAGCTCGTTTGAGTCAAATTCTAATATTATAATACAAATTATAAAACATTAATATCCTTTTTTATATAACTTAATTGTATGGATATACTAAAACTAATCGGCCGCACTAGTGAACTTTTTGTGGATGATATCAATAATCACGAGGAGGAGTTGTCGCGGATTGTATCTGCTTCACGGTTCCTGGTGATTGGCGGGGCGGGGTCTATTGGACAGGCTACTGTAAAGGAGATTTTCAAGCGGAATCCAAAGAAATTGCATGTGGTGGATATTAGTGAGAATAATTTGGTGGAGTTGGTAAGAGATATTCGTAGTACATTTGGGTATATTACAGGTGATTTTCAAACTTATGCATTAGATGTAGGTTCATATGTATATGATGCATTCTGGGATGCCGATGGGGAATACGACTATGTGCTAAATCTTTCGGCACTTAAACATGTTCGTAGTGAGAAAGATCCGTACACTTTAATGCGAATGATTGATGTAAACATCTTCAATACAGAAAAGACCATAAAGCAGGCTATTGAAAAAGGGGTGAAAAAATACTTTTGTGTATCTACCGATAAGGCAGCCAATCCTGCCAATATGATGGGAGCATCAAAGCGAATTATGGAGGTGTTTCTAATGCAATTGAGTGAACATATTTCTATCTCTACTGCCCGTTTTGCCAATGTTGCCTTCTCTGATGGTTCATTATTGCACGGGTTTAATCAACGCATCCAAAAGCGACAACCCATAGTCGCACCCAATGATGTGAAGCGCTATTTTGTTACGCCACAAGAGTCAGGTGAGCTATGTTTAATGTCGGCAATTTTTGGATAGAATAGAGATATATTCTTCCCAAAACTTAACGAAGGGCTGCATTTGACTACATTTTCTGAGATAGCTGAACGCTATTTGAAAGAGTTGGGATATACCCCCTATCTGTGCAAAACTGAAGACGAGGCAAGGGGTTTCTTTTATGATGGCAAGAACTGGCCCTGTCTGTTTAGCACAAGCGATACTACCGGAGAGAAAGATTTTGAAGAGTTCTATACCGAAAACGAAAGCTTGGATATGGAGCGATTCATCAATTTAGGAGTTATCAAGAACCCGAACAAAAACTATGATGGACCAATTGACTACTTCAAATACAATATCGACCTAATGAAAAAAAATAATACCTGGTCAAAACAGGACATATTGGATTTGTTCCACTATATGATACCCGATTTCGAACATAAAGAAACAGGCAAATATCTGGATAACAAGATGTAATCTTGATGTATCTATTCATAAACCAAATTCTCAAACCTTTAAATGAGACATCTCAAAAATTTTGTAAAAAAATATTTTTCAAGCTTTGCTTATTTCTACAGTTATTTAAGAAATAAGATATTTATTGCGTTCTCTTTAAGTATTTTAGTTAGCTTCCTTGATGGACTTGGGCTCACTATGTTCTTCCCCTTACTGCAAGTTATAGGCGAAGGGGGTAGTGTTAACTCAGAAGAGATGGGGCCGTTAGGAGTTGTTATCTTAGGAATAGAAAAGCTGGGCATTTCATTAAACCTATTGTCCGTACTTATAGTGATGGTAGTTTTTTTTACACTAAAAGGTATTGTCACTTTCTTGAGCAATGTATATCGGATTGTTCTTTTGCAAGGTTTTAATAGGAGTATGCGAATCAATCTGCTCAATTTACTTAACAGAATCAGTTATAAAAAATTTATTACATCCGATGTGGGAAGGATACAAAATACCATGACAGGTGAAGTTGGACGAGTATCTAGTGCCTTTTCATCTTATTTTAATACTTTTGAACAAGCACTAATGATAATGGTCTATATGAGTTTTGCATTTGTAGCCAACATGCAATTTGCTATTTTAGTCTCTATAGGTGGTCTATCAACAAATTTTCTTTATAAAATACTATACAAAAAAACCCTTGGTGTATCTCGAAAATTAACCAGATTTAACAGTGTATTTCAAGGGCAGATAATTCAACATATAACGCATTTCAAATATTTAAAAGCTACCGGTTATGTGAATAAATATGGGGAAAGACTTAAAGATACTATCTATAAGATTGAAGAATCACAACGAAAAATTGGCATCTTGGCTAGTATTGCTACCTCAGCTCGCGAGCCAATGTTGGTAGTGATCATTTCCATTATCATCTTTATTCAAGTTAAATTTTTTGGCGGAGCTATAGGCACCATTATCATTAGCTTACTTTTCTTTTATAGAGCGCTAACTTCATTAATGTCCATGCAACAGCAATGGAATACTTTTATTGCAGTTTCCGGTTCTATGGAAAATATGCAGGACTTTCAGAAAAAGTTAGAAGAGGGTAAAGAGAAAGATGGAAAAATAGTAGTTACAAGTTTCGAGGATAAAATTGTCTTCGACAATGTAAACTTTTTATATGGAGATACACCTATCATCAACAATGTTCAGCTTACCATACCTAAAAACAAATCATATGCCCTTGTGGGCGAAAGTGGAAGCGGTAAAACTACTATGGCCAATCTCATAACCGGACTTTTATCTGCCACAAATGGTGCTGTTAGGGTAGATGATAACCCAATGCGTACATTAAAAAAAGAGAGCTATCAGCAACGTATCGGAATGGTAAGCCAAGATCCTGTTATTTTTAACGATACTATCTATAACAATGTTACCCTTTGGGCGCCCAAAACAGAAGAAAACCTAAATCGTTTCCAACAAAGTGTGGAACAGGCTTCTTTTAATCTATTTCTAAATGAGTTACCGGAAGGGATGGAGACTCAGCTCGGACATAACGGTATAAACCTTAGTGGAGGGCAAAAACAGCGCGTATCTATAGCTAGAGAGCTATTTAAGGATATTGATATTTTAATTTTAGATGAGGCAACCTCATCGTTAGATTCTGAGACTGAGAAAGAGATTCAGCAAAATATCGATACTCTCCAGGGGCAATATACAATAATTGTAATTGCACATAGACTATCAACTATTCGCAATGTTGATAAAGTAATTTTTATGGACAAAGGTAGTATAATTGATATGGACAGTTTTTACAATCTAGTAAAAAAACAGGAGAGATTTAAACGAATGGTGGAATTACAGGAGCTATAAAAAATTATGTGTAATCAAATTGACAATTTACTGCAATCATGATCCCCATCACCAAACCATTTCTACCACCTATTGAAGAGTACTCCAAGCTATTAAAAGAAGTTTGGGCTAATGGTTGGTTGACCAATATGGGGCCTCTCTCAATTCAGCTTGAAGAGGAATTGAAAGCGCACCTTAAACTTAAAAATCTGCTCTTTGTAACAAACGGCACCATCGCAATTCAAATGGCAATTAAAGCACTTGAATTGACCGGTGAGATAATTACAACACCATTTTCTTTTGTTGCTACTACCTCCTCCATAGTATGGGAAGGATGCACACCCGTTTTTGTAGATATAGATCTTGATACACTAAATATTGATGCTAATAAAATAGAAGAGGCTATTACTGATAAAACATCTGCCATTTTAGCTACTCATGTTTATGGTAACCCTTGTGATGTAGAAGAAATTGAAAGAATAGCAAATAAATATAATCTAAAAGTAATTTACGATGCTGCCCATGCATTTGGAGTAGAACTTAATGGCAAATCAATATTTGAGTACGGTAATGTTTCTACACTCTCTATGCATGCAACAAAACTCTTCCATACTATAGAAGGAGGCCTAGTCATAACAAATGATGACAATTTAAATAAGAAACTCAAGTATATAAGAAATTTTGGCATCAGTGGTTTTGATTCCTTTGCAGAATTGGGTATAAATGGTAAAAACTCTGAGTTTCACGCCACAATGGGTTTAGTAAATCTCAAATATATTGACGAAATAAAAGAAAAAAGAGCACTTTTAGCAGAAACGTACAATGACAATCTAAAAGGTTCTAATTTGAAATTTCCTAAATGGCATAAAGAATCTAATAACAACAATGCCTACTATCCGGTAATTTTTCCCGATGAGGATACGCTATTGAAAGTTGTTGATACATTCAACAAAAACAACATTGGATCTCGCAGATATTTCTATCCCAGTTTGGCAACAGCATTACCCTATATAAAGCCTAAATCTCTACCTATTACCGATGAAATAAGTAAAAGAGTACTCTGCTTACCATTTTACTACGATTTGTTATTTGAAGAACTAAATAAGATTTGTAAGATTCTTTTACAAATTCATAATAATTAGAATATGAAAATAGCCATAATGCAACCCTATTTTCTACCCTATATCGGTTATTTTAGCCTTATCAAGCACACCGATATGTTTATCCTGCTTGATACGGTTCAGTTTATTAGACATGGTTGGATAGAGAGGAATAGGGTGTTAAAACAAAATGGCGGCTGGATATATATAAGAGTTCCTTTGAAAAAGCAAAGTCAGGATACCCTTATCATTGATTCAAAAATTGATAATAGTCAAAATTGGAAAGAGAAGATTTTTGCTCAACTGCAGATATATAAAAAAGTTGCACCAAATTATTTTCAAACTATAGAGTTATTAGAAGAGATATTTTCAAAAGAATATGAGAGTATAACTAAGTTAAATAAAGCCGTCTTGAAAACGGTATCGGACTATTTGGAATTTGATAAAGATATATATATATTCTCTGAAATGAATTTACAAATAGAGATACCAAAAGAAGCGGATGAGTGGGCATTGAATATTTGTAAAGCAATAAAATCACACAAAAGAATACACTATGTTAATCCGATAGGGGGGGTGGAGTTTTTTGATAGAAATAAATATATAGAAAATGGAGTTGATATTTCTTTTCAGAAAATGAAAATTACCGAATACAATCAGCGAAGGGATAATTTTGAAGCTGGACTCTCAATTATTGATGTACTAATGTTTAATAGTAAAGAAGAGGTAATTGGGATGTTAGATAAATATGAATTAATATAAAAAGAGGGGTTCTCAAAGTAAATAAATATATAGTCGAAGAAAATTTATGGATGTAATCGGACAAAAAAATCAAAGGCTTCATCGGAACCAATGGAGCCATTAGCACTGACATCTTCAATTTTAATGATGTAGAGATGTTAGAGGAGGTATTGTTGGATTATTTACAGTTTTTAAGGGTGGTGGAGTGAACAAGAAAGCGATAGGCGGATATTTTGAATTGGAATTGCCTTACAATAAGGAATTTCATACTGAAGTAATACGTCTGAATAGTGGTCGTAATGCATTTGAATATATTTTAAGGGCAAAAGAAATCAAAAAGGTACATCTACCTTTTTACACTTGCGATGTTATGTTAGAACCCTTAGAAAAGCTAGGATTAAGTTATGAATTCTATGCAATTGATAAGGCTTTTTATCCGCTCTTTAACTTTAACAAAATAAAAGAAAGAGAAGCTTTTGTATATACTAATTATTTTGGTTTATGTGAAAAACAAGTGAATGACCTGGCAAGCAGAATTGAATATTTGATTGTAGATAACTCGCAGGCTTTTTACTCAAAGCGACTTCCGGGTGTAGATACATTTTATTCACCTAGAAAATTTTTTGGAATACCGGATGGTGCTTATCTTTATACAAATCAATATCTGCAGGAAGATCTAGAGGTTGATGTTTCCTACCAACGATTTGAGCACTTATTAGGAAGAATAGATATAGACGCAGAATCATTTTATTCATCTTTTATAGAGTCAGATAATTCATTAATAAATCAACCAATCAAGCAAATGTCTCAATTAACACAGAGGCTCTTATATTCTATAAATTATGAAGAAGTAGCTAGGCAACGCAAAGAAAATTTTGAAATTCTACATAGTTTTTTAGGATCAAGTAATAAGTTAAGGTTAGATATAAGTCAATCCTCTACACCAATGATATATCCCTATTTATTAGATGGTGGGAAAGAATTAAAGCAGGAATTAATTAAAAATAAAATATACGTTGCTACATATTGGCCTAGCGTACTAAATTGGACAGCAGAAGAAAGTTTTGAATATAAGCTGGCAGAGAATTTATTGGCTTTACCTGTAGATCAGAGATATGATATATCAGATATGAAATATATTATTTCTATTATAAAAAGACATGCATAACACTAATAAAAAACTTCTATTTCTAGGTGGGATTCCCTTATCACGTGAAGTTATTAAATATGGGCATGAGTTGGGGTTAAAAGTCTATATAACAGATTATTTAGAAAGCTCTCCCGGAAAAAAATATGCTGATAAAAGTTTTATGGTAAGCACAACTAATGTGGGTGAACTTACACAATTAATTAAAGAAGAATCTATTGATGGGGTGTTGACCGGGTTTGTTGATATGCTTTTGCCTTTCTATAATAAAACTTGTAAAGAGGCCAAATTGCCATGCTACATTACAAAACAACAAATTGAAGTTCTCACAAATAAACAAAAATTTAAAGAAGTTTGTGGGAAATATGAAATTCCTGTAGTAGAAGACTTTACTATTAAAGTAATTGAAGATATTCAATCTATAGAAGAATTGAAATTCCCTATCTTACTAAAACCTGCTGATAATAGCGGAGGTAGAGGAATAACAATATGTCAAAATCGAGAACAATTTAATGACAACTATAAAAAAACCATCTCTTTTTCTAAGACCAAACAGGTCCTCATAGAGAAATACATGAAATGCAAAGAGGTGACGATATTCTACTATATACAAGATGGAAAAGCTCATCTCACAGCTATGGGAGATAGACATGTTCAATATTTTTCAGATAATCTAATACCTTTACCGGTAGCATACACATTCCCATCTATTCATTTAGGTGAGTATGAGAAGAGTATACATCCTAAAGCAGTAAGGATGTTTGAAGATTTAAAAATGAAAAACGGTATTGTTTTTATACAATCATTTGTTGAAAACGGAAAGTGTATATTTTATGAAATTGGTTATAGGCTAACAGGCTCATTAGAATATAAGATAATTGAACATGCTTCCGGTTTTAATCCCATAAAATTGATGATTCAATACGCAGTAAATGAGACTAAGTCGCCTATAATAGATAACCTAGTAAATCCTCATTTTAGTAAATCTTATTGCAATATTACTTTTTTGGCAATGCCTGGAATTATTGATTCAATTAAAGGTATAGAAAAGATAAAAAGTATTGACAATGTAATTGATATAGTACTCTCATACGAGGAAGGAGATAAAGTACCTGAAACAGCTTTAGGAACATTGGCCCAAGTGGTAGCTAGAGTTTTTGCGTACGCTGATAGCAAAGAAGATTTAATCATATTAATGAATCAGATTCATAAAGAGTTTAAAGTATTAGATAAAGAAGGTACCAATATGTTATTACCATATTTTGATACAAACACTCTTTGATAAAGTATGAAAAATATTTTAATTACTGGCGCAGGAGGTCTCTTAGGAGGTGAGTTGATAAAAGAGCTATTACACACACCACATAACGTTTATGCTCTTACCTCAAATAAAGAGAAACTTGAAAAAGAGTTTGGAGATAAGGTCATAGTATATCAAAATGAAGATCTTTTTGCTGGTAATATGCCAATAGAAGGTATTACTCTTATAGTACACTGCGCATTTTCTAGATCTCAAGATGGTCAAGACATAGCTAATAGTCTTAAGTTTACCAGAGATGTGTTTTTCTCTGCTGCTATCAATAATTGTGATATTATCAATATTTCAAGTCGTAGTATTTATGATCAAAATCCCAATACACCGTGGACAGAATCAACAGCAATCCGGCCAGATACACTTTATGCAATGGCTAAATTAACATCTGAATTGTTAGCAGAAACAACATCAAATAATAAGATTAACTTCACTAATATAAGGCTTGCAGGGTTATTAGCACCTTCTTTTGATAGTCGTATAGTAAATAAATTTATTGACAATGCTATTCAAAAAAGATATATAAAGATAACTGGGGGAAAGCAACAATTTGCTTTCTTAGATATTAGAGATGCTGTGGCTGGAATTATTGCTCTAATTCATTCTCAATCTAAGAATTGGGCTCCTATTTATAATTTGGGCTACCTTAAGAGTTATTCTATTACTGAAATAGCAGAAACAGTAAAAAAAGTGGCAGCTGAATATAATATAGATGTAACAATAGTAATAGAGTCATCTGATGCTATGCTTCATGCTGAACTTGATTCATCCCTTTTTTATAAGGATACTAATTGGACACCTAAGTATGATATGGAAGCGATTGTAAAATCAATTTTTAAATATAAAATTAAATAAATAACAATTTAAATATTAGTATACTTGTCAAAGTTACCTTAGTAAGCAATAAAGATAAGAATTATGACAGAAGTAGAAAGAATTATAAAAGAAGGCGTTATACCGGTTGATTTCCTCAAACCGGAAGTTAGGTGTGATTTTCTAGTTGATACAGATAGAAAGAAAATTTGGGCAGTTTGCTTAGATATGTTAATTAAGTTCGATGCTATTTGCAAAAAACACAATCTAAAATATTATGTGATAGCAGGAACTCTTCTTGGGACAATTAGACATAAAGGATTCATCCCTTGGGATGATGATATTGATGTAGGTATGATGCGTGAGGATTATGATCGATTTAACCAGATTGCGAGGGAGGAGTTATCTCATCCTTATTTTTGGCAAACACATAATACAGATAAAGGGTCTTTATATTCTTACAACAAGATTAGAAATAGCAATACTTCTGCAATTTCTAAAACGTTCAGATTTGCTGGTTTTAATCAAGGAATTTGGCTAACAATATTCCCATTGGATAATTGGCCCCTTGAAGGGGGTGAGGAACGATATAATGCTATAAAAAAACTAAACCAGGAGAATTCTGCACATATGCGTCGTTCAAACCCACATCCTACCGAAGCTGATTTAGAGAGACTAGCACAATTTCCTTATAGAGATCCTAACATAGTTGTCAATGAAATTAATACTATTTGTACACAATACAATGGGCAACCTTGTGAATATATTAAAGCCGCTTCTGCTACTGTAATAAAATACCCAAAGGGAATATACAACAAATCTGATTTTGCAAGCAGTTTATTACTTGATTTTGAAGGCTTACTAAAAGTTCCTGTGCCAGTAGGCTATGATAATATACTAACTAGGGTATATGGAAACTATATGGAGTTTCCTCCGATAGAAGAGAGAGGGAAATGGCATGACGGAACAATTTTTAATGCTGATAAGCCCTATAGTGAGTATGAATTTGATTAACAGTAAGGTTTTAGATGTCCATTGTAAAGTGTAAAACGGAGGAAGATATTAGAAAAGTAAAAAAGTATATTGGTTCTGATTATACAAAGGTTCCATACTTATATACAAATTTACATTCTTATGGGATAGGAAATACAAATATCGAAGTTTGGTATGATGATATTGAAGGAAAAGTTAACGCTGTCTACTTAAGATATTTCACTTGCCTACATTTCTATACACAAGACAATGATTATCCAAAAAAATCATTTCTTAAACTTGTTCAATGTATAAAGCCACAAGTTATAATGTTAGATGATATATTTGGCAAGAAAGCATTGTCATCACTAGAGTTGTATTCATTGACACGTCAATATCTAATTAAACATGATACAGTAGTTTCCGACTATTCTAAACTTGTAAGTTTTGCTGAAAGAGAAGACATTCATAAAATTGCTGAGTTATTAATTCAAGATCGTGTTTACCAAGAGATATACACTAGAAAAGAGTTGGAGCAACAATTATTTGAGAGATTCGACGCTGGTTATGGAAAATGTTGTATAATTAAAATAGATGGAGAAATTGTCGCCAATTATTCTATTAATGGGGAGAATGATAAATTTGCTTTTTGTGGAAGTTTGATTGTACAGCCTGAACACAGGCGAAAAGGATTAGCTCAATTAGTTAGACAGAATCTCTTTAAATATGTGCAAAACAAAGGACTCGAGTGTTTTAGTTTCATAGGAGAAGATAATATTGCTTCTCTTAAACTTAGCAAAAAGATGAATTCAACAATTGTAGGTGAAATATATAAACTTCACAAAAAATAATCATTGCATATACATGCAAGACGAAAAAATATAATCTGAATAGAGATAATATCATGCTAAACTTTACAGTAGGTCCGGTACAGATGAGTGACTCAGTCCGTGTCATAGGTGCAGAGCAAGTTCCATACTTCAGAACATCTGAATTCTCGGCACTTATGTTTGAGAATGAGAAACTAATCAATGAGTTTACAAAAGCACCAAAAGGTTCACGAACTGTTTTTATCACCGGTTCTGGCACAGCATCAATGGAAGCTGCAATCATGAACTGTTTTACAAATCAAGATAAAGTGCTAATTATAAATGGTGGTACTTTCGGGCAAAGGTTTGTTGAGATATGTAAAATCTATGATGTACAGTTTACACAAATTATTCTGGGAACAGGTAAAGCTTTGACAGAAGAAATGCTTAAACCATACGATGGTCGTGGCTATACAGGCTTTCTTGTCAATGTTCATGAAACTTCTACAGGAGTATTATATGATATGGGAATGATTAGTTGCTTCTGTAAGAAAAATGGTCTTTTCTTGATTGCTGATGCCATCAGTTCTTTTTTAGCAGACCCTTTTAATATGACAAAACTCAATGTTGATGTTATGATTACCGGTTCACAAAAAGCCCTTGCTTGTCCACCGGGCATATCTATTATAACTTTAACTCCAGAGGCAATAAAACGGGTGAATAACATAAATGTGAAATCGATGTATTTCAACATAAAGGATGCTCTTAAGAATGGTGAACGCGGACAAACACCTTTTACACCTGCTGTAGGTATTTTAAGACAAATAAATGCGAGATTGAAAGAAATTGATGAAAATGGAGGTGTAGATTGTGAAGTAGAAAGAATTTCTCAGTTAGCAGAAGATTTTAGAAGCAAAATTATCGGAATGCCCTTAAAGATTATTTCTGAATCTATGTCGAATGCAATGACGCCTCTTCACCCATTAAACGCATCAGCATTTGATGTTTTCACAAACTTAAAAGATAATTATGGTATTTGGATTGTTCCAAATGGTGGAGATTTAAAGGATAATATTTTTAGAGTTGGTCATATTGGGGCACTCACCAAAGAAGATAATAACATACTTGTTAATGCTTTGAAAGATATGCAAATTAAGGGGATATTGTAATATTTTATGAATCATAAGACAACTGAATTTAATGGTTAAGGTAATTACATACGGAACATATGATTTATTACATCATGGTCATATACGTCTGCTTGAAAGAGCAAAAGCACTTGGAGATTATTTCATTGTAGGTGTAACTGCTGATGACTTTGATAAAGCAAGAGGAAAAATCAATGTTCAACTAAGCCTTATGGAACGTATAGAGGCTGTCCGATCAACGGGATTGGCAGATGAAATTATTATAGAAGAGTATGAAGGTCAAAAGATTGATGATATTCGCCGTCTTGAAGTAGATATTTTCACAGTTGGATCTGATTGGGTTGGTAAGTTTGATTACTTAAATGATTACTGCAAAGTTGTATATCTCGATAGAACTGAGGGTGTTTCGAGCTCCGATATAAGAGCAGATAAACGGAAGGTAAGACTTGGTTTGGTTGGAGATACAACAGTAATAGAAAAATTTGCCAACGAAAGTAAATATGTCAATGGTGTTACAGTGTCCGGTGTCTGTACACAATTCCCTGAATCTCTCCCTCTTTCTTTAAAAAATATCCCATTTATAACTAATAATTATAATGCCTTACTAGAGAAAGTGGATGCTGTTTATTTAATATCTAAGCCGGAGAAACATTATGAGCAAATAAAAATAGCACTTAATAAAGGAAAACATGTTTTATGCGAGTCTCCCATTACACTAAATAGAGATGAATGTATAGAACTATTTTTAAAAGCAGAAGATAAAGGATTGATTCTTGCTGAATCTAACAAAACAGCATTTTCAATGGCATATTCGCGATTATTGCTTATGGTTAAAACAGGAAAAATTGGACAAGTTGTTTCAATAGATGCAACTAGCACAAGTCTAAGCGACATATACTTTGTTAAATCTGTAGGCTATTCAAACATATGGAATAGTATTACCGCATGGGGTGCAAAAGCATTACTTCCGGTATTTCAACTCCTCGGATTCAACTATAAGCAAAAAAACATTTCATCGCATATCATAGACGAAGAAGAAAAATATGATGCCTTTACAAAAATTGATTTTATATATCCAACTGCAGTTGCATCAATAAAAGTTGGTAAAGGCGTAAAATCTGAAGGTGACCTTGTTATATCAGGAACTAAAGGTTATATATATGTTCCTGCACCTTGGTGGAAGATGGATTATTTTGAAATTAGGTATGAAAATCCTGCGGAGAATAAACGCTTTTTTTATCAACTAGATGGGGAGGGTATAAGATATGAAATTGTAGTTTTTATAAAAGCCATTGAAAACGGTAAAAAGAACTTTATGATAGATAAAGAGATCTCTATAGCTATATCCGGAATCATGGAGGATTATTATTCAGGAATAGATTTAACGAGAATTTAATTTTATGAATAAACTATGAGTGAAAAAGATCCATTTGATGCCTTAAGAAAAAAGAACAATTACATAACTTGGTATATGCACCATAATGTTAGTCGTAAGGAAGAAATATTATGGTTAAAAAGGGCATTCTATCAGCGAGTAGGCTATATGCCGGATTTGAAGAATCCGAAAACTTTTAATGAAAAAATTCAATGGTATAGGCTTAATTATGACAATCCTGTGATACCAAGTATTGCTGATAAAATTACTTTTAAAGACTATATTAAGGAACAGCTTGGAGATGGATTTACCGCTAAACTGTTGGGATATTGGGAAGATGAAGCAGACATAAACTTTGACAATCTACCTAATCAATTCGTTCTGAAATCCAGTAATTCTGCGCGCTCAAAACATGTAATAATAATAAAAGACAAAAAAACCACAGATTTAGAGGAAATTAGATATGAAATTACTGATTGGCTGTTACCATGGAATAGTTTTTCAAATTCATTCTCACCTTGGGAGAAACAAATATATCCTCGAGTTTTAGCAGAAGAATTCCTTGAACAAAAAGGACAACAAGACTTAGATGACTATAAGTTTTTCTGCTTCAATGGCGAACCTAAATTCTTATATGTGATTTGTGAAAGGTCTACAAATAAGTACCGAACATTTTATGATATGGATTGGAATATACTACCATTTAAAGTAGATTTTGAGCCACATCCTTATAAAGTTAATAAACCTGAGAATTTTGATAAAATGATAGAATTGTCCCGTAAGCTCTCAAAGTCTTTCCCATTTGTAAGAATTGATTTTTACACGATAAACGCAAAGTTGTATATTGGAGAGTTAACGTTTCTGCCTGGTGGAGGCTTCAATAAATTTGATCCTATAGAGTGGGATTATAAACTGGGAGAATATTTTATTTTACCTAAGGTCTAATTGGTGAGATTTTCTCAACAAAGCAAATTGGTATAGAACTATGGTTGGTATTGTTGGCGGTATGGGGCCACTTGCAGGGGTAAAGTTTGCGGAAATATTAATTAGTCAGCCCTTAAAAACGGTATAATTATTTACATTACAGCATAATAGT
>CAYZPF010000037.1:0-18330 GCA_964479995.1 uncultured Muribaculaceae bacterium | reverse complement strand
CATTGAGAAGAGCACTGCCAATGATGAACCGGTCAAAAAGTTCTGGATACGTTTATGATCCCCTATTCTTTGAAGTAAATCACCCATCATCCGTGAATCAAAGAAGCCGATTGGCAATCTCATTAGCTTACTTAAAAAATCGGATATAAGTGAGATGTTAATTTTTGTTCCTATATGAAGTAAAATCCATCCCCTGATAAACTCCACAGAGACAGAACTCAGCGAAAACATTAACTGTGCAATAAGTACAAGCCAGATAAATCCGATATCTCTGGTACCAATACCTACATCCACAATGCTTTGCGTAAGAAAAGGAAAGATAAGCTGGATAACGCTACCTGCCAATAACCCGATAAAAAGCTGGATAATGAGTCTTTTGTAGGGTGTAAGATATTTCAGCAGAAACCTGAAACCTTTTGGGTCTGGTTTATCCCCTTCATCTTTATAAAATCCGGGTGTTGGCTCAAGAAAGAGGGCAATTCCTCTTCCCTCTCCATTAGCTGCGGTGCTAAACCATGATTTTTTAAACTCTTCTGCATCCAATTTAATTAATCCGGTGGCCGGGTCGGCGAGCATCATAATGATTCTTTTTCCCTTTTTTTTAACCCCGTAAAGGACAATAAAATGGTTCTGCTCCCAGTGAAGTATAGCAGGGAGAGCGGCCTTACAAAGTTCTTCAAAAGAGAGCCGCGCCCCAAGAGTTCTAAGTCCAATGCTCTCGGCTGCCTTGCTAATGCCTAAAAGATTTACCCCAACTTTCCCCTTTTCACACCTCTCTCTAAGGTTCTCCATACTGTAATGGCGGCCGAAATGGTTTGCTACCATTCTTAAAGCGGCCGGGCCGCAATCTGTTGCATCTATCTGAGAGAAAAATTTAAAACTCTTCAAGGCTTAATTTTAATTTTGGAAATAGAATAGCTACCGCTAACATAACAAATATTATGCTCATAATCTTATAGGCTGATTATCAGCCTTTTGTAAGCAAAAATGGGAGAATCCTTAAATTAGCCTAATTTCCGTCCCCTTCATCCAGGCTGTCCTGTACAATGATGTAGATTACATTTCCATTTACGTCTGTAATCTTTAAAATTCTTTCACCACCGCCTACTACATTGATCATCTCTTGATCGTCCAGTCTTTCAAATGTTGTTTCCATTGCCATTTTGTTTTTGTTGTTGTTGTTGTTTACACTACAAATAAATTAATAATATTTGTTAGATTTGCACATAGAACACTAACAAAACGCTTACAAAATACTTAAAATGTTAAACAGAGCACTTATTTTTTCGATAGTAGCAATACTCTTTCTTCTCGTTTTACAAGGGGCTTGGCTGGCTCGATTAATTGACAACGAGATGGTGAATTTTCGTGAAGAGATTGATATAGTGCTAAATGAATCTATAAAGAGAGAGCTTAACAGTCGCCTTCAAAACCTTAACAGAGGTAAAGGTTTCAATGTCGTTGTCTCTAATCAACTATCCGAAAACTCTGCAACAAAAAATAGAAATGTTATGGAAGTTGATATAAAAAGTGATAAAAAATCTTTTACCGATCTCTCTTTAGATCAAATTATGCAAGAATTATATAAAAAAGATAATCCTCTAAACTTAGACTCCCTTACAATCTTTTTCTCAGATCTGCTTACTGAGAGGGGAAAATCTTCGGCATTTACTTTAGAATTCCACAACGAAAATGAGGTTCAAAAAACAAAAAGTGAAGAAGAGAATAAAGGATTTATTTTTCTTATCCCTTCGTTTGATATAACTATTCCTCTAACCGTCTCAAAAGATCTCTTAATCAAAGGAACAATTCATTATCCTACCTCTATCTTTAAGGGAGATCTGCTTATAATCCTTATGTTATCGCTTATTTTGACACTCTTCATCCTTTTTAGCATAATAACCCAGACCAAAATGCTCTTCAAACAGGTGTCACTGGCAAAGGTAAAAGAGAACATAACTCATTTCCTGACCCACGAATTAAGATCTCCACTGCAATCTTCCATAACTAATCTTGAAGTTGGAGAGATAAGCGAAGGTGCAAATTCAAAATATTTTCTTGGAAAAGCAAAAGAGCAGTTAAATCTTTTAAACAGTCTGATAGAAAATATATTAGATATCAATAAATTCGAAAAGAAACAGTCTCCTTTAACCAAAGCACTCTTTAATATAAATGAGGCAATAGAGCCTCATATAGCGAGACACAACGTAAACACCCAAAAGAGTGTCACAATAGGATCAAATGTACCACAAGGTGCAGAAAACTTTTTTGGCGACAGGCTACACATTACAAACGCAATAGGAAACTTAGTTGACAATGCCGTAAAATATTCCAATGACCCGGTTGTTATTAACGTCTCCATATCAACATCGGGCAAAAATTACGTAATAACTGTACAGGATAATGGTATAGGAATCCCAAAAGATGAGCAGTCAAAAGTTTTCGAGAAGTTTTACAGAGTGGGGAAGAGAGAGCATGCGCAAAAGGGTAAGGGATTCGGGCTTGGGCTTACCTATGTTATGTGGGTTGTAAAAGCTCATAAAGGTACAATAAGGCTTGAGAGTGAAGTGGGAACAGGCAGTAAATTTTCACTTGTTTTAAAAAATGAGGAATATGGCACAGAAGATATTATTGGCCGATGATGAGGCAAATTTCGGATACGCAATGAGTGAATTCCTTAAGATGAACGGCTATAACCTCATGTTTGTCAATGACGGTAAAACTGCTTTGGAACAGTATCATATTTTTCGTCCCGACCTTATGCTCCTGGATGTAAATATGCCGGAAATTGACGGGTTCGAGCTAGCAAAGATTATAAGGGGTATAGATAAACACGTACCAATAATCTTTATCACCTCAATTAGTGATGACAGCAGTGTAGCAAACGGCTTTGAGATTGGTTGTAATGATTATTTAAAAAAGCCTTTCGGACTCAAAGAACTTCTCATAAGGGTTCAAAAAAGCTTGAGTATATCCACCAAAAACAATGATATCTACACTTTAGGCTCTCTCAATTACTCGCCAGAGGAGAGATCTCTTTTCAAGCAGGATGGTACCATTATCACACTCTCGTTTTATGAGAACAGGCTTTTGCAAACGCTTTGCCAGAATTTTAATCAGATTTGCAAAAACAATGACCTTTACATCAATATTTGGGAAGACAAGGATATTGACACAAAAAAATCCTTAGAGGCGCTCGCATCTCATTTGAGGAGAAAGTTAGCAGACACCCTGCTTGTTATAGAGAATATCAGAGGTGTGGGGTATCGGTTAAGAAAAGAAGATTTGTAAATTACACTTTCTCTTTTGCTCTCCCCCAAACAGGTAAGATAAAAATTATTCCAATCATAGAAAAGAGTAATCCTCCCATTGTGCCTACCGCAAACGAGAACCAAAATACTTCATTTTTGCCATCTGTCAAAAAAGGGACTAATCCCAGCACTGTAGAGAGTACTGTTAAGATTATCGGGATAATTTTATGATTATAGGCTTTTATATATAGTGCAATCTTTGCTCTTGACCCTTTGAACTCTGATCTAAGCAGATTATATTGATTAAGGATATAAATTCCAGCATTTACAGATATCCCGCTCAGCATTATCAGCGCAGCAAAGCCACCTTGATCAAACCTGAAGTCAGAGAGTGCAAAGGTAAGAAAGAGGCCAATAAAAGAGATAGGAATTAATAGTATTATTATCAATGGCTGGGTTAATGATTCAAACAGCACAGCACAAATAAAATAGATAATTGCAGCTACTATGAAGAGTATCCAAAAGTAGCCAGAGCTGCTCATTCCACCAAAATAAAACGATGCTTTACCCGCTCTAAATCCAAGAGGGAGTACGTTTTCATTCATTTTATCTATCTCTCTTTGTTTCACTCTGTCTGCAAGTTCATAGGTACCAATATAATCATAAGCAACATTTAAAATATACTGCTGATTCTTTTTATAAATATCATTCCCCATCCTGCGCATTTCTATTTTTCCAATATCAGAGAATTTAATTTTCCTTTCACCAATATCCAGATATTCATTCTTTAAGTTCCAAACATCAAAAGTGCTGTTTTCATCGGCGATTACAGAAACCATCATGTATTTGTCATCAGAAGTTCTTATTTGTGTCCTCGCAGATGGGGCAAGTTTTCTATTGAGTGCCCCATAGACATTTTGTAGAGTGAAATTGAGTTGGGCAACCCTCTCTTTATCAAATTCTATATAATATTCATTTCTGCTTATTTGAGTATAACTTCCTCCTCCGGTAACTAAAGGACCATTAACTCTCTGATGTTTAGACAGAGAATCAACAAGTTGTAAACAATAGTTATACAGGATATCGTAATTGTACCCGGACATCTCTATGGCTTGGGAGCGATGTGCAGTAGATATGACATTGTTACTAAAGTGAGTGTCTCCTATTCCGTAAACAGACCAGTTAGCCCCTCCAAAGTCTATCGCTTTGGCAATTATCTCATCTTGCAGCATTGCCGGAAAGGTAGTGTATTCATACTCCTTCTTAAAAGTAACTACAATTGAGGCATTGCTATATGAATATATATTGGTATAAAAAATCTTAATCTCATTGAATTGAGCAAGAAAATTCTCCATAAATGTCACAATATCATTCAATTGCTGGACAGTACATCCATCAGGTAAAGAGGCATTAATAACTATTTGCTCTCTCCCCGGTTCCCGATAGAATCCACCTACCGTCCTCATTTTTGAAAAGAGCCTGAGAGAGCCTCCCAGCAGCGGCTCGGCTACTTTTTTAATATGATTTTGATATAGAGAGCTGCCAATTGTTTTGTTATAAAGTTTTTGATATCTATTCTTCTCATTGTTCATTTTAGGGGGAAGCCGATGAATTGGAATACCAAAGCCCAAAACTATCAATAATATAAAAATCCATTTATGTGAACGTCCAAAGAGTATGAAGCGCCTGTAAGCGTTATTAAATTTTATTACTCTTCTGGCATTCTGAAAACTCCTGGAAGAGCTGACTCCCTTGATTGGGAAGGTCTCAATCAGCGCCGGAATGAGGAGAATGGCAATGATCATTGAAACAATAAGGTTTACTATTATCACTGCAGAGAATTCCAGCAGAATATTTTTTTCGGCTTCAGGTAGAAAAAAGACGATAGAGAGAGCTCCAATAGTTGTGAGTAATGCTGCTAAAATTGCAATGAAAGCTTTAATATTCCTATAATAGCTGTAATGGGATATCATTATAATTGATGTATCAATTATAATCCCGAGAGAGACCGTTATGCCGGCCAAAGAGTATATGTGGATCTCTAATTTAAAAATATAGTAAAAAATAAAGGCGATCAACACATTTGCAACAAGGGTTAATGCTATTACAGCTAAGTATCTGAAACTTCTGCTAACTATGTAGGTAAAAACAAGCAATATTAAAACAGAAAGAATCGTTCTCCTGAGTATCTTGTTTATCTCCCCCTTTATTTCGGTTGACTGGTCTTGCACTATTATTGCAGAGAAGTTTTCTGGAAATCTCTTTTCGAGCTCTGCCATTTTCAGTTTTACAGTCTTAATTAGCTCAAGATTATTGGTACCTCGCTCTGCTTTTATAGAAAGGTTTATCGTATTTAATCCATTGATACGGCTGTAGGTTGCAGGCTTCTCCTCCTTAAGACTTATTTCACAGATATCTCCAAGAGAAATTGTCCTGCCTCTCACATTTTTAACAGGTATCAAAGAGAGTGATTCATTGGCCCCCTCGGTTCTTAAAACTATGGCTGTTCCATCTCTGTTGCCAATTATACTTTCACGTCCACTATTATTAGTTATGGCAGTCCCAATATCCTGCGCAGTTATTCCCAGATTTCCTATGTATTCAGGATTAAACTCTATTTCGTACAAATATGATGTAGCTCCCGAAAGATCGGCGCTACCCAATCCGGAAATAAGCGAAAGCTCCTTTATAATGTTCTCCTCTGCATATTCACTTATTTTTAAGGGAGATAAAGATGAGTTAATAGTATATGTAAGAACGGGGAGTCCCTCATTACTTTTATAGTTTTGTTGTTGTCCGGATGCTATAAAGGACGGACTCCCCATATTCGAGGTCCTCGTAGAGATTTGTGGAAATGAGAGCTCTCCTGGCAACTTAGGATAAATCCTTCTGATAAGAGACGAGAGTTCAAATTTTAATGCATCAATATCAACATTTGGTTTTATAGAAATATTGATTGTCCCTCTACCTCTCGATGTGTTAGATGAAATATCGCCCACACCAGAGAGTGTTGCGATAACTCCTTCAAGTTTTGAGGTTACCTCAGACTCAATAACTCTTGCCGATGCTCCCGGCCATGAGTATGAAACACTTATATTTTTCCCCTTGATTGTAGGATTATATTGTAAACTCAAAAACGGCATAATGCCCGCCCCTGCAATAACAAGCACTACAAATATCAGTATAACCGAAAATGGGGAAACTCTCATCTCTCTCTCTTTTTATAAATATTGTAATAGAAAAGAGGAATAAAATAGATACTAACAATCGTCCCCACAATCATACCCCCTATAATAGTCAGTGAAAGAGGATATTGCAAATCTGAGCCCATATCGCCTCTTATTAAAAAGGGAGCAATTGCAAGAATTGTTGTTAAGCTGGTCATTAAAATGGGTTTGAGCCTTCTGCCGCCCGCTACAAAAATCGCTCTTAATAGAGAGAAGCCCTCTTTCCTAAGTTGATTTATTGTATCAACTTTAAGAATAGAGTCGTTAATGATAATACCACTCATTACAACAAGGCCAATCATAGACATAAGATTGAGGCCAGATCCAAAAATCTTCAGGAAGAGCATCGCCCCAAAAATATCTACGACAATCTCAGAGAGAATTATTGCAGGTTGTATAAGAGATTCAAACTGAGCTGCCAGTATAAAAAACAGCAGGAAGAATGCTACGGTAAGTATAATTGCCAACTCCTTTATTAACTCTCTGTTAGAGAAGTAACTCCCGGCAAAAAGTATATCAAAATTTCCATCCTCTTTAGCCAATAATTCAATCTCTCTCATCACACTACTAACATCTCTATCTTCAACTTTAATATTTAACGGATAGTAATCTCCTTCATTACCAGAGGTAATTGTCTTAAAATCTCTTATTCTGCTCTCCTTTAATAGTTCACTCAGAGTTATATCAATTCCGTCACTATTTCTTACAGTTAATTTAGTAATATCTGCAGCAGCATCTTCCTCATCTCCTAAAAGTATAGGTATAGAGTAGGTTCCGTAATTGATAGAAAAGAGCCTCCTCTCCCTTGCTGCATTTTGAATTGCTGTATGAATATTGCCGTGCTCTACCTTATAGAGGCTAAGAATTTTAGGTTTTGTTACCAATAGAATCTGCTCTTGCCAAAGCACCGGTTCTAAATAGAGAAGGGGTAGTTTTGCAGAGAGCTTCTCTAAGAAAAAATTCAATTGATCTGGATTGGGGGGCTCATTCTCTTTGCTTATAATCTTTGCTGTGAGATTATACTCCTTGTCAGAAAATATCATATTGAATATATTATCTGCCAGGCTAAACCGGAATGTGGCTTGCGGATGCTCTTCAATTATCGCTTTGGAAACAATACTCTCAATCTCACTTAAACCGGACGGATTATCTGCTTTTATATAGACCATAGCCTGGGATTGTGTGAGTTCCGGAGTATGAGAGAGAATATATTGTTGAGCAGCAATATAGGAGGTTTTATGTGCAATAAATTTCTGAGCTCCTTTTAATACCTCTGCAACTCTTCTCTCGTTCTCATTAGGGTTAAGAGGTAGATTCCAGTCTATCATAAGGATAGTATCATCATGAGTCAACGGAGGTAGTTTAGATTTATCTATGTTCTTATACAAGAAATATGTGGCCGGTAAAATGACAATAAAAAGCGACCATATCAATTTTTGATGCCTGAATACCCAAAAGAGTCCCCTCTCATAGAATGCGTGATAATCAAAGAATCTCAGACGATCTAAGAGCTTGTTAGTACTATTAACGGGGCGGTTTCTGTAAAACAAATAGTAATAAACAGGGATAACCAAAACAGCAACCAACAATGAAGAGACCAATCCAATAGTAACAGCCATTGCCTGGTCATAAAAAAGCGCCCCGGCAATCCCACTCAAAAATATCAACGGAATAAAAACGGCGCAAGTGGTAAGAACTGAGCTCAGCATTGGTGCAAACACCTCTCCTACCCCCTTTACTACAGCCTCTTTTAACCCATATCCCCGTTCTCTAAGTTGTGTAGTGTTGTCTATTACAATGATTGAATTATCCACCATCATACCAATTCCCAAAATCAATCCGGAAAGCGATATAATATTTATTGAAATACCAATCAGGAAAAAGAAGAGTAAAGAGACTATCAGTGAGAGAGGAATAGTTATGGTAACCAATAAAGGAGAGCGGAAATCGGTTAAAAATAAAAATATTACCAGGCAGGCAAGTATTGCCCCAACAATTAAATTACTTCTAAGGTTTTCTATTGAGTAATCAAGTAGTTGCGTTTGATCACGGGTAACTTTAAACTCTATATCGGGATACTCCTTCTTGAAACTCTCTAACAATTCATTCAGAGAGTTTTTAAGATTTGACATTTTTGCATCAGATTGCTTAATGACAGCAAGGCTTATAGCCGGTGCACCATCTGATCTTACAACTCCTTTAACCTTTCCCGGCTGCTCTTTTACTACTGCTAACTCATTGAATTTATAGACTCTTCCATTGATATTCAGATTAATACTCTCTATGTCTTCTTTTGTTTTGATTTCCGACATAAATCTTATATCCCATTGATAATGACCATCTTTAATTGAGATATTGCCAAGTTGTTGGTTATTAGAATTTATTGCATTTATCAACATGGCATCTGTCACCCCTATTGCTCTGTTTTTTTGAGTATAGGGCATTATCAGGATCTCTGGCAAAGAGAGACCACTCATATCAACAAGGGCAACTTCCGGTATCTGTTCTACCCGTTTTGAAATTACATCAGATGTAAATCTGCTTAGTTCAAGAAATTTTTGGGGATCGGTATTCTCTACGCTAAGATTTATAAAAAAGGCAGGAATATCTGTTGCACTTGCTCTAATCACCTTAGGCCTCTCTATATCCCTCGGCAATGCCGATTTATCTATACGTTCATTCACCTCTACAACCAAAAGATGGATATCTGCCCCATGCTCAAACTCCATGTAGATTGTTCCGGAATTATTGTTAGCTTCGCTTCTAAGTTCTTTTAGATAGGAGAGTTGCCTGAGCTGATATTTAAGGCTTTTAAGTATGGTTTTGTCAATCTCTCTTGCCGAATATCCCGGAGCGCTTACCTGTACGGAAATTTTTGGAATATCTACGGCCGGCATGAGAGAGACGGGTAACATACCTATAGAGACCGCCCCTACCACAATCAATGCTATAATTGTCATTGTTACGGCTATGGGTCTTTCAATGAGCTTTCCTATCATGATTTATCTCTTTTTAATCTCCACATTGGAGCCCTCTGCCAGATTCAGATTTCCGGAGATTATCACAATATCTCCGGGGTTGATCTCTGCATTTTTCTCTTCATTATTCATAACAGAGTGGTGAGTGGTATTAGTCATTTCAACTTTTACGTAAGTCCACATCGCCTTACCGCTCTTTTCATTAAGTTTAAAAAGAACATCGTAATTATCTCTCATAACCACTGCACCTTTAGGAACAACAAGCCTGTCTTTTAGAATCTGTTCTGCAATAACCTTAACATTCATCCCTTCCATAAGCTTACCGGAAGTATTGTTGACAGTGGCCATAACCTTTATCTGTCCTTTTTCATCCACCACAGGATTTATTTGACTTACCACTCCGGAATAAATTTTATCCGATTCACTAAAAGGAGAGATTTTCACAGGATTACCCACCTTTATAAATGACAATTCCGACTCCAGCAAACTAAACTCAACCTCAAACAGAGAATCGTCAATTAAAGTACAAAAAATTCCTCCGGCCGGTTGCCATACCCTCCCCTCAATATTGGCTATTTTGCCCGAAAAAGGAGCGTAAAGCACTGTATTATACAGCTCCTCTTCGCTTTGTTGAAGATCGTTAACAGCACTATTATAACCCGATCTTATCTTAACAATTTTTAAAATCTCCTTAGGAATGGCAGAGGTATCTTTGCCATAACCATAACCTATTAAATCGTT
This sequence comes from uncultured Muribaculaceae bacterium, assembly GCA_964479995.1. Taxonomy (GTDB): domain Bacteria; phylum Bacteroidota; class Bacteroidia; order Bacteroidales; family UBA932; genus Bact-08. Next base: position 8,133 of record CAYZPF010000037.1, on the reverse strand, counting down.
GAGGTAATCGAGCTCCGCTTTTTCCAATCTCTCTCTGGCTAATTTAAGCTTGTTATCTGCCATCCCCCTCTCCAGCGATGCAATTATTTTCCCTTTGGAGACAAAATCGCCATTCTTTACATGAATCTCTCTAATTATCCCGGTAGATCTAAATGTTAGATCGCTTCTTCTGATAGCCCTAAGTTTGCCATTGGTAACTATCTGCCTGCTGAAATCCTCCCTTTTTAGGTGAATTGTGTCAACAGGGTTTTTTTCTGCAACAAAAGTTGCTTTTGCCGCTTCGCTCTCACTCTCTTTCTCTCCCTTTTTAGGTGAACAGGAGAGGGGCAATAACGTCGCTATTATTAGTATGAATACCACTCTTTTCATATATATAAACATTTATATTTCAAGATAACAAATTGATTAGTCGGCTGTTAGCCTGTCAAAATCGGCACTAACTTCAGATTTTAAAATATAATCATAAAGACTCAATTTTCTTATTGAATAGTAATTCTGCCAAAATCTGGCTACCTCATTTATGTATCGCGAGGCAGAGTTCTCCATATCTAATTGAGCACTATTTAACTCAAGTACGCTCAGCGTTCCATTTTTAAACCTCTCATTGGCAATCTCATATCTCATTTTTGCAATTGAATCTGCTTGTAAGGAGGTATTGCACTTTATATTCATCTTATTAAACTCCATTACCTTAATGTAAACATCTTCTCTATATTGAGTTACTTGTTGCTCTATTTGCGTTTTCACCATTCTCTCTCTAGATTGGGCAAGTTTAACTTTCCCCCTACCAAGCCCCCAGTCAAGTATTGGAACAGAGAGAGTGAGCCCAACAATCTCCTGATCCATTGGATTACTATATGAAGCAGAGAGGTTCTCCCCCTTTTGAGTCAACCCGAATTGAGCAAAAATAGAAGCTTGCAATCCGCTAGATGCCTTTGCCTGAGCCACCGACTGTTGTGCAGTTAACAAATTTAATTCATTGGTAATTGCAGTTGTGGAATTTTCGATTGCCCTCCCATAAACTTCTTCGAACTCTAAAGTAATCTCCGGTATCTTACCGGGGGTTATTAGAGAGAGCTCAACATTCTCATTATATCCGAGATAAGTTCTTAATCTAAGCATACTCATATCGTAATCTAACTCACTATCACCAATTTCTAATTCAGCATTATAAAGTCCGAGTCTCAACTGTAACAACTCATTTTTTGAGATATTACCTCCAATAGAGTATCTCTCCTCAGCAATTTTAAGCGAAAGTTTAGTAGATTCATATTTTCCTTTGGCCATCTCCCTGTTTATTTGAGCCGATAATACATTAAAGAAAAGATTCACAACCTGGACATTTATACCCTCTATCAGCTCCAGATACTCTCGTTTAGCCTTTTCAAAATTTTTGGGTTCAATCACCTTTTCCCACTTTAATGTGTTAAATGCCTTTAACGGCTGGTCATATTGCAAACTTACAGGTTTCGAATTGTATGTAACCGATTGGTAAGGAGAAAATTGATCTAACCTATAGAGATTGGTAGCAAGAGATAATCTCCCCCCTGTTAATGGAATATTTTGATTAAGAGAGAGGGAGAGAGAGTTACTTAAATTGTTATTGGTAATATAATTAATCTCTCCCGTTTGACTATCCTGCAGCGCTCTCAAAGAGCGGTCATACTGAGCAAGAGAGGCATTTAATTTTAGAGAGGGAAGAAATTGAGCCTTATAAGATCTATATCTCCAATAATTTGCCAAGAAATTGTGTTTGGCCGCCAAGGCCGTTGAAGATTGCTCCCTTGCAGTATTAATCGCATCTTCAAGAGTAAGGGAGATAGTGTACTTTTGCTGAGCAAAAAGACAATTGATATCAAAAATCAAAAGAAGAGCTGCTGCTGTAATAAAAACATTTCGTTTCCAAATTTTTATAAAACTTCCCATTGGCTAACTTTTCATTTTTTTAATTTTACTCTTACCAATAACATATTATCTGTCTCTTTCAAATTCTCAGCCACTTTTTTGAGATTTTCAGAGATATCATTATTTTCGGCATATTCAATAAATTTAATTGCATCTACATAGTTTACCATATAGTCATCCTGACTAATGTAAACCGGCCAGAACGACGGTCCTCCCTCAAGATCATCAATAAGGCCAAATTCATCAAACCTAATCTGTTCAATGAAAGAGAACTGACCCGTTTTCTTATTAAAGTATGACGCTGAAACAGGAGCTGAGATCGATTTCCCGCTAACAGCCCTATACTCCCAATGCTTAAAAGGCAGCTTCCCGGTTTTAATATTAAAAAAAAGGAAAGAGGAGCTCTCAAAAACTTTGCCGTGAATATCAAAAAAAGGTTGTTCAGAAGGCGAAGAATTATATGAACCCGGAAAATTTTTTACACTATATTTACCATAATTAAGCCGAAAAACAGTATCAATTTTCAAAGCATCATTTACACTTACTATACTTTCATCTGTGCCATTAATAATCCGGACACAATTTCTGTGTGTAAATAACATCGGGGAGAGCCTGTTAGAAAACAAGATGGTTAAATCTAAGTTAGCAAGAAATTTCTTCTCATTTTCCGGATAAGGAATCTTAAGCAGAACCTTTGAATTACTATCAAATAGTAACGCAGAGTGTTCCAGATCATCTCTTAAAGTCTGAATATAAGTTAATAAAAGGTATAAATCACTTCCAATTTTCGCCATCCCCGAATAGTTTACATCCTTTAATAACTCTTCAGAAGAAAAATCGACACTCCTAATATACTCACCGTTTGTTTTATACTCTATAATTTTTTTATGAGTCAAAACAGATATCACTTCAGCACAACTATCAACAACCACAGAGTTAAGAGATACATACTCTTGAGGTCCGTTCCCGCGTCTGTTAAAGGTACTTAAATAATCGCCCGCTGAATTGAAAATTTTAAAATAATCTCCCTTTTGATAAACAAAGAGCAACCCGTTTTCATAGATTAGTTTTGATTTGGCGGGGACTCCCAACGAGGATTCATGAGTTGTCTCTAAAGGTATATATTCGATAGATTCTGCAATTTCCGATAAAAGTATCTTTCTGCTTTTTCCAACATTACCCTCTAAATCAATAACTCTTATATCAGTTATCTCTTTTTCTTGCTGGCAGGAGATTAAAAAAGACGTTGTTATGAATATTAAAACTAATAATCTCTTCATTTTTTTAATTTTACTCTTACCATCAATAAATTATCTGTCTCTCTCAAATTCTCAGCCACTTTTTTGAGATTCTCAGAGACATCATTACTCTCGGCATATTCAATAAATTTAATTGCATCAATATAGTTAACCATATAGTCATCCTGACTAATGTAAACCGGCCAAAACGACGGCCCCCCTTCAAGGTCATCGATAATACCAAATTCATTCAGCCCAATCGGCTCAACGAAGGAAAACCGGCCTGTTTTTTTATTAAAATATGCTCGGGAAGCTGCAAGTGAAACAGTTTCTCCATATCTATTTGTGATCTCTCTATGTTTTATGGGTAGTTTACCGGTCCTAAAAGATAGGAAAAGGAAAGAAGAGCTCTCAAAAATTCCTTGAAAAAGTTTAACACATGGGGCATCTACATATCTGGTACTATAGAGTTCGGGAAAGTTTGTCATACTATACTTACCGTAATTGAGAATAAAGGCTGTATCAATTTTCCCGTTTTCACTAACCGCTAATATAGTCTCATCTGTCTCGTTAATTACCCTTACACTATTTTTATAGGTGAATAATATGGGGGTTATTGGCGAGTCAAACATTAAATGTACATGGGCTATTTTTTTCATAAAAGCCCTTGCCTTTTGAGTATATAATATTTTGTGAATAACCCTTGATGAGCTATCAATTACTATGGCAGAATAGTCGTGATAATCTGTGGGGAATATAATGTTCACACATAAAACATAACTGTTGTCATCTACTTTGCCAAATGGAAAATAACCCGAGGCATTAAGAGATCCAACTGCAGGCAGTTCAATTGTTCGTATATATTCACCGTTTGTTTTATACTCTATTATTTTTTTATGAGCCAAAACAGATATCACCTCGGCACAACTATCAACAACTACAGAAGTAAGAGTTACATACTCTTGAGGTCCGTTCCCGCGTCTGTTAAAGGTGCTTAAATAATCGCCCGCTGAATTGAAAATTTTAAAATAATTTCCCTTTTGATAGACAAAGAGCAACCCGTTTTCATAGATTAAAATTCCGCTAGTAGGGACTCCTAAAGAAGATTCATGAGTTGTCTCTAAAGGTACATATTCGATAGATTCTGCAATTTCCGATAAAAGCACCTTTCTGCTTTTTCCAATATTACCCTCTAAATCAATAACCCTTATATCAGTTATCTCTTTTTCTTGCTGGCAGGAGATAAAAAAAGATGTTGCCATGAATAGTAGAAAAAGCAGCTTCCTCATTCCAGTAAATTAATTTTTATTTCTTACCTTTTTTTCAAAGATAATTATAAATATTATTAGTGGCAAATTATTGTAACACTTAAATAATTATATTTGTCAAATAAAAGATTGAAACATGAAAAAATTCCTTAAAATCGTATTAGGAACCTTTATAGGGTCACTCTTAGCAATGACCATCGGGTTTTTCATTATGCTGGGAATTGTAGGCTCTATGGCCTCTTTTTCCTCAAAAGCTAAGCCGGTTGTTCCAAAATCGGCAATTCTCAGATTGAATTTTGATTCTGCAATAACAGAGCAATCTAAAGAGGACCCTTTCTCGCTCTTTAATCCATTGGGCGGAGGTAGCGGCAAGAGTCAAGGGCTTCTCGATTTTATCCAAACTATAGAGAGAGCTGCAACCGACCCGGCAATTAAGTTTATCTATATGGATATCACCAATCTCAATACATCAATTAGCAATATCGAAGAGATTCGGGCGGCTCTTAGCAGGTTTAGGGCAAGCAGTAAGCCTATCATAGCCTATGGAGACAACTACTCTCAGGGGGCCTACTATCTCTCTACCGTTGCAGATAAGATCTATCTCAATCCGGGCGGTTCTTCCACACTTACCGGACTAAGTATCAGCACCCTGTTTCTAAAAGATCTTTTAGATAAGTTAGGGATTGAAGTTCAGCTTATAAGGCATGGAAAGTTCAAAGCTGCCGCCGAACAATTTATCAGCAACAGCATGAGCAGTGAGAACAGGGAGCAACTTAAAGCCTATATAGATGCAGTGTGGAACAGTTGGGTAGATGACATTTCGGAGGCTCGCGAAATACCGAGAGAGAGAATTAACCTCCTAACAGATAATCTTGAACTCTCAACTGCACAAAAAGCTTTGGAAGAGGGCATGGTAGATGCTCTCCTTTATAAAGATCAGGTTGCAGATACTATTGCCAAACTTTTTGGAGTTAAAAGTGTGAAAGAGATAAAAATGATCTCAAATAAAGATTACTCCAAAGCGACAAAAAAGATTAATTATAAAGAGAAGAACAAGATTGCCGTTATATATGCCACAGGGGAGATTGTAATGGGCAAATCGGATGATAATATTGCATCTGACAACTATATAGATTTACTTGCTAAAGTTAGAAAAGACAGCACTGTAAAGGCGGTTGTTTTAAGAGTTAACTCTCCCGGAGGCTCTGCCCAAAGCTCAGAGTTGATTGAGCGGGAACTCTCCCTCTTAATGGAGCATAAGCCGGTGATTGTAAGTATGGGAGAATATGCTGCTTCGGGCGGATATTGGATCTCTGCAAAAGCGACAAAAATTATTACCAACAATACCACTCTTACAGGCTCTATTGGCGTATTTGGTATGGTGCCAAACATTGCAGGGACACTTAAAAAGCATCTCTCAATCAATCCCGAAACGGTTAAAACAAACAGGCACAGTGATATTATGTCAGGATTCAGGTCGCTCGACAATGAAGAGATAAACTTTGTTCAAACTTCAATTGAGAAGATCTATACCGATTTTGTAAATTTAGTAGCAGAAGGAAGGGAGAAAACGCCACAGGAGATTGATGAAATAGCTCAGGGGAGAATCTGGTCTGGTAGTGATGCCATAAGAGTTGGACTTGCCGATGAAAAGGGAGGATTGGTTGACGCCATTAACAGTGCTGCCGCTTATGCCAATTTGGGAGTATACAGGTTGGTTGAATATCCCATAAGAAAGAGTTCAATAGAGAAACTTATGGAACTTTTAGAAGAGGGAAACTCAAATGCAAAAGCTCTTTCGAACCCCGAAATGCTACTTGAAAAAGCATTTTCAAGAATTAGCGGTGAAGCGGGTATAAAGCACTATGCAAGATTACCTTACAATATCATTCTCAAATAAGCGAAATCTCCAGAATATTTTTCGTATTGTTTGTTACTTTGAATCTCTCGTCTATTCTGAATCCGGGAATGGCGGCGATATTGTCGCCTGTTAATAGTACCGGAATTAGCTCTTTGCTTTTTTTATCAATTTTAATATCAATAAAATAATCACTAATCTTTTTAAACCCTATCATGCCGAGCGGCATAAACTTATCTCCATCTCTCCATTTCCTCAATTGAAGGGGATATTGCAGCAGATCGTAATCCAATATCAATCTCCCCTCAAGAATTGAAAATGAGGTCGCCGAGGCAAACAGATCCCCTGTGCAGCCCCTCTTGTCTTCCTCTTTTCTTATTTTAAAACCCGATGGTTTGTTATAAACCGAAAAAGAGAGCTTTAAACTACCAAAATCGACTTCAACAGCTCTCCCTGCCTCTACCTTTTCTATAAATGTTGACTTATCTCCTGTTATTTCATCTCTATCTTCTATTAACTCATTTACAGGCAATTTTCTATTCGGTTCACTCTCGGCAACAATACCCTTTGGGTATAGAAGAAGATAGTTGCGATCTTTCAGTAAAAGATAGCTGTCGGAATGAAACTCTTTTCCCGGCTGTCCTCTTAAAGAGTTGTAAACCTGCTCCACCTGCAGCGGGTTAAACCCAAACTCGTTTAAGAGCATATAAAGCCAGAAGCTGGGCCTTTTCTCTTTTAGTAAAGCCTTGATGGAGATTCTCATATTCTCTTTATCAAAGAACTCGTTCCGCCTCTCTTCAAACAGCTGGTCAATAATATCCGAAACAGCTTCAATGTTTTCCATATCTCTCTCAACAGTTTTCAGAAAAGATTGGTTAATCAGTTCAAACTCGGGGAAAACCATATTTCTCAGACGGTTTCTGGAATATTCACTTTCGCGGTTTGAGGAGTCTTCTCTAAACGGAATCTCTTCCCGTTTAGTATATTCTGCTATCTCCCTTCTTGTAAAACTTAACAGGGGTCTTATTATATTTCCGTTCTTTTCGGGAATTCCGGTAAGCCCTCTTATCCCTGTGCCCCTTAGTATGTTGATAAAAAATGTTTCAACGGAGTCATTTAGGTTATGAGCTATTGCAACATAGTCAAAACCATGCTCTTTTATTAGCTCATCAAACCATGAGTACCTGAGATTCCTGGCAGCCATTTGGGTAGAGAGGTTCATCTCTTTGGCAAAAGTACTGGTGTCAAAAGTTTTAGAGAAGCATTTAATCCCTTTCCCGGCAGCCCAATTGCGTACCAGCTCTTCATCGCCGTCACTCTCCTCACCTCTAAGTGAAAAATTCACTGTAGCAATAGCATAATTGGAGTAATAAATCCTGTTAAAAAGGTGAGCCATACACATTGAGTCAATACCGCCGCTTACTGCCAGTAAAATCGAGGGGTTGGCAGAGTCTGCAGGATAGAACTCTTCAATCTCAATGAGATGTTTAAGCAACTCTTTAAATTTATTAATCATTACTTTTTAAAATCGCCAATAGTGTATGAAAAGCCAACAGAAAGAATCTCTTTGAATTGCAATCTTGGGGCCAGTTCCCCCTCTTTGTTTGCAATAAGTATTTCATTGTCGTAAATAAGGTTCGTCCTAATATTTATTGAAAAAAATTTGTGAATTTTCGAATCCGCAAAGAAATCCCACATAACTTTGATATTCTGCGGCTTTCTTAAATAGTCGGAGAAAAGGTTTAGAGTTGTATTGATCGTGAGATTTTTTGAAATCTGGTTCTTATATTCCATCTTAAATTGAGCTCCCAACTCCAATTTTGCCTGTTCATCTTTTTTGTTTCCGTATCTTACTCTTAAATTT
>CAYZPF010000036.1:0-18518 GCA_964479995.1 uncultured Muribaculaceae bacterium | reverse complement strand
CCTTTTCTGCATTTATATTAACACTTATAGGGGTCTCCCTATCTGCCAAGAAGAGGAAGGGAGGAATTGGCATGAACATAGGGTTTGGACTGCTGTTAAGCTTCTCTTATATACTTTTCCTGAGATTTAGCCAAATGTTTGTTCACTCCGGGGTACTTCCCCCATGGATTGCATTGTGGGTTCCAAATATGCTTTATGCGGTAATAGGGGTATATCTTTATAGAATTGCTCCTAAATAGAGTTGATTTTTGTTCCGATTTTTTCAAGCATATCGTCAACCATAAGTTCCATATCCCATTTGGGATTCCATCCCCACTCATTGCGAGCGCAACTATCGTCCATTGAATCGGGCCACGAAACTGATATGCGCTCCTTAACAGGATCTATATCATAACTGAAGGTGGCGGTGGGCACTCTCTTTTTGATTGCGGCAAACAGCTCTTTTGGGGAGAAGCTCATAGCAGTTACATTGAAACTGTTTCTATGGATGAGGGAAGAGGGGTTGCAATCCATTAATTGAGTACATGCAATAAGAGCATCGGGCATGTACAGCATATCCATATAGGTATTTTCGGGAATAGGACAGGTGTAGTGCCCTGTTTTCAGAATATCGTAAAAGACCTCAACAGCATAATCGGTAGTGCCTCCACCCGGCAGGCATCCGCTTGAGATGATTCCCGGGAATCTTACACTTCTTGTATCAACTCCAAAACGGGTGTAATAATAATCTCCGAGCAATTCACCCGACACTTTACATACACCATAGATAGTATTTGGCCTCATTACAGTATCTTGAGGGGTGTTTTGGTGGGGAGTCGAGTGTCCGAATGCGCCTATAGAACTGGGGGTAAATATCGAACAGTTATATTCTTTTGCCAACTCCAGCGAGTTAATAAGAGCTCCCATATTTATATCCCAGGCAAGCTTGGGGTTTTTCTCTCCGGTAGCCGAAAGGAGTGCTACCAGATTATAGATTCTGTTAATCTTGTCTCCTGATACGATACGGGTAAAAGAGGTCAAATCCAGTGCATCAAGAGTGACAGCTCTGCTGAATAGACTCATTTTATCAACGTTCTCTTTTTTAATATCTGCAGCTATCACATTGTCTTCACCATAAAGAGATTGCAGATGCGGAATTAACTCTGTTCCAATTTGTCCTCCTGCTCCAACTACTAAGATGTTCATTTTTTATTAAATTTACTAACTTTTCTTACTGTAAGAATGAACAAAAGTAGGGAATTTTTCCGATTTTTGGCGGTTTGGCAGATGAATAAATTACAACTTCATAATTATATTACTGAACTCTCTTATGAGTTGGGTTTTGTTGGCTACGGAGCCGTATCTGTGCATCCGCTGGCAGTTGAACGGAAATACCTGGAGGCATCATTATCCAAATCTTATAATGGCACTATGAATTACCTGGCAAGGAACCTTGAACTTAGAGAGAATCCAGCATTGTTGTTGGATGGCGCAGTGAGTATCATGGCGCTGCTTATTCCGTATAAGCCCGGTAAGAGGCAAAATGAAAAATTACCAAAGATCTCTTCTTATGCTTATGGTCTTGATTATCACTTTTTTGTAAAAGGCAGACTAAGGGAGCTGGCAGAGAGGATTAAAACAGTTAAGCCCTCTATGGAGTACAGGGTATTTACAGATTCCGCCCCAATCTTTGAAAGAGCTTTGGCCCGCGAGGCAGGTTTGGGTTTTATAGGCAAAAATACCTTCTTGATAAATAAGAGCGCAGGATTGCATACAATTATTGGTATAATAGTAACCAATCTGGAACTTCTCTACAATGATAAGATAGTAAGAGAGGGGTGCGGAAACTGTAGAAGATGCATTGATTCCTGCCCCACAGGTGCAATTGTAGAGCCTTATACGATAGATTCACGTAAGTGTATATCGTATCAGACAATTGAGGCGAAAATAGGAGATCCTCTTTTATATATAGGGAGGGGAAATAATATTTTTGGCTGCGAAATATGTCTCAATGCTTGCCCCTGGGCGTCAAAGGGAGGTGTGACAAAATGGAGTGAGTTTTCATCTTTGAGACTACCCGGCGGTAAGGAGATAACCTCTATAAGTGAAGAGGAGTGGTTGGAGATGGATAATGACTTTTTCAAACTTTATTTTTCAAAATCGCCACTATTAAGAGCCGGCCTTGAAAAGATCAAAGAGAACGTAAAAGAGTTAAAAAATAAGATAATATGAGATGGCAGACAGAAATTGAGATATCTCCTTTAACAAAAAGGATATGCTATAAAGATAAGATATTGTGCCTGGGATCCTGTTTTGCTGCGGAGATTGGCTCTCAATTGAAGGATCTTCGTTTTGACATTACCGTTAACCCTTTCGGCACTCTTTTTAATCCCGCTTCAATAGCGCTCTCTTTGGGTAGAATGGATGAAAAGAGCCATTTTTTACCGGAAGATGTTATTCAAAGAGAGGATCTTTTTGTAAGTTTTAACCATAGTAGTGAATTTTCCGCTTTTTCTAAAGAGGAGTTTCTTTCAAACAACAATAGACTCCTGGATATTGCATCAGACTCTTTTGTTTCCTGCAGTTGGGTTATTATAACATTGGGCACAGCCCGGATATATAGGGAGAAAAAGAGTGGGAGAGTGGTTACCAATTGCCATAAATTTCCGGACTCTTATTTCTCCGGAGAGACGTTGGAACCAGATGAGATATACTCACTGTTGAATCCATATATTAAAACCTTTCAAAATAAAAACTGGATTATTACGGTAAGCCCAGTCAGGCACCTTAAAGATGGTGCACACAGGAACCAGTTAAGCAAGGCAAGATTGCTCCTTGCAACAGAAAGGCTTATAAAAGAGAATAGTAATGCCTATTATTTTCCCTCTTATGAGCTATTTATTGACGAGCTCAGAGACTATCGTTTTTATTCTTCCGATATGGTACATCCATCTAAGGAGGCAATCAAGTATATTTGGGAGAGATTCAAAGAGTATGCAATTGATAAAAGTTGTGAAAAGATAATCAGGCAGGCAGAGGAGTTAAATAATCTAAAGAATCATAAAGTTTTGATGCCCGGAACCATTCAGCATAAAAGGTTGGAGAGTAAGATTCTATCTCTTGAAGAGAGCCTGACTGCCGCTTTAAAGCGCCATTATTGAGATTTTTTATAGATTTTCGATATTATATTCATAATTAATTATATATTTGTAGAAACCTCTAAACTTTTTATACCCTAAATCTTTTTTATATGAATAAAGCAGAATTGATTTCAGCAATCGCAGAAAGAGGCGAATTAACCAAAGCTGATGCCAGGAGAGCACTTGACGCTCTTATTGAGGTTACCGGAGAGACCCTTAAAGGTGGTGATAAACTTACATTATTAGGTTTCGGAACTTTCTCAACAGTTGAAAGAGGAGCAAGAACCGGGAGAAATCCCCGTACAGGAAAGGAAATTAAAATTGCAGCAAGAAAGGCGGTTAAATTCACTCCCGGCAAAGAACTTAAAGGTACAATTAATTAGTCTTTAAAAAATTAAGCAAGGACGTCCCGTTAAGAGGCGTCCTTTTTTAATGGCTCTGCTTCAATAAAGCTTTGGATATGATATAAAAACTATTACTCTACCCTCCTCAAAGATAAGTTCGAATGAGTTGTCAAATGATTCATTGAGGGTAGCTTTCCACCAGTTATCGTATATAACATCATCCAATGGATATATTAGTCCTTTAGATTTCATGCGCAGGCCTCTATCCAAAGAGAAAACAGAGATTTGACTTCCGGGAGTACATTTAAAAACTCCACCTTTTTTTATTGCAAACAGAAGCCCGTAATTTGTCCACATCGTGACAGGAATATCTGTTATGAGCAGATACTCATATAGTAGTGAGATGTTTCCCAAAGTGTGATCCTCTCTCAATCCTGTTGCTCCTACAATAGAGATCTTTTGCCCTCCCTGTTTAACGGCGAGCATAAATGCTTTTGTCAAATCGTTTGTCTCCTGGCAGCCGTCTTTAATAATTATTGAACTGTATTTCTCTTGTAATATTGGATCAAGAGAGTCCATATCTCCAGTAATTATATTTGGTACAATCCCTTGCGAGATTAACTTGCTTGCAGCTCCGTCGCAGGAGATGATGAAGCCTGCCTTCCTAAGTATATTAAGCGGTATTTCGTGAGTCGGGAACTCTCCGTCTGCAACAATTACAATGTCATTTATGGTGGGCATAATAAGCTTTTTTATTTGAATCTGTAACTCTCAATATCACGTATTCCTGCCAGGAATTCCTTGATGCCAAGCCTCTTCTTTCCGGCTGCCTGAACAGAGGTTATAGAGAGGTTGCCTGTACCGCATTTAACCTTCATGAATGTGCGGTTATCTGACTCAATATCTCCCGGATTTTTACAGGAATTAATTACTCCGGCCATATAGTTATTATCCTCACAAACAGCTGAAAAAATTTTTACAGGAATTACTCTATCCTCACTGTACATTATGGAATGAGAAGCGGGATAGGGTGATAAACCTCGAATCAGATTGAAAAGCTCTTTGCTATTTCTGTTCCAATCTATCCTACAGCTCTCTTTCGTAAGTTTTGGGGCCTCTTTTAATTCACCCCATCCTGAAAGATATCTGCTCTGAGGATATAATTGTACTTTACCGGTTATGAGAGCCTTAACCGTTTGCACTACCAATAGAGAACCTTGGTGCATGAGCTTATCGTGAAGAGTACCCGCGCAATCCGATTCCGTAATTTCGCACTCCTCTTGAAAAATAATCTTCCCTGTATCAATTTTATCATCAATCATAAATGTTGTCACTCCCGTAAGCTTCTCTCCGTTGATAATAGCATGATTTATAGGTGCGGCTCCACGGTACATGGGTAATAGAGATGCGTGCAAATTAAATGTTCCAAGTTTAGGTATGGACCATACCTCTTTTGGCAGCATTCTGAATGCTACAACCACAAAAATGTGGGCGTTGTATTCTTTTAAAAGAGTTAGAAACTGTTTATCCTTGAGTAAATGGGGCTGTAACACAGTCAAGCCTCTCTCTAAAGCAAATTTTTTAACATCACTCTGCGAGGATTGCAAACCCCTTCCGGCAGGTTTGTCGGGTGCTGTAACAACTGCACACACATTATAACCGGAATCAAGTAGGACTTTGAGTGGCTCTACTGCAAATTCAGGAGTTCCAAAATATATAATCTTGTTACTCTCCATCTTCTCCTTTATATCTGTTAAGTTTTGAAAAGAGATTCCTGAAAAATACAATATAGATATCTGCATTAAAAAGAGAGGAATCTCTGGTTGATTTGAGGGTAAGATATACCCCCATCGGAAACACAACGGCAGTTGAAATGAGCGTTCCTATTTCCGGTCCTATAACACCGTCAGTTGCAAGCTTCTTACCGCTTATGTCAACTACCCAGTATATTATAAAAAAGAACATTGAAACTATAACAGGTGTACCAAGCCCTCCTTTTCTGATAATAGCACCCAGAGGAGCTCCTATAAAGAAAAATATTAAACAGGCGACCGAAAGGGTGAACTTCCTGAATCTTTCAATCCGTATTCTTCTGAGGGGGCTTATATACTGGTACTCCTCTATTTGATAGGTATCTATCATTGAGATAGTACTTTTAAGCTGATCGGCAGCCATTCTCAAACTATTCTTTTGTACATGCAATGATTTCCATTTAAAAAGAGAGTCGTACTCAAAGTTGTGAACATAATTACCGGCATTGGCCGTATCCAGTTCTCTCTCAAATAACATACCTGCTCCGCTTAGAAGGTTTCTAAGCTGAATATGATGTATCTTTTGATAAAGGGTGTCAAGCGAGTCTTTGGAAGAGGTAAGCTGCCTAAGATTCTTGGACATGACTTCATTGCTGAATCTTCCTACTTCTGATCTCTGAAAGGAGTAGTTGGAGACAGGAATGATGAGTTCCTGTTTTTCAAATCCTACTCTTTGAAGCACATAGAGAGAGTCGTTAGTCCCATATTCACGCGGCTCCTCTTCATAGGTAAATCCTTGGTACAGGCTAAAAATAAGATAGTTTTTGTCTGCAGAGAACTTTATTGAACCTGAATCGGCCAAAGTAAGACTGGTATTACCTTTTCCATCTTTATGCGAATAGACCATTATATCGTAAAGTGTACCACTCTTTTCATTCTTGGAATCTATTCGTAAATTGTAATCCACTATACCGTCATAGAACATCCCTGTTGGTATTTTAATCTCATCTTTCGTCCTTTTTATATCATCTCTTAAAGAGTAGATTTTATTATATGAGACAGGGATAAGATTGTTTGACGCAAAAAAAGCGCCTACACTAATAAAAAAAGAGAGTATCATAAGAGGCTTAAGCACCCTTTGAAGAGGGATACCTGCAGCTTTTATTGCGAGGAGCTCACTGTTCTCGCCCAGTCCGCCCAGAGTCATGATAGATGCTAAAAGGGTAGCAATCGGCAGCGCTAAAGGTATAAGGGTAGCAGCTCCCCAGCCCAGAAATTCTATAATAACCCAGAAACTCAACCCTTTACCCACTAGTTCATCTATATAGAGCCATAGGAATTGCAGCATTAGAGCGAATACCACAATTATAAAGGTCATGATGAATGGCCCTAAAAACGATTTAATTACAAACTGGTCAAGTTTTTTCAATACAACACCTCTCTTTTATTTGAAGTCGGTAGCTATCTCTATTAATTTTTCTACAGCTAAATCTATACCATCGCTGTTTTTCCCTCCGGCTGTGGCGAAGAAATTTTGCCCTCCGCCCCCTCCATTGATAAGTTTGGCAGCCTCTTTTATGTCTGCAGAGGCGTTTCTGCCCTTCTCCAGTATATCATCGGTGTACATAAGGGCTAGCGAGGGCTTCTCTCCGTCGCCATAACCTGCAATGAATACCGTATTCCTACTCTCTTTCCTGAGCATGAAGGCGATATTCTTAATAATCTCTGCATTATATCTGCCTTTAAGTGTCAATACCTCTACTCCATTGATTACTCTTTTTTGATCTTTTATACTCTCTATGAGAGAGAGAGCGACATCTTTTCTGAGCTCCTCAATCTCTTTTTTGAGAGAGCTGTTTTCATCACTAATTTTCTGAATTGTTGACAATGGGTTGGGAGAGTTACCAAGTATCTCTTTAATAGTGCTTAGTAAATCTTCATCTTTCTGAATTATCTCTTCTGCTTTCTTGCCGGTTACGGCTTCAATCCTCCTTACTCCTGCAGCAATCGACGATTCTGACACTATTTTAAAGAGACCAATATTCCCTGAACTTTCTGTGTGTATTCCACCGCAAAGCTCTATGGATTCTCCGAACTTTATTACACGCACCTGCTCTTCGTATTTTTCGCCAAAAAGGGCAATCGCCTCCATCTCTTTTGCTTCATTTACCGGGATATGGCGGTATTCGTCTCGTTTGATATTAGCTCGTATCTCACTATTGACCAAGTTCTCAACTTCCCGAAGGGTTTTAGCCGGTATCTTCTCATAATGAGAGAAGTCAAATCTAAAACTATCTTCTCCCACCCATGAACCCTTTTGTTCTACGTGCTTCCCGAGTATGGTGCGCAGAGCCTTGTGAAGTAAATGAGTAGCAGAGTGGTTGCCTGCAATTGATTGTCTTCTTTTCTCGTCTACAACGGCACTAAAACTCCCGTAAACATTCTGAGGTATTTTCTCGGATATGTGTATATAGAGATTGTTTTCCTTAACAGTATTGATAATAACTATCTTCTCTCCGTCAGAGGATATTATAACTCCAGTATCGCCTACCTGTCCGCCACTTTCAGCATAGAAGGGACTTTTGTTGAAAACCAGCTGATAGAGCTCTCTCTTTTTGGTAGTAATCTTTCTGTATCTGATAATCTTTATCTCTTCTTTTATTTTATCATACCCTACAAAATCAAATCTGGTGTCGGGATTGATTATTACCCAGTCGCCCTCCTGAGAAGAGGTAGCTTGCCTGCTTCTGTTTTTTTGTTTTTCAAGCTCCTTTTCAAAGCCTTTATGGTCTATTGTGTAGCCATTCTCTCTGGCTATAAGCTCACTTAAATCTATAGGGAAGCCGAATGTGTCATAAAGTGTGAAGGCCTCTTCTCCGGAGATTTTAAGAGTCTCCCTGTTTTTGGCAAGCAATGAATCCAAAAGCTTAATCCCTTTATCCAGGGTGCGGAGAAAGGAGTCTTCCTCCTCTTTAATCACCCTTTCTATAAGCTTTTGCTGGTGTATAAGTTCGGGAAAGGCATCCCCCATCTCATTAACCAAGGTGGGTACCAGGCGGCACAAAAGGGGTTCTGATGAGCCTAAAAAGGTATAGGCGTAGCGTACGGCTCTTCGCAGGATTCTCCGAATCACATAGCCTGCTTTAACATTTGAAGGGAGTTGTCCATCTGCTATTGAGAAACTTATAGCTCTGATATGATCGGCAATAACTCTCATCGCTATGGAAATCTGCGGGGTTTCGTTGTAACTCTTTCCGGTTATTTTTGAAACAGCATCAATCAAACCTGTAAAGATATCTGTGTCATAATTGCTCTGCTTCCCCTGCAATGCCATGCAAAGTCTCTCCAGTCCCATACCTGTATCTACATGTTTTTGGGGGAGTGGCTCCAACTCTCCACCGGCTCTCCTGTTATATTGAATAAAAACCAGGTTCCAGATCTCAATTACAAGCGGGTCTCCCATGTTGACAAGAGTAGATCCGTCAATTGCCAATCTCTCTTTTTCATCTCTCAGGTCAATATGTATTTCACTACAAGGTCCGCAAGGCCCGGTATCTCCCATCTCCCAGAAGTTATCTTTTTTGTTGCCGTAGAGGATCCGGCCCTCCGGAAGGAATCTTTGCCACTCTTTCAGAGCCTGACTGTCCGGTTCAATTCCCTCACTTTTACTTCCTTCAAATACAGTTGCATAGAGCCTGTTTTTATCCAGTTTATAAACGTTGGTAAGCAGCTCCCATGCCCATGCTATTGCCTCTTTTTTGAAATAGTCTCCAAAACTCCAGTTGCCGAGCATCTCGAACATCGTGTGATGATAGGTATCGTGTCCAACCTCTTCAAGGTCATTATGCTTCCCGCTCACTCTAAGACATTTCTGAGTATTTGCAACTCTCTTATAAGTTGCCAGGGTATTGCCAAGAAACCACTCTTTGAATTGGTTCATCCCCGCATTGGTGAACATTAAGGTTGGATCATCCTTAATTACCATTGGAGCCGAAGGAACAATTGTATGTCCTTTCTCTTTAAAGAACTCCAAAAATCTCTCCCTGACCTCTTTAGATCTCATATCTTTTATTTATAGATTATTTTTATACTAATAATGAGACACAAAAATAGGTTTTTTATTAAAATTATATAAATTTGCATGAAATATATGGGTATCCGTTAAAATATGGCAAAGCAAAAAAGGTATAAATTCAATCGTGAAACACTGGCTTACGAGATTCATAGAGTATCTCTTAAAGACAGATTTTCAAAGGGTTTTGTATATTTTTTACTTAGTATTGTACTCTCTGTCGGCTACTATTTTATATATACTCTTTACTTTAATTTAGAGACTCCAAAAACCTTATCTTTAAAAAGAGATAATGGGGAACTTGCCAATAAACTGGAGTTGATTAAAAGAAGATTTGAAGATGTCAATAAAGCTCTCATCACTTTGCAGATGAGGGATAACTATGTATACCGTCCTATTTTTGGTATGGAAGAGATTCCGCAGGAGATTAGAAATGCAGGGTTTGGAGGGGTAGACAGGTATGCGCATCTCCAGGGCTTCGAGAATACGGTAATTTTAAGTAAAACAGCATATGGGCTGGATGTTCTTTTGAAAAAGAGCTATGTTCAGTCAAAATCCCTTGATGAACTCTCGCTACTGGCAAAGAATGCAGATGAGATGACTCTGTGTGTGCCTGCAATTCCTCCAATAAATATTGCTTCTGCCAAAAATAGATTTTCCGGAGGATTCGGGTATAGAAGAGACCCGTTCCGTGGTGATTACAGAATGCATACGGGTATTGACCTTTCCGGCCCGATTGGAGAATCGGTATATGCTACGGGTAACGGGAGGGTTGTTGATGTAGGTTTTGATTTTTTCGGATATGGGAGATATGTCCTTATAGATCACGGGTTTGGATATAAGACCAGATATGCGCACCTGAAAGATACACATATGACAATCGGCAGAACCGTAAAAAGGGGAGAGGAGATTGCCAGTATGGGTAACAGCGGCCGCTCAACCGGGCCTCACCTGCATTATGAGGTTATCTATAGAAATAAGCCTGTTAACCCACTCAATTACTATAACAGGGATATTACCGAGGAGAGCTTTGAAGAGTTGATCTCTCAAAAGAGTTAGAGACCATGAGTAAATACAGATTCAATAGGGATCAGCTTAAGTTTGTTGAAGAGAGACTTGGGCTAAAGGGGAGAATCGCATTATTTTTTAAATATGCGCTGGGAAGTCTGTTGCTGGCAATTCTCTATTACATAGTCTTTGCATCTTTGTTTAACACAAGAGCCGAAGAGCGTCTTATAAGAGAGAATAAGATGTTGGTATCTCAATATGAGACAGCTGTTGATAAATTGGATGTTCTTGACAATGTCATAAGTGATCTCCAAAAAAGAGATTATGAGATTTATATGAGCATATTTAAATCCACGCCTCCGGGTTTTTTATCGGGGTATAATCAAAAACTTTATAAGCAGCTGGATACCTCATCCGATCTGATACTAGTGAATTTTACCTCGGACAGGGTAAAATTTACTGATTTCCTTGCATCTGAGCAGATAAAAAAGATTGAATCGATATACAATACGCTTAAAAACAAGGAGGGGCTCCTTTCGATACCCTCAATATTGCCGGTTAAGAACCTCACTACTGCTCAGACAGGGGCGGGAGTAGGTAAAAAGATTCATCCCTTTTACAAGACAATGAATGATCATACCGGAATAGACCTTTTACCTGGTATCGGGGCTGAAGTTATTGCTACGGCCGACGGGAAAGTACATAAGGTGATAAAATCTGATCGTGACAGAGGGAATCAGATAAGAATTATACATGAAGGCGGATTTGAAACCTATTACGCCCACCTGGGCGAAATTTTCGTAAGAGAGGGACAAGTAGTCAAAAGAGGAGTTGTAATTGCAAGGGTAGGGAACAGCGGACTCTCTTTTGCTCCTCATCTTCATTACGAAGTGATTTTTAATGGTGAGGTTATGGATCCTGTAAACTACTTCTTTGCAGAGTTAAATCCTGCAGGTTATAAAGAGATGATGCTGATAGCTTTAAATAGTGGTCAGTCTATGGATTAATATTCTTTTTTTAAATATTTTATTCTATGTCTTACAAAGAGTTTAAAATTGAAAAGCTGTATTACTCGATTGGAGAGGTTGCAGATATTCTGGGCGAGAGCACATCGCTTGTCAGATTTTGGGCTCAGAAATTTCCCGGGTTTATTAAACCGGCCAGAAATAAAAAAGGTAACAGACTTTTTACCGCTGACGATGTAGCTAATTTTCGTATGATTCACTATCTTGTAAAAGACAGAGGCATGACATTGGAGGGTGCATCTAAAAGATTAAAAGATAATAAGAGTGGAGTGGACAGGAGAGTAGATGTAATTGAAATCCTTAACAACATTAAAGAGAGATTGATTGAGGTGTCTGATTCGTTATAGTCAATGAGAGCAAGAGAGATAATAAAGATTATTGAAGAGTTTGCCCCCGGGAGAATCCAGGAGAGTTGGGATAATTCCGGATTGATGGTTGGCGACCCGGACAAAGAGATTGAAAGTTTGATTCTTGGACTTGACTGTACTCCGGAGTTGATTGAAGAGGCTATTGAATACGGTGCAGGCATGATTATTACTCATCATCCTCTTATTTTTAAAGGAATTAAAAGGATCGGGACAGAAACCGTACAGGAGAGAATGATAAACAGGCTCATTAAGAATGATATTGTTCTATACTCTTCTCATACAAATATTGATAAGGTGCCAAACGGAGTAAGCGCCCTTATGGCAAAAAAGATAGGTTTGAAAAACACCTCATTTTTATTACCAGACAGTGAAATGACCGTGGGATTAGGATTAGTTGGGGAACTTGAGGAGGAGATTGATGTTGAAAATCTAATATCTATCCTTAAAGAGGCTTATCAAATTAAATCAGTAAAATGCTCAAGACCCATTGATGGAAGAATAAAAAGGATTGCGGTATGTGGCGGGAGCGGAGGTTCGCTAATCCGGGAGGCTATGCAATCGGGCGCTTCAGTTTATATAACAGGTGATATCTCATACCATAACTTTTTTTGCGAAGAGGGATTTATGATAATTGATATCGGTCACTATGAAAGTGAGGTGGATATTCTTGAACTGTTAATGTCAGTTATTTTAGAAAAAATATCTAACTTTGTAGTTCGTATCGGAAATAATAATAATCCTATATACCACTTTTAAAGACTATGTGTGCAGCTAAAACTAAAGAAACAATAGAGACCCCGTTAGATGGCGGTACTTTCATTTCATTGCAAAAAAGTACTGCAGATGGAGATTTGAGCATGGAGGAGAAACTCTTCCTTCTCTTTAAACTTCAGCAGACAGATTCAAAAATTGATCAGATTCATCTTCTTAGAGGAGAACTGCCGCTTGAGGTTCAGGATCTTGAAGACAATATTCTTGGATTAAAGACCAGGGTTGCAAATTTACAGCAAGAGATAAAAGATACTGAAAAGAGTATTTCACAAAAGAAAATTGATCTTGACAACTCTAAATCTTTAATTGAGAAATACAAAGCTCAGCAGAACAATGTTAAGAATAACAGAGAGTATGACTCTTTGTCAAAAGAGATTGAGTTTCAGGAGCTGGAGGTGCAGTTGGCAGAAAAGAGGATTAAGGAGAATACTCTGCATCTGGCTGAGAAAAAAAATATACTTGCTGATACATTGAAAGCTTTGGATGAGAGAGAGTTAGACCTTGAAAATAAGAAAAAAGAGCTCGGTTCTATTATTCTGGAAACAGCCAGGGAAGAGGAAGAGCTTTTAAAATATTCAGAAGAGATACAATCTCAGATAGACGCCAGGCTTTTAGCGGCATATCATAAAGTTAGAACAAACGCCAGAAACGGGCTGGCCGTAGTTACAGTAAGAAGAGATTCATGTTCAGGTTGCTTTAATAAGATTCCTCCTCAAAGACAAATGGATATTGCATCAAGCAAGAAAATAATTGTTTGCGAATATTGTGGTAGAATCTTGGTTAGCAGTAATTTTATGGAACGATAGATGAAGCCGGCACCCTATACTTTAAGGGAGCTGTTTTTTAAACATATAGCACAAACATCTCCCTCTCCTTTGGCCATAGAGATTGAAAAGGCAGAGGGAGTGTTTCTTTATACTCCGTCCGGTGAAAAAATTGTTGACCTCGTCTCAGGTGTATGCGTCTCAAATACCGGGCATGGAAACAGAGAAGTTATCAATTCTGTAGTTAGCCAGATAGAGAAGCATATGCACCTTATGGTTTACGGAGAGATTATTCAGTCTCCCCAGGTTGAACATGCGGCATTACTAACCTCTATGCTTGACAGTTCGCTCAATACAATCTACTACGTAAATAGCGGGAGTGAAGCCAATGAAGCGGCACTTAAACTGGCCAAAAGAGTTACCGGAAGAAGAGAATTAATAGCATTTAACAGAGGGTATCACGGGAGCACCCACGGCGCATTAAGCATGATGGGAGATGAGAGCTTTAAATACTCTTTCAGGCCTCTTCTTCCTGCAATAAGACATATAAGATTCAACTCATTTGAAGATCTCGCCCTTATTACCGAAGAGAGTGCAGCTGTTTTGGTAGAGCCTGTAATGGCAGAGGCAGGAGTAATATCTCCGGTGGAGGGGTATTTAAAGACTCTTAGGGAGAGATGTACTAAAACGGGAACCCTGCTGATTTTTGATGAGGTGCAAACTGGGTTCGGCAGAACCGGATCTCTGTTCGCTCATCAGAAATATGGAGTAGTACCAGATATAATGACCCTTGCAAAGGCCTTAGGCGGTGGTATGCCTTTAGGGGCTGTTGTCTCATCGGGCGAATTAATGAGGTCATTTATCTCGAGTCCGGTTCTGGGGCATATAACTACTTTTGGAGGGCATCCTGTATGCTGTGCATCGGCCTTGGCATCTCTGAAATATATTTTAAAAGAGAGATTGGTTGAGAGAGTTAATGAAAAGAGTGACAGATTTGTTAATGCTTTAAAGAATCACCCTCTTGTAAAAGAGATTAGGGCAGAGGGACTTTTAATTGCGATTGACCTTAAAAGAGAAGATTATACAAAAAAGATACTTCCATTGTTGCTTGAAGAGGGGGTGATGAGCGATTGGTTTTTGTTCAATTCCACCTCTTTCAGGATAGCTCCTCCGTTGACAATAACCTTAGAGGAGATAGACTATGCTGTTGAAAAGATTATCAGAACACTTAATAAACTATAATTAAAGACAATTAGAGATGGCAAAAACTACCGGAAGAGGCAAAACTAAGCAAGAGCCTAACATTGATATACTGGGCTTGGAAATGGGTAAAAAACCCCCACAGGCAACAGATATTGAGGAGGCTGTTCTGGGGGCTTTGATGCTTGAACCGACTGCCATTACAGATATACTGGATATAATAATTCCCGATTGCTTCTATAAGGAGGGTAATAAAAAAATATTTACTGCCATATCAACGCTTACCGCACGGCATGCTCCGGTTGATATCTTCACAGTATCAGAAGAGCTAAAGAACAGAGGGGAACTTGAAGAGATTGGCGGAGTATCTTATTTAAGCCAATTAAGCATGAAGATAGGAGCTGCGGCACATATCGAATATCATGCAAAAATACTCCTTCAGAAATATATACAGAGAGAGCTGATATCAATATCATACGGTGTTCAAAAAGATGCATTTGATGATTCGGTTTCAGTAGATGAGCTGCTTGACACAACCCAGCAGAAAATCTTTACTCTTGCCGATAGGAATATGCGTAAAGAGGCACAGGTTGTTCAATATGTAATAAGCCAGGCAATTGACGATCTTGAGAAGACCCAGATACGTGCCGATGGCCTTAGCGGTGTCCCCTCCGGATATACCTCTATTGACAGGGTTACTCTTGGGTGGCAACCATCTGATCTCATTATTGTTGCCGCAAGGCCTTCAATGGGTAAAACAGCCTTTGTGCTTACTATGGCCCGGAATATGGCAGTGGAACATAATATTCCGGTAGCATTCTTTTCGCTTGAGATGTCATCTTTACAACTTGTAAAGCGTTTGATGATTAGTGAAACGGGGCTCGATTCAGATAAGATTAAAGGAGGGAAAAAACTACAGGATTATGAATGGGAACAACTTCATACAAGGCTTAAACAGTTGGTAAAAGCCCCTCTCTATATTGATGATACTCCCTCTCTTTCAATCAATGAACTTAGATCAAAAGCGAGGAAATTGGCCTCAATCAACGGAGTGAAGATGATAATAATAGATTATCTGCAACTGATGACAGGTCCGCCAGAGCTTCGTGGTATGAGGGAACAGGAGGTCTCGGCAATTTCAAGATCATTAAAGGCTATAGCTAAAGAATTAAATGTGCCGGTAATAGCGTTGTCGCAGTTGAGCCGTGCCGTGGAGACC
Source organism: uncultured Muribaculaceae bacterium (assembly GCA_964479995.1). Taxonomy (GTDB): domain Bacteria; phylum Bacteroidota; class Bacteroidia; order Bacteroidales; family UBA932; genus Bact-08. The sequence goes on along the minus strand of CAYZPF010000036.1, from coordinate 2,877 downwards.
AGAGGAGGGACAAAAAGGCCTCAGTTGAGTGACCTGAGGGAATCCGGTGCAATTGAACAAGATGCCGACCTTGTGCTCTTTATTCACAGGCCTGAATATTATGCTATTGGAGATGAGAATCCGGTGCAAAGAGGAGATTCGGATATCATCATTGCAAAACACCGTAATGGGGAAGTTAAAGATGTCAGATTGCGTTTCAGGAGTAATGAGGTGAGATTTGTTGATATAACAGATGCTGCTTTAGACAGAAGCTCTTTTGATAATCCGCCTGTTGAAACATATCAATCAAAGATGAACAGAGAGGAGTTTCCCTCAAATAGTGATTTTGACAGAGAATTTTAACAATGCGTCCAATATTATTACTTATATCTCTTTTATTTATTGCAAATGTATCGGGGCAGGGAGCTTACTCAACTTTTTTTAATGAGATTCCCGATAGTAGATTAGCCTATAAAGAGGGTGAAAAACTTCTATATACTGTTAAATACACCTGGGGAATTTTCCGGACAGATGTTGGAGAAGCAATAATCACAATTGATAGAAAATCGAACGGAATGTATGGAGATCATTTCCATTCTGTTATAACCGGGTATTCTTATAAGTTTTATGATGTCTTTTTTAAAATAAGGGATGTTTTTGAGGCGAAGTTCAGTGCTGCGACCGGCCGTCCGCTCTATTTTCACAGAGATATATCGGAGGGAAGATACCGGTTAAAAAATACTCTCTACTTTAATCCCGATAACTCAATACGGGCAAAAGTGAAAAGAAAGGAAGAGCCGGAAAGAGAGACACTCCTGAATGGTAAAGGGCACACTTTTGACTTAGTCTCATTTCTTTATCACACAAGGAATTTGGATTTTACAACTTTTGCGCCTGGAGTCGAGCACCCTTTTTATTTTGCAATTGATGATGATATTTTTAATCTTAATTATAAATTTGTAGGCAAAGAGATAAAAAACATACCCGGTTTAGGCACTTTTAATACCTTGAAATTTGTAGCAAAAGTGGTTGCCGGAGAGGTGTTTAAAGGTAAAGAGGAACTCGTTATATGGGTTAGTGACGATAGGAATAAGGTTCCTCTTCTCATTGAATCTCCAATAAAGGTTGGAAGGGTAACGGGGAGACTCTCTTCTTTTGAGAATCTTAAATTTCCTCTTTCGAGTATGATTGAACGGAGTAATTGATTTATAAAAAATGTATGGCAGAGAATAAAGATATTCATCATGAAGGTGTGGTAAAAACAGTAGAGGGAAACTTTATTGTTGTAGAGATTCTTAATCAATCGTCCTGCTCATCTTGCCATGCAAAAGGGGTCTGTTCCATGGGAGATCAAAAGATTAAAGAGGTGGAGGTTGAAAACAGAGGCTTTAATCTTTACATACCAGGCGAGCGGGTAAATGTGATTATGAAGAGGAGCCTTGGGTTTAAAGCTTTATGGATATCTTATGTTATTCCTTTGATAATTCTTTTAGTTTTATTACTAACTTTATCCGCCCTTAATATTCCGGAGTTGACAATCGGAATATCTGTGATTGCGGCTATCTCTCTTTATTATTTGATTATACGACTGCTGAGAAGCAGATTGATGAGAGATTTTGTATTTGTGATTGAAAAAATTCAGAAATGATGACAACGATAGTAATTTTTACGGTTGTAACTTTAACACTGCTGGGTCTTTTTCTGGCTTTAATACTTTATGCAACAGCTCAGAAGTTTCAAATTGAAGAAGATCCCAGGATTGATGAGATTGAGGCTATATTGCCGGGAGGGAACTGTGGAGGATGTGGGCTTGCGGGTTGCAGAGCTTTTGCTGAGGGTTGCGTTAAAGCAAAAAATCTTGATTCTTTCTATTGTCCGGTGGGAGGCAATGTAGTTATGAAAAATATCGCCTTTCAGTTGGGACTGACAGTAGAGGAGAAGGCCCCGCGTATTGCTGTTGTAAGATGTAACGGGAGTTGTGAAGCAAGGCCTAAGATAAACCATTATGATGGTATTGCCTCCTGTGCTGTGATGGCCTCTCTCTATTCGGGAGATACAGGTTGCAGTTACGGCTGTTTAGGGCATGGAGACTGTGTAACAGTATGTACATTTGATGCAATTAACATGAATCCTTTGACAGGATTACCCGAGGTTGACGAAGAAAAATGTACCGCTTGTGGAGCATGTGTAAAAGCATGTCCTAAAGGAATTATTGAACTTAGAAACAGAGGACCAAAAAACAGAAGAATATTTGTCTCATGCGTCAATAAAGATAAAGGAGGAGTAGCTAAAAAAGCCTGTGCAGTTGCCTGTATTGGATGTTTCAAATGCCAGAAAGCTTGTCCGTTCGATGCTATTGCAATAACAGACAACCTTGCTTACATTGATTATAACAAGTGTAAACTTTGCAGAAAATGCGTAACAGAGTGCCCTACGAACTCTATATGGGAGGTAAATTTTCCCGTGAGAGCTCCCAAAAAAGAGGAGATTCTTATTGTTGAACAGTAATAAAATAACCATATGAGCAGAACTTTTTCCATTGGCGGGATACATCCCAATGATAACAAGATTTCCGCCAATAGTGCAATTGAAAACTTTCCTTTAGTTGATACGGCTTGTATCTCTCTTTCACAACATCTGGGCGCTCCTGCCGAACCGATTGTGACAAAAGGTGACAAAGTGAAAACAGGACAGCTTATTGCTAAAGCTAATGGCTTTATATCTGCAAATATTCACTCCTCTGTTTCGGGGACGGTGCTATCTGTCGGGCCGCTTCCCGATTTGACAGGGAATCCGGTACAACACATAGTGATCAAGGTTGAAGGAGACGAGTGGGAAGAAGGCATTGACAGATCTCCGGAGGTTGTTCGTGAAATTAAATAGGATGACAGAGAGATA
>CAYZPF010000035.1:0-18819 GCA_964479995.1 uncultured Muribaculaceae bacterium | reverse complement strand
ATTGATGCCAATGTTTTTGCACATTTTCAGGATTTTGATGTAAGCGATGATCTTTCCGTATCTCTCTCACCAATTTTTTCCCCCTCCTCTCACTCCTCATTATGTAGTAGTTTCACCCCTGCATTGGGATTCAATTTAAAACTAACCATTAATTCGAAATGAAGAAAATTGCATTAATACCTTTTTTAGCCATAACCTTTCTACTAACTTTTGAACCGGCCAATGGTCAGATAATTAGGAAAAGAGAGACAAAAGCCTCTTTAAGAATTGAAATTGAAAGACTTAAAAGAACTGTAGACTCTCTCAGATATGTTATGGAATTTGGGAGCATTCCCATGGTTGATACAACATCTTTTACCGATTCGATTAATCCGGGAGGGCTTACCTATCTTGAAAATAATTTTTTATACGACTCTCTTAATTTACGAACAACAGATAGCCTGCTAAGCATCTGGTATCTCCAAAAAAATATGGATTTGGGAGACACTGAGTTGATGAATCTGGAGAGCGATAGCCTTACCTCTGATGTTCCTGATTCTGTTTACATTGAGAGGCTAAAAGCCATAAACTCTTTTATTCCGCTCCCTTACAATCATATTGTCAAAAATCACATAATATACTATACCAAAAGGATTCCGAGTAAAATCAATGCTATATTGGGGTTAAGCAATTATTATTTACCGTTATTTGAAGAGATTTTCGATGAGTATGATCTCCCCAAAGAGCTAAAAATAATGGCAATTATTGAATCTGCTCTCAATCCCAGGGCTGTCTCCAGGGCTAAAGCAAAGGGGATGTGGCAATTCATGTACAAAACTGCACTGCACTACAATCTAAGAATAGACTCTTATGTGGATGAACGGTTAGATCCTATTGCTTCGGGTCATGCAGCCGCCAAATATCTGCGGGATTCCTACTCCATCTTTGGTGACTGGCTGCTCGCCATAGCCTCTTATAATTGCGGTCCCGGCAATGTTAACAAAGCCATTAAAAGGGCCGGAGGTTCTATGGATTTCTGGAAAGTTTATCCTTATCTGCCCAGGGAGACAAGGGGTTATGTCCCTTCATTCGTGGCAGCAATGTACACCTTACATTATCATAAAGAACACAGGATAACCCCTTTAACATTTGAGATGCCTGCACATATAGATACTTTTACAATTAAGAAACCTCTCCATTTTGGACAGATAGCAGAATTAGTTGGTATCTCTAAAGAGGAGATAAGTGATTATAACCCTCAATATCTTAATGAGATTATTCCCGGTAATGAGAAAGGAGATATTCTAAGGTTACCTTTCAACTATACCTCAATGTTTATTGAAAAAGAGGGCGAGATATATGGCTATAAAGATTCTGTCTTTTTTAATCCTATTGTTTATAATAAAAGTAAAGAGAGCATTTCACAAGGAAGCTCTATTACACATATTGTTAAATCTGGAGAGACGTTAAGCCATATTGCATATAAGTATGGGGTGAGAGTCGCCGATATACAGGCGTGGAATGGCGTCAAAACAATTATAAGGCCAAAACAGAGGTTGGTAATTTACACCTCAAAGAGTATAGGGCAAACAGCTTCTGCTTCCCCGCCGGCAACTTCTAAAAGCGGGAATTATGAGATTTATACCGTAGAAAAAGGGGATACTTTATGGGATATATCTCAGAAATTTAAAGGAGTAACACTCAATGACATCATGAAGTTAAACGGGTTCACCAAGAAAACCAAGATTTATCCCGGAAATAAGATTAAGATAAGGCCAATTTAATCTTATATCGAGATTTGCAATTGAATCTTAATTTCGCTTTTAGAACTTCCTTTAATGAGTTCGACGCCGGTACCGATACTCTCTCTATCAAAGTATTTAGTGTTAGAAAATCTTAGCCACATTACCAGTTTTGAGGAGGGCTTGAATTTTAGGTTAATGTAATATCTTAATCCTTTTCCGTAAAATACCGTTGTTTTGAACTGGTAAAGCACCTCTTTTTCATAACTGTAAATACGATTATTCCATTCGGAAATATTGAAAAAGGCGCATCTTGCACACAATTCTACGTGCTTATCCAGATTTTTTACTGTTAACTCATAATGAAAATGGTAACCTTGGGAAAGACCGTTTTTAGCATCAGCAGAGTAATCCAGTCTTATGTGGTTTGTAATTCCCTCTGTTACTCTGAATTTAATATCGCCTCTAAGTGTTGCTTTCTTTTGGTGAGTGTGTACTCTAAAAATAAGCTCATTATCTTCACTCTTTAAATAGTCTATCATCCCGGAAAACTTAAATTCCTTTTGAGAGATATCGCCTTTTAGATAAAGAGTTAAAGGTTTCCTGATGCTTAGCTTTAGGTTCAGTGTTGAGAGAGCTGCACCTTTGCCTCCCGATTTGTAACTGTATGACAAAGGTGCGACATAGTCAGATGAGATTTTCTCAAGCTTATAGGAGAGCACAATCTTCTCATTTACATGGAGTAGAAAACCTGCAAGTAAGGCTGTAGCGCCACTTTTATCTAATGCAGCCTCACCATAAAGATGCAGCTTGCCTGCAATATATCTCCAATCAATCCCCATATTGGAAATGGGATTTGAACGGTATCTGTCACGATTTATCAATGCCTGGTTATTACCTGAGTAGTGTATTTTTTTTATATCTGAGGAGATTGTCAATGCTAATTTTAATCTATCCCTGTTGAATCCCAGATTAAGTGCAGCCATCTCTGTTTTTAAAGATTCTTTTCTTTCAACTGTCCTGTTAGTATTGTGCAACCCCGTAGTAAGAAGCGAGGTGTAGCCTTCGTCTGTAACTCTTGCATCAATATATCTTGAAGAGGCCATAGCCGTAAATGAGAAATCTCCTTTTTGACAAGTAGATGCTATTCCTTTAAAGGCCAGGTTTTCGTCTGCAGAGGTGTACTCTTTAATCCCCTGCTCTCTTCTCATACTTTGTTGAGGTTCCCGGCTGTTTCCGGGGTGAAATGAGTTCCAAAGCACCAATCCTTGGCCATAACGTGCGCTATAAGAGCCTATAATAATCTTTTCAATGTTGCAGCCTCCTCTTTTTGACCTTCCTATACCCTTTAAAACAGCACTCCACGAGAGATAATCCACACCCTTTTCTCCGGGATCTTTCTCCATAATAATTAATGAAGTAAATCTGTTACTTATATCATATCTCATCTGTCCGTAGAGATGAAAGGAGTTGCCCAAATAGCGACTCTCCGGATTTTTAGCATATTCCTCCTTCGTCACGGATGTATAGCCTACCCTCTGTTGTGGAACGGCGCTCCCCCTTAATATCGCCTTGAATGAGCCGGGGAGCAACTCTTTTATTGAGCTCTTGCCATCCTCTTCAACAGAGATAAATGGTAAGAGTAAATTCAGACTCTCAACGGAGATACCGGGAATAGAGTAAAGCTCTGCTGTTGAAAACAACTTACCGAAACTCTTTACATAGTCCAAAATTAAAGTTATCTCTCTATCAGAAAGAATCTTAAGAGATTCAAGAACACTCCTGTCTGCCCTATTAATATTTAACGGTTCAGTGAGCAATGAAGAAAAATGGTAAATCAACTCTTCATAAGAAAAATCTTCGGGATAATCCTCTTCGTCACTCAATAGCAATATCTTCTCAACAAGAGAGAGTATCGAATGGGGTATATCTCCACCCCTTGATATTTGACACAATACTTCGTTTGCTAAAGTGCAAACCACAATCAGAATAATCACTCTCCTCATACCCTTCCCCTCACAACTATTTTAATTAGCAGAAGCTAACCTGCCTCTATTTAAAAATTCCCTAATTCGTTTTGTAAAGATATCTGATTTCCTTTAATTCTTCATTGGCTTTTACAATTTTTTTAGCCAAATTCTCTTTGAATTCAACCATCTTTCTAAGCATATCTTCATTTGAAACGGCCAGGATTTGTGCGGCTAATATTGCTGCGTTCTTAGCTCCGTCCAGCGCTACGGTTGCGACAGGAATCCCAGAAGGCATCTGTAGGATTGAAAGTATTGAATCCCAACCATCTATTGAGTTTGAAGATTTTATAGGCACACCTATTACAGGCAGTGGTGTAAATGCAGCTATAACTCCAGGCAGATGAGCGGCCCCTCCGGCTCCTGCGATAATAACTTTTACCCCCTTTTTATGCGCCGCTCTTGCAAAAGCGGCAACCTCTTCGGGAACTCTGTGAGCCGAAAGTGCGTTAATTTCGAATGGTATCTCCATTTCTTCCAGGAAATCGGCAGCCTGTTTCATTATTGAAAGATCCGAAGTACTGCCCATTATTATGCTTACAAGTGGAATCATTACACTATATCAAAATTGGTTTCGACAAAAATAATGATTAATTTTGCTGATGCAAACATTTTATATATGGAGCGGATTAAACTGCATGATAAATATTTCAAGCCATTTATATCCAACAAAGAGATAATTGAAGCAATCGAAAAGATTGCTTTAAAACTTAATAACAGGTACAAGAACAGAGAAACTCCGATTTTCTTAGCCGTACTCAACGGCTCATTTATGTTTGCAGCTCATCTTCTTGAAAGGCTCCAATTCAATTGCGAAATCTCCTTTATAAGACTGTCATCATACAGTGGCACTGCCTCAACAGGTAAGGTATGTGAGGTATTTGGCCTGGATCTTTCAGTCAAAGGGAGGGACGTAATAATTATTGAAGATATTGTAGATACAGGAAATACCGTTGCAGAATTATTCAGGATCCTCACAGAAAAGGGTGCAGAGGATATAGGCATTTGCACACTGCTGTTTAAGCCAAAGGCTTATAAGAAAGATCTTAAAGTTGAATATGCAGCCATTTCCATACCTAATGATTTTATAGTAGGGTTCGGGTTAGATTATAACGAACTTGGCAGACAGTATAAGGATATTTATGTTCTTGACGAATCTTGATATGGAATATTACATAATATTTGGCCCTCCTGGGGCGGGAAAAGGTACACAATCCTCACTCCTGGTTGAAAAATTCAAATTCAGGCATGTTTCAACAGGGCAGCTTTTAAGAGATGAGATAAAGAGAGGCAGTGAAATTGGAGTAATAGCCAAAGGACTCATCGAAAGCGGTCAGTATGTAAGTGACTCAATCGTATTACAGATGGTAAAAGATTTAATTAATTCTGCCGGGCCATCTGTTAAGGGTTTTATTTTTGATGGATTTCCCCGAACCATCTGTCAGGCAGAGTCATTTGACAAAATGCTGAGAGAAGAGAGGGGTGAAGAGATAAATGGTGTACTCTCTTTAGAGGTTGATGATGAGATCATTGTAAGCAGAATCAGAAAGAGGGCCGAGGTTGAAGGGAGAAAAGATGACTCCTCTTTAAATACTGTTCTTGACAGAATCAGCACCTATCACGAAAAGACCGAACCACTCAAAGAGTATTATATCAGGAGAGGAAAATTCTTCGCAATTGACGGAGGCGTTACAGTCAATGAGATTTTCAACAATATATGTAAGGTAATGGAGAGTATTGGGAATGAGTAATTCAAATTTTGTCGATTATGTTAAGATTTTTTGTGCTTCCGGCAACGGTGGCGGGGGATCTGTACATTTAAGACGCGAAAAATTTATCCCCAAAGGAGGTCCTGACGGCGGAGATGGTGGCAGAGGAGGGCATGTTATACTAAGAGGGAACTCACAATACTGGACTCTAATTCATCTGAAGTATAAAAAGCATATTAGGGCAGAGCATGGCGAGCGTGGCAGCGGAGCGCTTCGTCACGGAGCTGACGGTAAAGATATAATATTGAATGTTCCTCTGGGTACAGTTGCTAAAGATGCCGAAACTAAAGAGGTTCTGTTCGAGATTACTCAGGATGGAGAGGAGGTAATTTTGGCCAGAGGCGGCAGAGGCGGTAAAGGTAATGCATTCTTTAAAAGTTCCACAAACCAGACACCCAGATATGCCCAATCGGGAGAAGAGGGTACGGAAAATTGGTATATATTTGAATTAAAGATACTTGCCGATGTGGGTCTGGTAGGGTTCCCAAATGCAGGTAAATCAACTCTGCTCTCAAAAATATCGGCAGCCAAACCTAAGATTGCAGATTATCCTTTCACCACCCTTGAGCCAAATCTTGGCATTGTTGAATATCGCGACTTTAAGTCGTTCGTAATTGCAGATATACCGGGAATAATTGAGGGTGCACATATGGGTAAAGGATTGGGTACTCGATTTCTAAAGCATATAGAAAGAAATTCTATGCTTCTTTTTATGATTCCCGCCGAGAGTAAAGATATTGCCGCCGAGTACAAGATTCTTCTTAAAGAGTTGAAAATGTACAACCCGGAACTGCTTGAGAAAGAGAGATTATTGGCAATTACCAAATGTGATCTTATTGATAATGAGCTTGAAGAGATGCTAAAAAAGGGCCTGCCCAAAAAAACACCTTATCTTTTTATCTCTTCATATACCGGTAAAGGTCTTGAGCAACTTAAAGATATTCTTTGGGAGAAGTTAAACAGTTAATACCGGAACTATGGAGTGGCTACTTGAACTCGACAGAGCGCTTTTGATCTTCATAAATGGACATCACTCTCAATTTATGGATGGTACAATGCTCGCTTTTACATCCAAGTGGCCTTGGATTCCTTTTTATATTGCCATTATTTTTTTCATAATCTATATGTATGGATACAAAGAGAAGAGGTATGGCAATGCTCTTTTAATACTCCTCTTACTTTTAATTACCTTTGCAATTACCGATATGGGGAGTACCATGATAAAGAAAATTGTAGAGAGACCCAGGCCGGGACACACTCCCGCACTTGAGGGTATCATACGTCTTTTAGAGGGTAAAGGCGGTGCTTATGGTTTTTTTTCCAGCCATGCGGCCAATACGTTCGGACTTGCAACATTTACCTCTATGTTATTTAAGAAAAGATGGTACACGTCTGTTATCTGTATTTGGGCTACTTTGGTCTCATATAGCAGGGTTTATATAGGCAGGCACTATCCGCTGGATATAATTACCGGAGCATTATTCGGATTTCTCATAGGGTATCTCACCTATACATTTGTAAGAGCAGTTATCTTAAAGCACAAATAAATTATGTTATATATAATTGATCACTCTACAGATCCTCAATGGAATCTTGCAGCAGAAGAGTATCTCTTTAAGAGATTTGACAAGCCGGTATTCCGACTCTGGCGAAATGATCCTTCAATTATAATCGGGCTTCATCAAAACGTTTATGCCGAGATTAATATTGATTATGTAAAAGAGCATAATATCCCGGTTGTAAGAAGATTGTCAGGAGGCGGAGCAGTATTTCACGATTTGGGAAATGTGAATTTCACTTTTATTGATAATAAAGTAAATGGCGAAGAGACTTCAGCCATGTTTGCGAGATTTACAAAACCAATATTGGAGGCCATGAACGAGCTTGGTATAAATGCCGTTCTTAAAGGCAGAAATGATTTGGTCATTGACGATAAGAAGTTTTCGGGTAATGCCGTTGCAGTTTACCGGGAGAGAGTGTTACAGCACGGCACTCTCCTCTTCTCCTCCTCCATAACAGATCTTTCCAAGGCTCTTGCAAGCCGTCCCGAGCAATATGAGGGAAAAGCCGTAAAATCTAACAGAGCCAGAGTGACAAACATAAGTGAGCATCTAAAAAATAGGATGAGTGTTAATGATTTTATTCTGTTTATGGAGAGATTCATTGTCAGCCGGGATCCTGAAAAATATCAAAAATACTCTTATAATGTAGATGACCTTAAAGAGATTGCAAAACTAAAACATGAAAAATATAGTAAAGATTCCTGGAATTATGGCTCTTCACCCGCATACAGTTTTTCAAAGGTAAAACGCTTTGAATGGGGATTACTGGAGAGCTATATTAATATTGATAAAGGAGTTATTACCGACCTCCATTTCTACGGCAACTACTTTTTTATAAAAGATAGTTCCGAGATTGAGAAGCTTCTGATAGGATGCAGCCATAACCGGGAAGAGATTATAGAGAGAGTAAAAAAAATAAACCTCTCCGATTATTTCAATGGAATAAGCGAAGAGGAGTTTATAAATATGTTTTTATAAATGGGAGGGGCCTTAATTAGCCCTTCTTTTCTCTTTTACTTTAACAAGCAGATCCTTAAGAACATCAATACAATCTACTACCGCATCTTCAAATGTTTGAGAGTTTCTTTCAACAATCAAATCGTCGCCCGGCATAAAGACTCTAAGTTTTACGTTTTTGTTTTCATAATCGGGTAAAAGGCTCAAAACAACTTCAACCTCTGTAATTTCATCATGAAATTTAGGTAGTTTAGCAAGCTTCTTCTCAATAAACTTGATGAGTTTCACATCTGCATTAAATTTGAGTGACTGAATTCTAATGTCCATTTTATCCTCCTTTTTTTGCTCTTGGATGAGCGGTTAAAAATGTTTTTTTTAAATTTTCGAACGAGTTGTGAGTATAAATCTGGGTTGCAGAGAGAGAAGAGTGTCCCAAAACCTCTTTTATACTGTTTAGATCTGCACCGTTATTTAGCAAATGGGTTGCAAAACTATGCCTTAAAACGTGAGGCGATTTTTTTCCTGAAAATCCCTCCTTTCCAGACAATTCTCTCTTTACAATTTTATTAACAAATGAGAGGTACATTGGTTCGCCGTTATCGGTCAAAAACAACATATTACCGGGATTATCGGTATAATATTCACTCATCAGGTTAAGATACTGCCCCAAATTTCCGGCAAGAGTAACGGGAACAGGCACCTCTCTTATTTTATCGCCCTTACCTTTGATCCTGAACAGACCTCTCTCCCTGTCCCAGTCAGAGATTCTCAAGCCGGCTAACTCTCCTCTTCTAATACCGGTACTATAGAGAGTTTCAATAACCACTCTATCTCTCAAAGCAAACAGGTCATGATTGTCAATCTCCTCATTGAAATAACTCTCCATAGCATAAGATGTAAAAAATTCGGGTAATTTTTTAGATTCTTTTGGGCGTTTGATCCTTTTAACGGGATTAAAAGCAATAATACCGTTTTTAACAAGATAATTGCAGTAACTGCTAATAGCCGATAACCTGAGATTTACACTTTTAGGGGAGAGCCCCCTCTTAAGAGAGTCAGCAGTATAAGCTCTGATTTGTTGTGATGTTAAAAGATCCCTTTCACTTTCATCCTGTGCCGGAGAGATAAATTCATAAAGTTCAGTTATACTGTCACTATAGATACTTACAGTTCTTTGCGAGTATCTTTTGTTAACCCTTAGGTGCTCTATAAACAACTCCTTCGATCTCATAATTTGCATCTAATTTAATATAAAAAATGCAAATAAAAAAAGGGTACCGCAAATGATACCCCAATTTTTGTATGTTTTGATTCAGTTTACTCCTCTTGTTGGCGAAGACGCTGAACATAAATTGCCTTATTTTTTTCGTCCCTTCTTCTTACAGAGTCCTTTACAAAAGATTTTCTGTTTCTTAATTCACGAACGATTCCGGTCTTTTCAAATTTACGTTTAAATTTTTTAAGCGCTCTTTCAATGTTTTCACCTTCTTTAATTGGCACTATGATCATATCTTGTACACCTCCTTTTATTAGGGCTGCAAAAATAATCATTTTTTTTGATATTTGTGAAATATTTACTCTTTTTTGCTATTTTTACAATTCTTATAAAAATAATCGCTTTATGAATATCAAGGAGTTTCAAAGTGCCATTTTACAGGGAATACCAGACTATCTTCCGCAACCTAAGAGTTGGGATCCAAATATTAATCATGCCCCTAAAAGAAAGGATATCCTCTCGATTGAAGAGAAAAAACTGGCATTAAAAAATGCCTTAAGATATTTTCCAAAGAATCTACATGAAGTCTTAGCTGTAGAATTTGCTGAAGAGCTCTCAAAATATGGCCGGATATATATGTATCGTTACCGTCCGGATTACAAAATAGAGGCGCGTCCCATAAACGACTATCCGCATAAATCCAAGCAAGCAGCGGCTATTATGCTGATGTTGAACAATAATCTGGATTATGCTGTAGCACAGCATCCCCATGAGCTTATTACATATGGCGGAAACGGTTCGGTATTTCAGAACTGGGCGCAGTATCTGCTCACCATGAAGTATCTGGCAGAGATGACTGATGAACAGACTCTTGTACTCTACTCCGGACATCCCGCAGGACTCTTCCCATCTCATAAAGAGGCTCCCAGAGTTGTTATTACTAACGGAATGGTTATTCCCAACTACTCGCATAAAGATCACTGGGAAAAATTCAATGCTTTGGGTGTATCTCAGTATGGACAGATGACAGCCGGTTCGTTTATGTACATAGGGCCTCAAGGAATAGTGCATGGTACAACAATCACAGTGCTTAATGCTGCCAGGATGAGGCAAAAAAGTGGTGAAAAAGATATACGAGGCAAAATTTTTGTCAGCTCAGGATTGGGGGGAATGTCAGGTGCACAGCCAAAAGCTGCCGTTATCGCCGGAGTTATTGGAGTTATTGCCGAAATTAACCCCAAAGCTGTTGAAACCCGGTATTCTCAAGGTTGGGTGGATGAGGTCTATACCAATCTCGATTTGCTTATGGCAAGAGTTATTAAGGCCAGGGACTCTAAAGAGGCTGTCTCCCTTGCCTATCAAGGCAATGTGGTAGATTTATGGGAAAAATTCATCGAATCGGGAGTAGATGTCGATTTAGGAAGCGATCAAACCTCGCTGCATAATCCTTGGGCAGGAGGATACTATCCTGCAGGGATAAGTTTTGAAGAGTCAAACAGGATGATGGCAGAGGAGCCGGAGAGATTTAAACAAGAAGTTCAGGCAACCCTCCGTCGCCATGTCGATGTAATTAATAAGCTCTCCAAAAGAGGAATGTATTTTTTTGATTATGGTAATGCTTTCTTACTGGAGGCTTCGAGGGCAGGTGCCGATATTATAATGGATGATGGTAAGTTCAAGTACCCCTCATATGTACAGGATATCATGGGCCCCCTGTTCTTTGATTACGGCTTTGGACCTTACAGGTGGGTATGTACCTCATCAAAAGCAGAAGATTTGGACGAGAGTGACCGCATTGCTGCAAAAGTTTTGGAAGATATACATAAAGAGGCTCCTGCCGGAATCCGGTTACAACTTGAAGATAATATACACTGGATTAAAGAGGCCAGGAACAACAAACTGGTTGTCGGTTCGCAGGCTAGAATCCTCTATGCCGACTCTGAAGGTAGAATTAAGATTGCACTGGAGATGAACCGTGCAATTAGAGAGGGCCGGATTTCTGCACCGATTGTATTGGGAAGAGACCACCACGATGTTTCCGGAACAGACTCTCCATATCGTGAAACCTCAAATATTTACGATGGCTCTGCCTTCACAGCCGATATGGCTGTTCATAATGTTATAGGCGACTCTTTTAGAGGCGCCACATGGGTCTCCATTCATAATGGAGGCGGTGTAGGATGGGGTGAAGTGATTAACGGTGGGTTCGGAATGGTTATAGATGGCAGTGCGGAGGCGGACAAGAGGATAGAGAGCATGCTCCTCTGGGATGTTAACAATGGAATCTCAAGGAGGGCATGGGCAAGAAATGAAGGGGCAATCTTTGCAATTCAAAGAGAGATGCAAAGGACTCCTCTCTTAAATGTCACAATACCGGAAATTGCAGATGATAGCTTAATTGACCTGACCGCTGATAAAGTTTTCAATCTTAAAGCCTAAGTCAGAAGCATATTCTATAAATGGACTAATAACGGCCGGTTCTGGCCTCCTCTCACGGCTTAATACCCATAGATGTTTCCCGGAGGGATCTCCGACTAATACATTGGTATATTCCGAGTCAATTTTAAAAATCCAGTAATCTTCAGAAAAAGGCCAGGTGTAACTCACTTTAAGCCTTGAAGGTTTTTTGGAGTCCGGTATCCAAGCTTTGCCTTTAGCTTGTTTAGTCCTGCTGTTATCGCTCTTGAGTCTCCCCTCATTTATTATCAATATCCTTCCATCGTCATTCAACTCATAGCGTACTACAATATCTTCAAGCTCCTCTTCAAGGATATTCGGCAGACGATATATCTCATACCATTTGCCCATATATCTCTCAATCTCAAACTTTTCCGCTGAATCTACTACCATATAAGCAGGGGCGCAAGAGATAAACAAGAGTGTGGCAAGAACCGGAATTATATGCTTCATTTATGGATTAGTTTGGGCTGAAAGATTATTATTACAAATTTCGTACCGAAGATAGTTTTTTATAGTTGTATCAAATGTTACAACTATTATTATATCTCTGCTTTATCTTTGCATTTGCTTATTGATGATTATAAAATAAAAAGATATGAAAAGGACTATTATTAAGATTGATGAAGAGTTGTGCAACGGCTGTGGCAACTGTGTTGAGGGATGTCATGAAGGAGCGCTTCAACTGATAGATGGAAAAGCAGTTATGATTAGTGATCTCTACTGTGACGGACTGGGAGCCTGTATCGGAGATTGTCCTGTTGGCGCCATTGAATTGATAGAGAGAGAGGCCGTACCTTATAATGAAACGGCAGTTATGGAGAGAATTGCTCCAAAAGGTGAAAAAGTTATACTGGCGCACCTTAAACATTTGAAAGATCATAACGAAATGGCTTGGTTTAATGAAGCTGTTGAGTGGTGCAGGAAAGAAGGGATATCGCTTGACCTTTCAAAAATTGGCGGGAATAACAAACCTGAAATCAAAGCTAAATTGGCTTGTGGATGCCCGGGCACTACGGAGCAGGATTTTAGACAAGCAGAACAACAACAGTGGCCCGTACAGCTCCATTTATTAAATCCATCTGCAGGATTCCTTTTTAAATCGGATCTTCTTCTTGCCTCCGATTGCTCCTCTTTTAGCCATAGGGCATTTCATGATACCTTTTTGAAGAACAAAAGTCTGGCTATTGCATGCCCCAAATTGGATTCCAATATTCAAAACTACGTTGAGAAGATAGCCTTGATGATTGATGGCGCCCAATTAAACACAATTACCGTTCTTATGATGGAGGTTCCATGCTGCTCCGGCCTTTTACAAATTGCAAAAAACGCAAGAGAAAAGGCTAAAAGAAAGATTCCGGTAAAAGCATTGGTAATCTCTATAAGGGGCGAAATTCTGAGTGAGAATTGGTTTTAGTCTTTCTTCCCCAATAGGGCTAACGGACCTGTGAATTTTATATTGTCATTCTCAATTCCCGAGAGTTTTTCCAATCCGGCTTGTGTAAGGGTGAAGTACATTTGTCTTTTGTCTTCTTCACCCAGGTTCCGGGTTATATAACCACTCTTTTCTATAGATTTTATTAGCTTAGAGGTATTTGAACAAGTGAAATTAATCTCCTTGGCAATCTCTCCGGAAGAGAGTCTTCCGCTCCTTAATGTACAAAGAACTATCCCTTCATTAAGAGAGAGTCCATGTCTAATATAAAACTCATTTTCAAATTCGGCAATTGAGCGGCATATGTCCCGGATCAAGCATAATTTTCTCATTTCTATATCTCCTCTTCAATAGTTTTTTTCAACAAAATTGTCTCAATATATCTCTTAAGCTCCTCTTTCGGGAGAGCCCCCTGGGCCATTTGAGGCTGAGCATCGACAGGAATAAAAAGTAAAGAAGGAATAGCTCTTATTCCGAATGCAGCTGCTACCTCTCTCTCTTTATCGGTATTTACCTTATAAATATATATTTCCCCCTCATACTCCTTTGCAAGCGATTCCAGAACAGGTCCCAATCTTTTACAAGGAAGACACCAATCAGCCCAAAAATCAATTATTGCGGGCTTATCGCCAAGATACACCCATTCTGTTGGATTTTCCTTAAAATCTGCAACCTTTTTTAAAAATTGTTCTGTAGTCAGATTAATTGTACTCTTATTATTCAACTCTAAAGAGTTGTTATCTGCACCGTTTTTATCCCTTTTACCTGTACCGCATGAAGCTGCAAATATTACCAAAGCAAACAGAATGATAATCCTGATAGATTTATTTAATGTTTTCATCTTTTTCTCTATTTGAATGCAAATATAGATATATATTTTCTATTTCAACTAATTTCTTTCGGAAATTATTTTGCAGCTAAAATAAATTTCCTTTCCTTTGCAGTTAAATATTGATTAAAAATTTAATAACGATGAAGTATTTAATAGTCGGTGGCGTTGCCGGTGGAGCGACAGTCGCAGCCCGGTTAAGAAGAAACGATGAAGATGCTAAAATAATTCTTTTTGAAAGAGGGGAATATGTCTCTTATGCCAATTGTGGTCTGCCCTACTATATTGGCGATGTAATTAAAGAGAGAGAGAATCTCTTTGTTCAAACAGTCGGGGGTTTTAGCACCCGTTATAACCTGGACATAAGAATTAAGTCTGAGGTTGAGAGTATTGATACGGAGAAGAGACTTGTTCATGTGTATAACATCGAAAAGGGGGTTAGGTACACAGAGAGTTATGACAAACTTATTCTCTCTCCGGGAGCCGAACCTATAAAACCTAAAATTGAAGGAATAAATCATCCAAATATCTTCACTTTAAGAAATGTACCTGACACCGACAGAATAAAGAAAATTGTTACTGTCAGAAATATTGAAAAAGCGGTTGTGGTAGGGGCCGGATTCATAGGTTTGGAAATGGCGGAAAACCTTCACCATTTAGGGATAAAAGTCGATATTGTCGAGATGGCCGACCAGGTAATGTCCCATCTGGATTTTTCTATGGCTACAATAATTCACTCCGAACTTAGAACAAAAGGTATCTCTCTCAATTTAAATGACGGAGTTGCCAGATTCGATAATAAAGAAGGAAAGGTTGGAGTAGTGCTGAAAAGCGGAAAAGAGCTCGAAGCAGATATTGTTATATGGAGCATAGGAGTAAAGCCCGAAACTAAACTGGCAAGAGAGGCTCAACTTGAGATTGGCACAACGGGAGGCATCAAAGTAAATGATTATATGCAAACCTCTGATGAGCATATTTATGCTTTGGGAGATGCTGTCGAAGTAATTCATACAGTTTTAAATAAGCCATCACTTATTCCTCTGGCCGGTCCTGCCAATAAACAGGGAAGAATTGTCGCAGATAACATCGTATATGGTAATTCCTCAAAATACGAGGGCAGTATTGGTACCGGAATAGCGAAAGTATTTGATCTTACAATTGCCTCTACCGGAGCAAGTGGGAGATGGCTTAAAAAAGAGGGAATAGAGTATATAGCGTCATATACGCACTCTTCATCTCATGCCGGTTACTATCCCAATGCATTACCGCTTTCTGTAAAGATACAGTTCTCTCCTAAAGACGGAAGGCTTTATGGAGCTCAGGTTGTCGGATTCGACGGTGTAGATAAAAGGATAGAGATGCTGGCCCAGGTTGTAAAAGCTAAAGGAAGTATCTATGATTTGATGGAGCTGGAACATGCATATGCCCCTCCTTATTCATCTGCAAAAGACCCGGTAAATATGGCCGGATTTGTGGCAGATAATATTCTTAAAGGGAGAATGAAAATAATCTCATGGAGAGATGTTGTAAAAGCAGATAGGGAAAAAGTCTTATTACTTGACGTAAGAACACCCGAAGAATATAAATTGGGGGCTATTGATGGTTCGGTTAACATCCCGGTTGATGAATTAAGGAAAAGAGTTAACGAAATCCCAAAAGATAAGCAGATTATCATCTATTGTGCTGTTGGACTTCGCGGTTATGTAGCCTATAGAATTCTTTTGAAAAGGGGGTTTGAAAATATAGCCAATCTTTCCGGTGGCTATAAAACATACTCTATTGCAACCGAAGATGCATCTGTTGAACAATATTTTGCAGGAAGAATAGGCTCAGATGACCTGTTGATAGACCAGGAAAGGGAGGTTGCAATAACGGTAGATGCCGTTGGGCTGCAGTGTCCCGGTCCTATAATACAGCTAAAAGACAGTTACGGGAATATAGAGAAAGGAGAATTACTTGAGATAAAGACAACAGACCAAACATTTGGCAAAGATGTAGCGTCATGGTGTAATGTTGTGGGGGCAAAACTTATTTCGCTTGAAAGCGCGAGAGGTGTTATTACTGCTCTAATCGAGAAAGGTGAGCCTGCTTCTTGCGGAGTAACCGCCTCGCCCCTTACAGATAATAAAACTCTCGTTTTGTTCAGCGATGATTTTGATAAGGCAATGGCAGCATTTGTTATAGCTAACGGAGCTGCTTCAATGGGCAAAAAGGTATCGTTGTTTTTTACTTTTTGGGGGCTCAATATCATAAAGAAAAAAGGGACCTCTTCACTAAAACTCTCTAAAAAGAATATGCTTGGATTGGGTACTCGTTTTGTTAAATCTACAATGAGGAAAAAAAATATTGATTCCCTGGAATCACTCATTGAACAGGCAAGAAGAAACGGAGTGGAGTTTATTGCATGTAAAATGAGTATGGATATGATGGGAATTAAGGAGGAGGAGTTAATTGACGGTATCATTTATGCCGGTGTGGCTACATATCTGGAAAGAAGTGAAGAGGCTAATATGTCAATGTTTATTTGAGGGCATTGGATATTTTATTACTTTAGTTTTTTATTTGAAGTTATGAGATATATATCCAAATTTCTTTTGTGGGTTTTGGGATGGAAGGTTATGGAGCCTCCTGTTCCGGAACCTAAATGTATTATTCTAGGGGTACCTCATACCTCCGGACTGGATTTTATCATCTCTTTTCTTTATTACAACTCTTTAGGGCGTACAGCAAATATCATGATAAAGAAGAGTTTCTTCTGGGGACCTTTAGCCCCTATACTCAGGGCTATGGGAGGAGTGCCCGTTGATAGAACAAAAGGAGCTTCAATAACAAGGCAGATGATTGAGGAGTTTAAAAAAAGAGAGATACTGCATCTTGCCATTGCTCCGGAGGGAACCAGAAAGCCTGCCAGGAAGTGGAAAGCAGGTTTCCACACAATTGCCAGAGCTGCCGATGTACCTGTCTATCTGGGGTATTTTGACTGGGGGAAAAAAGAGGTAGGAAGAGGAGTGCCATTTGAATTGACAGATGATCCACAGGCAGATTTAAAAAGAATACGGCAATGGTATAAAGATAAGGGAGTAGTAGGGAGACATCCAAAATACTTTACAACAGGAGATGATTTGGAATAATAATTGTATCATTGCACTTTATATATTATTTTAAATGGTAAAAACAGAAAATTTCCGTACTCTAAAGGATCTATTGACCTACAGTACGAACAACTATAAGGGGAATACCTGTTTCTCATACATAAATGGCAAATCTTACACCTATGAAGAATTTGACGGACAGGTAAAAACAATTGATTTATTATTAAGTAATTACGGTATTTCTTCTGGAGACAAAGTTGCTATTTTAAGTCAAAATATGCCCAACTGGTCAGTAGCCTACTTTTCGACTGTTGGGTTTGGCAGGGTATCGGTCCCATTGCTTCCCGATTTTTCTGAGTTCGAGGTTAAAAACGTTATTGAGCATTCCGAATCCACTGCGCTTTTTGTATCTGATCGTCTTCTTTATAAAGTTCCAAAAGAGATTATTGAGGGGATGAATGTAGTGATCTCCATTGATAACTTTAAGGTAATTCACTCTAAGGATGTACAACCTGTAAGCAGTGGGCAAGAGCCTGCCGGGGATGATATAGCTTCAATTATCTACACCTCCGGGACTACCGGTAATTCAAAGGGAGTAATGCTCTCACACAAGAATCTTACAACTCATCTTCATACCGCAAACCTTCTAAGACCGGGATTCGAATGGGATATCTGGCTCTCTTTATTGCCACTATCTCACACCCTGGAATCAAGCCTAAGCATGTTATTACCTATGGTAAGCGGCTCTTCTGTCTACTATATCGAAAAAGCTCCTACCCCTACAATTCTTCTCAAAGCTCTTAAAGATGTAAGACCTACTACCATCCTGAGTGTACCAATGATTATTGAGAAGATTTACAAAAATTCTGTTCTTCCTAATCTTCAATCTAAATCCATTCTCAGAGCAATTTATAAAACAACTCCGGGAAGAAAACTGCTTAACAGAATTGCGGGTAAAAAGCTTAAAGAGACCTTTGGCGGGAGATTGAGATTCTTTGGAATTGGCGGTGCAAGGTTAGATGGAGAGGTAGAGAGATTTTTATTTGAAGCAAAATTTCCATACGCTATAGGTTATGGGCTGACTGAATCCTCACCTTTATTGGCAGGAGCCATTCCGAACAATGTGAAATGGCAATCTACAGGGCCTGCTGTTCACGGAGTCACCTTAAAAATTGATAATCCTGATCCCAAAACAGGAGAGGGAGAAATTTTAGCTAAAGGACCAAATATAATGGTTGGTTATTATAAAAATCCGGAAGCTACCGAAGCTGTCTTTACTAAAGACGGATGGTTCAGGACCAAGGATTTGGGCGTTATAAACAAAGAGGGTAGACTTTACATCAAGGGAAGGCTGAGCAATATGATTCTGGGGCCGAGTGGAGAAAATATATACCCGGAAGAGATTGAGACTGTTATAAATGGGCATGAAATGGTATCTGAATCGGTGGTAACACAACTTAAGGGTAAACTTGTAGCACTTGTACACCTTAATCCGGAGAAGATTGCTGCATTGAAAGAGGCAAAGGAAGAGGCTCTGGCAGCTTATTATAAGACTAAAGAGCAGCTTTCCCAAAAATTTGAAGATACAAAGGAGGGGTTGATAAAAAATAAAGATGAACTCAAACAGAGTTATGACGAAAAAAAAGAGGAGATAAAGGTGAAAAAGTAGAAAGTAAGATTAGTAAATGTAATAGAGTGAAAGTGGTAGTTTAGATTTCCGGGGGGTTTAACGATGATATTGCAAAAAAATAATG
>CAYZPF010000034.1:0-19690 GCA_964479995.1 uncultured Muribaculaceae bacterium | reverse complement strand
TGAAAGAGATAAACTGTTCCAGAAATTCCGTCAACTTGAACAAGACATAGCTCTATGGGAAAACAATAAAGGCTTTTTTGCTAAATCGGAGAAGGCCGATTCTATCATCTATGATATAGATAAGAAGATTTCAAAGGCTAAAGATGAGCTTGTTCAAATAGAAGAGAAGATCAAACTAATAGATAAACAATACGAATAAACTGTAATGAATAAAAACTCAGTTATTGGCTTTACATTGATCGGTGCAGTTCTTATAGGTTTTAGCTGGTATAACGCAAAAAATTTTAAGGAACAGGAAAAAATCAGAGTACAGCAAGATTCTATAGCTTTGGCCTCAAAGATGGAGATAGCGCAGGAACTTGTAAAGAATGTGGCAGCTGATACAACAACTAAGGAGAGAGAAGTTGGAGAAACAGAGGATAAGCAAGGTACAATAAGCGCATACAGAGATTCATCCCTGATAAGGGCCAGTGAGCAGGTAGAAGAGCTTAAGATATTGGAAAATAAGTACCTTAAAATAGAGTTTTCAAATATTGGAGCCCAGCCGAAAAGCGTACAGATTAAGAATTACAAAACTTACGACAGTCTTGACTTGTATTTGATAAAAGATGGAAAGAGTGATTTTTCACTTGAGTTTTTTACAAAGCAACAACTTTCTACCAGGAATTTTGGCTTTGACTTGCACTCTTTAAACGATACGAGTCTTATTTATCGCCTCTATTTTGATTCATCCTCTTTTGTCGAATACACCTATACCCTGCCGGAGGATAGTTATATGATGAACCTGGATATCCGGATGACGGGTATGAACAGACATATTCCAAAGAGAGAAAACTACATTACTTTGGGATGGTCAATTGATATTCCAAGGCTGGAAAAAGGATATAGTAATGAAAAAAACTATTCTACGATAGCCTATAAGTATCCTAATTCCAATAATGTGGAGAATCTTGGGCTTCGAAAAATGGAGTCATCAAAGGAGATAACTACAAAGGTTAACTGGTTTGCATATCAACAACAGTTCTTCTCTGCAATTTTAATTGCACAGGAGAACTTTAATAGTGGCTATTTATCATATAGCTTTTACCCTGAGGATGATAGTGATAAAAATTTGATGCACTGTAAATCGGAAATGAAATTCCCGTACAGTGAAGGTGATGAGGTCTCTTTCCCTTTTAAATTTTATTATGGTCCCAATCACTTTAAAACTCTTAAAGCTTATGGCTCGGGGTTTGAAAAGATTGTACCTCTGGGGGGCTCGTTAATAGGATGGATCAATAGATATATTATTATTCTCGTTTTTGATCTTCTTGGAAGTTTTATTAACAGTTACGGGCTTATTATTCTGCTCCTTACCATACTTATTAAGCTGGTTATTTCTCCTTTGACACTAAAATCTTATGTCTCATCGGCAAAGATGAAAGTGTTAAAACCGGAGGTAGATAAGATTAACGCCAAGTATCCTAAGTCTGACGATGCTATGAAGAAGCAACAAGAGATAATGGCGCTTTACAAAAAGACCGGAGTTAGCATGTTCGGAGGCTGTTTGCCTATGCTCTTACAGTTTCCTATCCTTTTTGCTATGTTTCGCTTTTTCCCCGCCTCTTTTGAATTGAGGCAGGAGAGTTTTTTGTGGGCAGAAGATTTGAGTGCATACGACTCAATTCTGGATCTTCCGTTTAATATTCCGCTTTATGGCGATCATGTTAGTCTTTTCGCACTTCTGATGGCAATCTCTATGTTCTTCTATTCTAAAATGAATGCAGAGCAGATGGGAACGGGACCTCAAATGGCTGGAATGAAATTTATGTCGGTCTATTTTATGCCGCTATTCCTTTTAGTATTGTGTAATAACTTCTCCAGCGGTTTAAGTTATTATTATATGTTGTCTAACTTTATTACCATTGGACAGACCTGGGTAATCAGGAAGTATTTTGTTGATGAACAAAAAATCTTAGCTAAACTTAAAGAGAAAGCAGATATTCCTAAAAAGAAATCAAAGTTTCAGGAGAGATTAGATGAAGCTTACCGTGTTCAGCAACAGGCTAAAAAGAAAAAATGATTAACAAAGACTCCTATTACAAGATAAAAAAAGAACTCCCTCCGGAGGCTCAACTGGTGGCTGTCTCGAAATTTATCTCTACAGAGGTGATTATGGAGTTGTATAATGAGGGGCATAGAGATTTTGGAGAAAATCGTCCTCAGGAACTATGTAAAAAGATGGACGAACTTCCGTCTGATATCAAGTGGCACTTTATCGGGCATCTTCAGACAAATAAGATTAAATACATTATTGATAGAGTGTATCTTATACATTCGGTGGACTCTGTGAGATTATTAGAGGAGATAAACAGGCAGGCATCGAGGCGCAATAATATTGTAAAATGCCTGTTACAGGTTTATATTGCAAAGGAGGAGAGTAAACAAGGGTTATCTGAGCAAGAGTTATATGAAATTCTTTCTGATAAAATAAAATTTCAAAATATTAAGTTTTGCGGTTTAATGGGTATGGCTACTTTTACCTGTGATAAAGAGATTGTAGCAGGAGAGTTTGCATATTTAAGCGCTCTTTTTAAGAGGGTAAAGGAAGAGTTTTTTAAATCTGATGACTTTTTTCAGGAGCTTTCCATGGGAATGTCTGCAGATTATGCTGTTGCAATAGAGCATGGAAGCACATTAGTAAGAATAGGATCATTAATTTTTGGAGAGAGATAAAGAGGGGTATCACCAATTAATGGGCTCTTTACCCATTTGTTCCAATATATCATTACTTTTAGAAAAGTGGCGGCAGCCAAAAAATGCCCCCTTTGCTAATGGAGATGGGTGCGCTGCTTCCAAAACAAAATGTTTTTCTGTGTCAATCAATCCTCTTTTAGACTTTGCAAAGTTTCCCCAAAGCAGAAAGATAAGTCCGTCTCTCTTTTGAGATAAATTCATTATTACTGAATCGGTAAAGGATTGCCATCCAATGTTTGCGTGAGATGCTGCCAGACCTGCCCTAACGGTTAGTACTGCGTTTAACAAAAAGACACCCTGAGCAGCCCATTTAGTTAAGTCACCTGAAACGGAAGGTTTCTTCCTGAGATCATCCTCCAGCTCTTTGAAGATGTTTTGTAAAGAAGGCGGGGGTGGGACTCCGGCCGGAACAGAGAATGATAAGCCATGAGCCTGACCAAAACCATGATAAGGATCCTGTCCCAAAATTACAACCTTGACCTTGTCAAATGGAGTCAGATTAAATGCATTAAATATCTCCTGCCCTTTGGGATAAATATTAATTCCCATTCTTTTCTCCTCTTTAAGCGTCTCCACCAATTTTGAAAAGTATTCCTTTTCAAATTCTTTTTTTAATACCTCTTTCCAAGAGCCTTCAATAGCAACATTCATAGATTAAAAAATATACTCCAATATTTGAGAGATAGTATCCACATATTTGAATGACAAACCTTTGAGATAGATATCTTTTATCTCTTTAACATCTTTTTCATTGTCAGAAGGCAGGATTACAGTTTTGATTCCAGCCCTCTTTGCAGCTAAAATCTTTTCCTTTATACCGCCAACCGGAAGAATTTTTCCTCTTAGTGTAATCTCTCCGGTCATAGCAATGCCACTTCTGGCTTTCTTCTTCATAAAGGCAGATGCCATTGCACTTATCATAGTCACTCCGGCAGAGGGCCCATCTTTGGGTATAGCTCCCTCCGGGACATGTATGTGAATATCTTTTTCTGAAAATTCTTTACTGGTGGTTAGCATTAAATTAGGATTTGCTTTGAGAAACTGATATGCTATGGTTGCAGATTCCTTCATCACCTCTCCCAGATTTCCGGTTGTTGATAATACTCCTTTACCCTTACTCATGTTACACTCGATAAAAAGTATGTCACCTCCATTTTGAGTCCATGCCAGACCGGTAATGACACCTGCTACCTCATTACCTTTTTGCATATCAGAACGTTGTAACGGTAGTCCTAATATCTCTCTAACTTCTTTTTGTCCAAGTATAAAGGGATATTTCTCATTTAATGCCACACGTTTGGCGGTAACCCGGGCAATCTTGGCTATCTGTCTGTCCAATGCTCTTACTCCGGATTCCCTGGTGTATTCATTGATAATTGTATCTAACCCTTTCTTATTTATTTTTAACTGACCTACTGTCAGTCCGTGGGCTTCCCTTTGTTTAGGGATTAAATGGTCTTTTGCGATATAGTACTTCTCTTCTGCAAGATAGCCGCTCACATTTATCAGCTCCATTCTATCCCTTAAGGCAGGGTGTATTGTACTCACATTATTGGCTGTTGTAATGAACAATACCTGTGAGAGGTCGTAATCAATATCCAAATAGTTATCGTGGAAGGCTGTATTCTGTTCAGGATCCAATACTTCCAGTAATGCTGATGCAGGGTCTCCTCTGAAATCGCTGCTGACCTTATCAATTTCATCAAGGACAATAAGCGGATTAGAAGTTCCCGATTTTTTTATAGTGCTTATTATTCGGCCGGGCATTGCGCCAATATAGGTCCTTCTGTGCCCTCTTATTTCTGATTCGTCGTGAAGTCCTCCCAAAGAGATTCTTCCATATTTTCTCCCCAGAGCTTTGGCGATAGATTTACCCAAGGATGTTTTACCTACACCGGGAGGCCCGTAAAGGCAGAGAATAGGAGATTTTATATCACCTTTTAGTTTAAGAACTGCCAGATGTTCAATAATTCTCTCTTTAACGCTCTCTAGACCGTAATGATCATCATCCAGTATTTTTTGGGCGTTTTTTAAATCGAGATTGTCCTGACTTCTCTCATTCCAAGGCAGCTCTATCATAAATCTTACATAGGAGAGCTGAATATTGTAATCCGGAGAGTTTGGATTGGACCTTTCGAGTCTGGATATCTCCTTTTCAAATACCTCTGCCACATGATGCGGCCACATCTTTTCTGCAGCCTGCTGTCTCAACTCTACAAATTCCTGTGTATTATTGCTTATTCCCAGCTCTTCCTGAATTGTTTTAAGCTGACTGTTGAGATAATACTCACGCTGTTGCTGATCTATATCTGAACGAACCTTTTGTTGTATATCATCTTTAAGCTTAAGTAGCTCTATTTGTTTGTTGAGTATTTCAAGTAATTTAAGTGCTCTGGCTTTTAATTTGTTTTCTCTTAATAAAGCTATTTTGTCGCTGATACTGTCCAGTTCCATGCTCGAAGAGACAAAATTAATCAGGAAACTGTATCCTTCTATATTTTTGATAGCGAAAGCTGCCTCCTGGGGCAGGTGAGGTGAAAGTTTAATTATACGCAATGCCTGATCTTTAATAGAGCTTGCAATTGCGTCAAGCTCTTTATTGCTTTTGGGAACTCTCTCCTCTTCAAGATATTTAACGGTTGCTGTTATATACGGAGTAGTGCCAAGAATATCAATTACCCGAAATCTTCTCATCCCCTGAAGTATGATTGTAATGCCACCGTCAGGCATTTCAATTATCTTAATAATCTTAGCCAGGGTACCTATATCATATAGGTCTTTTGGTGTGGGGTCATCTAATTTGGCCTCTTTTTGTGAGATAGCTCCCAATATTCTGTTACCGGCGTATATCTCTCGCACCAATCTTACAGACTTTTCCCTACCTACTGTTATTGGAATGATGGTCTCCGGGAATAAGACAGCATTCCTTAAAGCTATAATTGGTAATATATCCGGAAGCTCTGATTTACTCAACTCATTCTCCCCCTCCAGACTCATTACAGGTATTATATTAACCTCATCTGATACTGTGTGCTGTAATATTATATCAGAAAACTTCTTCATTACTTATCTGTTTAATGTCAAAATGTCATATTTGCAGGAGTTCGATAATCTACTCCTTCCTTAAATATTATATTGTCAATCTCCATGCCAAACTATTTTTTTAAAATTTAATGGCAAAAAGATAGATTATAACTCTATTATATTGACTTTTATTTGTATAAAAGCAAAAAAATGAACCTTATTTGCATATATTCATAAAATTATGCTATTTTTGCTCGTCAATATACAGACTAACCCTTTAATTTTTATTATCATGACAAAAGCGGATATTGTAAATGAAGTTGCAAAGGCAACAGGAATGGAGAAAATCCAAGTTCAAAATGTAATTGAAAACTTCATGGATACAGTGAAAGATTCACTAGCTAAAGACAAAAATGTATACTTGCGTGGTTTTGGCAGTTTTATTGTGAAAAAACGTGCTAAGAAAACTGCAAGAAATATTTCTAAAAACACTACTATTGTTATACCTGAACACAATATTCCGGCTTTCAAACCGGCTAAAGTGTTTATGAACAAAGTTAAAGAGAACGTAAAATAATAAATTTAACTAACTTTTATTAATTATGCCTTGCGGAAAGAAAAGGAAAAGACACAAAATGGCAACTCATAAGCGTAAGAAGCGCCTTCGTAAAAACAGACATAAGAAGAAAAAATAGTTGCTTTTGGTGTTAAGCATTTTTTGTGATCTAAAGCAAGTCGGGAGATTTGCTTTAGATTCTTTTATTTAAAACCTAGATGGATAGAGATCTTATTATTGAAGTAAGTTCCACGGAGGTTTCGATTGCTCTCCTGGAAAACCATAGATTGGTTGAACTAAATAAAGAGCAAGTTGACGGTAGCTTTTCGGTAGGAAACGTATACCTCGGAAAAGTCAAGCGTATTATGCCTGCTTTAAATTCTGCATTTGTAGATATCGGAGATGAAAAAGATGCGTTTATTCACTATCTTGATCTTGGATTAACTTTTAAAGCTTTAGACTATTTTCTCAGACAGATTGGTCAAACCAAAAAGACAGTAAAAGAATTGTATTCAAGTATTAAACTTGGAGATATTCTTGAAAAAGAGGGCAAAATCTCTGAAGTATTAAAGTCGGGTCAGTACATTATTACACAAATTGTGAAAGAGCCTATTTCCACCAAAGGTTCGCGACTGACATCAGAGATATCTATTGCCGGAAGAAACATGGTACTACTACCATTTTCCGATAAAGTAAATATCTCTCAGAAAATTGTCTCCAAAGAGGAGAGAAAGAGATTAGAAAGACTTGTATATAGTATACTGCCACCTAATTACGGGGTGATTATAAGAACTGCGGCAGAGGGTAAAAGAGCTGCTGTCCTCGATGGAGAGCTAAAGTCTCTGGTAAAGAGATGGGAAGACTCCTGGAAAAAAATTATTAAGGCAAATCCGCCTAAATTGCTTTTTACAGAAAAAAGTAGGACAACAACAATTTTACGTGATTTACTGAACGACTCTTTCTCAAATATTTATATTAATGATGAAAATGTATATAACGAAGCAAAAGATTATATCTCATTAATATCACCGGATTTAGAGAAAATTGTAAAGCTGTACAGGGGGAGTGAGCCCATATTTGACCATTTTGACGTCACTAAGCAGATTAGAGGAGCTTTTGGTAAAGTTGTTTCAATCAAACAGGGTGCTTATCTTGTTGTAGAACACACTGAAGCCCTGCACGTAATTGATGTTAATAGTGGTATAAGGGCCAAATCCGGCATTGATCAAGAGCAGAATGCGTACGATGTTAACATGAATGCGGCAGAAGAGGTTGCCCGGCAATTGAGATTAAGAGATATGGGAGGAATTATTATTGTCGATTTTATTGATATGGATGACAATGATAATAAAAACAAACTTTTTAAGCATATGCAGGGCCTGATGGAATTAGATAGGGCCAAACATAACATTCTTCCCATTACAAAATTTGGATTGATGCAAATTACCCGTCAAAGAGTGAGGCCTGCTACCGAGATAAATACCAGTGAAGTGTGCCCTTCGTGTAATGGAACAGGAAAGGTTTCATCGACAATAGTTATTGATGAAGCCATTGAAAGAGAACTGGCTTATTATGTGAAAGAGAGGGGTTATAAAGAGATAGTCTTGAAGGTAAATCCCTTGGTTAGTTCATATCTTACCAAAGGGATATTGAGTATTGCCTATAAATGGAAGTTGAAGTACAGATGTAAGCTTAAAATTGTACCATCTACTTCCAATGCACTTTTGGAGATATTCTGGATGAATAGACAAGGTGAAAGGATTGATAATTAAAATATCTGAGAGCAAATAACCATCTTTTGGGAGCCATTGTTCAACGTACATCCTACCAAAGTTGTCTCACCTCCATCCTCACATCCAAGCTCCTTTCTGAGAGCGGATGCCGGGATGGGGAAATTTCGGACAGAGACATTGACTTTGGGATATTTTTTACTGAGGTTATGGATATTATGCTTATTATAATCCGTAACCTCTTTTATTTTAAATACCCTTCCGGGGAAATCTATATTAAGGCTCTCTCCTGTATATAGATGAGTATTTATAGCCACCTTATCGAGAGAAAACCTCTCTCCTGTTAATTTAAATGCTCCGGATTTAAGAATAGATCTATTTGGCTCGTATAAATAGAGAGCCCGGTCAATCCCGGAGAATTGAGATTTTGCCATAATTTCGTCTTGTGGAGTGAATCTTAGTTTTTGAACTCCTTTTTTTGAACAGTAATTAATTGTTTCAATATCTACGGAGTTAAAAGGTAGGGAGCACCCTTTATCCAGGATAAATACTACCTCTTTACAATCGTTGTTGATTGAGAGAATATCTATTGCCGAAACATTACCGTACTCTTCAAAGGCCCTTTTAAGATCTGTCATAGGCGAGACCTTAACGACGATTCTATTTGTGTAACTGAAAAGTTTTTCTTTGAGCTCAGTGATATCCGGTTCGTACTCTTTAAGCTCCAAAATCCTTTTGCCTCCAATTTTTCTACGTGAGGGATCAATGTAAATAAGGTCTGCTTGACACCCCTCTTCATTGCATACTTTGCTCAAGATCTCATCTATAGTGCTCTTTGTTATCTCTCTGTTTATCAGAGTAATGTTGTTTAATCCCAGTGTTTTAAAATTATGTGATACTTCGTTGAACAGATTAACATCACGTTCAAAATAGATTACCTTGCGATTATTGAGAGAGAGGTGATATGCATCCATACCAATCCCTCCTGTAAGATCAAATACTAAACCGGAACGGCAATATTTCTGTTTATACTGGGCGGTAAGTTTTGAACTTGATTGCTCAATTGAAGTGGGGAATGAGAAGATAAGATCATCTCTGATTGCCCATTCTTCCATCTTGTCGGATAGTTTTCTTTTGGATTGGATTAATAGCAGCGCCTTCTTAATATCAATATCCGGATACTTGCCGGCGCTTAGGGCAAGTTTGTATAAGTCATCGTTAAGATGCTCTCTTATAAAGATATTAAGCTTATCATCAAGCATTATATGATATTTATACCGCTATTGTTTCCAAATCTAAGTAATCTGTTGCTAATTTTATTAAACCTCCATAGAAAGAGCCCTGCTGCAAATGCCAACCCAAGAAGCAGGCCAATCCACACACCGATAGAACCCATCTTAAAGATAAATCCGCAAATATATCCTAAAGGCAGCGAGACCAAATAGTAAGATATTAAAGAGAGAAGCAATGGAACCTTAACATCGGCCAAAGCCCTCAAGCATGCAATACTGGATAGTTGTACAGCATCAAAAATCTGAAATAATGCGGCTACAATAAGTAATTTAGAGGCTAACTCTATAACCTGTGGATCAGTCGAATATATTTGAGGGATGTATGAACGGAAGATAACATATAACAGACCGCACAGAGCCATAAGAAGGGTACTAAGATGGATAGCTGCAAAACCGGCTGCTCTCATAGACTTATAGTCTCCGTAGCCATATTGATGTGATACTCTTATGGTTGCCGCGGCTCCAACTCCTAACGCCAGCATAAATGAGAAACTGCTCATGCTCATTGCTATTTGGTGAGATGCAAGCGAGATCTCTCCAAGCCAGCCTATCATAATGGCACTTAGGCTAAATGCTGTTATCTCAGTAAGGTTTTGGAAGGAGAGAGGGATTGAGGTTTTTAAAATATCTGTAATAAATTCTCTTTTAATGAACATTTTTACTTTGGAAGCAATATACCTGTTGTAGCATTTAAGTTTAATAAATAGCGCCGCGAAAAGAAGCAGCATTGTAATTCTGCTAATCAAAGTCGCAATTGCTGCGCCCCGCACCCCTAAGGGCTCAAATCCCAATTTGCCAAAAATGAGAACCCAGTTTAAAAATATATTTAATATATTGGCAAATAAGGTGATATACATTGCATATTTTGTTATTCCGATACCTTCAGAAAATTGCCTCAGTCCAAAGAATAACAGAAATGGAAGCATCGAAAAGAGTATTACATTGTAGTAGTCCCGTCCAAATTTGACAACTTCTGCTGTTTGGCCCATATGGTGCATGTTAGCGCCAACAATTGACATCATTACCGTTAGAAAAACTGCTGCCAACAGATTAAGTAATAAAGATGTGTTTAAAAGAAGAGAGACCTTTGCATGATCTCCTTTTCCATAGCTTTGCCCGACATGAGGCGTTAATCCTTGAGTAAATCCTATACCAAATACCATCCCAAGGATAATAATTGAGTTAGCAAAAGAGACAGAGGCCAGTTCTGTTGTTCCCAATCTGCCAACCATAATATTATCGGCAAGATTGACTGTTACTTGCCCCGCCTGAGTGAGCATAACCGGAATGGCAATTTTTATATTTCGCTTATAAAACGGGATGTACTCTTTAAAATTCATTCGGCAAATATAATTCGAATCATTCAATTTTTTATATTAACAAGATATTGTTAAATTTGGTAATTGAAAACATCTAAACTATAGAGAGATGGGGCAGGACTACTTATTAAAGGCACAATCCTGGTTGTCTGAAAATTTCGATGAAGGGACAGTCAGTGAGGTTAAGAGGCTTATTAAGGAAGATAAAAAGGGGCTGGAAGAGGCTTTTTATAAGAATCTGGAATTTGGAACAGGCGGGTTAAGGGGTATCATGGGGGTAGGCACTAACCGTATCAACAGGTACACTATTGGGATGGCTACTCAGGGGCTTGCCAATTATTTGCTTAAATCATTTGAGGAGAGAGAGGTGCTTTCAGTTGCAATCTCATATGATAATCGTAATAATAGCTCCCTATATGCCAGAATAACTGCCGAAGTTTTTGCCTCTAATGGCTTTAAGGTATATCTGTTTGATGCTCTACGGCCAACCCCCGAACTTAGTTTTACCATAAGACATTTTGGATGTGTTGCCGGCGTGATGATTACAGCTTCACATAATCCGAAAGAGTATAACGGATATAAAGTTTTTTGGGAAGATGGAGCACAGGTTGTGGCGCCCCATGATGATAATATTATTAAGGAGGTGCTTAAGATTGATAATCCTTCAAAAGTAAATTTTTCGGGCAACCTGAATAATATTAAAATTATAGGCGAAGAGGTGGACGATATCTACCTGAATACAATTCTTACATTAACCCAATCTAAAGAATTGGTCGAACAGGGTGATAAATTGAGAATAGTATACACCCCGCTTCACGGAACCGGAGTAAAACTTGTTCCGGAAGCTTTGAGAAGGACGGGATTTTCGGAGGTCATTTCTGTCCCCGAGCAGGAGACAATTGACGGTAATTTCCCTACAGTCGATTCTCCCAATCCGGAGGAGAGAGGCGCCCTTAAACTGGCTATTGATAAAGCAGTGGCCAGTGATGCTCATTTAGTTATGGCTACAGATCCTGATGCCGATAGAATTGGTATTGCCGTAAGAAACAGGGAGGGAGAATTTGTATTGCTTAATGGAAATCAGATGGCGGCCATACTCACTTACTATTTGCTTGAGAGAGGCGTTGAAAGAGGAGTGTTGAACAGAGAGAAGAATCCAGAATATTACATGGTAAAGACTATTGTTACTACAGATTTGCTTAAGGCAATTTCAAATAGTTATGGCGTTGAGATGATTGAAGTTTTAACCGGATTCAAATACATTGCAGAGGTAGTGCGTAGGAACGAAGGTAAAAGAGTGTTCATTGGCGGGGGAGAGGAGAGTTACGGTTTTAATGCCGGTGAATTTGTAAGAGATAAGGATGCGGTAATTTCAAGTTGTCTTGTGGCCGAATCCGCTGTGTGGGCGGCAAGTAAAGGGATGACACTTTTTGATATGTTACTGTCTATATATAAGAGGTTCGGATTTTACCAGGAGCATATGATCTCAATTACAAAGAAGGGAAAAGATGGGGTTGAGCAGATATCAAAAATAATGGGGAAATTGCGAGCGACACCTCCTCAAACTTTGGCCGGATCTCCTATTGTTTTAGTTCATGACTACCAAAGTTCGGAGAGTATAGATATGGTGAGTGATCTGAAATATGAGATTAATCTTCCTAAATCTAATGTATTGCAATTTATAAGCAGCGATAACTCTATAGTATCCGTAAGGCCATCCGGCACAGAGCCAAAAATCAAATTTTATTTTGGTGTTAAAGGAGAGTTGCCCTCTACGGATAGATTTGATGAGTGTGACAGAATGCTTAAGAAAAGAATTGAAGAACTTACCAGCCAGATGGTATCTTTATAAAGTAACTTCTCTTAAATTCAGCTGTTTACAGGTTTTCTAAAAAGAAATAAAATGATGTTGAACAGTATGTAATTTAAAAAGATTACCAGGATTGCAGTTGTAAACGCACTGCCGGTTAATAAAGTCAATCCGGCTAAAATCAATGAAATGATTAGAAAGTGGTATAAATTTTTATTGTCGGAATAATTGAAACCCTTTATCTTTAACGAGAACATTGGAATCTTACTTACCATAAGTATGGAGAGTAGGATGCTTATAAGAGGTATGGTAATTATACTATTAACAATCAAACCTATAAATGGATCGGAGTAAATTGAGCAGAATATCATAGAGATAAGAATAGCATTGGCAGGCGTTGGTAATCCTTTGAAAGTTGATTTCTGTTGTGTGTCGGTGTTAAAAATAGCTAATCTTAAGGCTGCAGCAAGAACAACTGTCATAGGAATAAAGCTAAGAACGGTCCACTCCGGATGATTTTGTTGAAGATATAGATCATAAAAGGAATAGAGTAATAGGGAGGGAGCCAGACCGAAACTAACCAAGTCGGCAAGAGAGTCCAACTCCTTTCCAATAACTGAGTATGCATTAAACACACGGGCGGAAAACCCATCCAAAAAATCCATAAGTGTAGCAATGAGTATTAGATAGACAGCTGTTACCGGCTCATCCTTCATAATAAATATTATTGCCAGAGAGCCACATAATAAATTTAAAAGTGTAATAAAGTTGGGAACATGTCTTTTAATACTCATTTTAATATCTTTAAGGGGTATTACAGTCCTAGTTTTTTCCTTATCTCTTTTGGTATTGCATTCTTATGTACAACAATATTCAATGTTTTATATCTGACAAAGGTCTCTGAAGCATACCAGAATCCTTTATAATCTCCGGTTTCTCCCCAGGAGTTCTTCACCATATAGTATTTATTACCCTCTTGATCTTTTGCGATACCAAAAATATGCATTCCGTGATCATCGGTTGTTTCACCATTGTCAAAAGCTATTTGTCTGTCCTCCTGGGTAATCTTTCTTTCAGGAACTATACTTTCTAAAGAGAAAAGTTTGAGTTGCATCTCATTTTTATTAACTCCCAACCATCTTTGCTGATCTGAGCCGGACATGTTTTCAACTTCAGTTTCGGGTACTACTGCTATCCCTTTTCTGCTAAAACCCTTTTCGCTGACATCAGAGCCCCACATGATTGTAAAGCCCTTATCAATTGCATTTTCAAAAACTGTCATTAATTCATCAACAGGTAGATTGTACGAGCGAGTCCAACGCCAGTTATCGGCAACTTCAATAGCAAAACTTGTATAGAAAGGATGGTGCATAAATGAAGTTAACGATATATAATCATCCATGTTAAGTGCCAGTTCAGAAGAAAAACTCTTAGGCGTGTACTCTTTACCGTTATATGTAAACTTCTCGGGAATCTCTCCGAGATATGAATCGAGTATACCTTTAAAACCTCTTTTCCAAGCAGGTGTGTATTTGCCATTAGGGTTCTTGAGCAAAGCTTTTACATATCCCGAAAGGACTGCATCCATTTCATTATGAACATGTCCTTTTTCACCATAATTTAAACCGGACATTACAGATTCGGGTACAATGCCATAACTCTTCCACACACTAATTACATCTCCAAAATCGCTTCCTGCTGCAAAGTTGATATTACCGGATGTCCTAACAAATTTATCAGCTTTGTCATAATAGGCGTTAGATACTATAAACATCTCGGATAAGTCGTGTTCTCCTTTACCGGTACGAATCAATTCTGATTCAAAAAATGAAATTGCAGAAAAACTCCAGCAGGTGCCGCTTCTGTTTTGATTCTTGACAGGAGTGATTTTATTTTCCTTAACAACAGTAAATTGATAACCTGCTTTTTGCTGGCTCTTCTCTTGAGCATTGAGGTTCAGTGAGATAAGTATCAGGAGTAATATCCCTGTAAAAAAATTTCTCATAAATATTTAAAGATTTTTATTATTAACTGCTTGCAAAGTTATTAAAAAAAGAGAAGTAGCCCTTCAATTTAGGAAATGTTTATGTATTTATGAGTTTGCAGAGAGATGCTCCAGATAGGGTTACTCTTTACATACTCAATGATACCGGGAAGAATGATCTCTCTTTTGCTCCATTCGGGCTGTAGATAGAGTAATGTGGCGGAGTCTACCTTTCCTCTGTTCTCTTCTGCCCAGTTAAAATCCTCTGTGCGCTCTATGATAACCTTAAGTTCGGAAGCCATTGGGTATATCTCTTTCAAAGGTGGTTTTTTCCTTTTTGGCGAGAGGCAAATCCAGTCAAAAGTTCCGCTCAAAGGATAGCTGCCGGAGGTCTCCAGAAATATTTCAAAACCGTTGGATTTTAGTAAGTCTGTAAGTTTTTGCAGTGGATATGTGAGAGGTTCTCCACCGGTTATTACAATTGATTTAGCATTATGATGCATTGCCTCTTCAACTATCATTTCAATTGGGGTTGGAGGATAAAGTTTAGGATTCCACGTCTCTTTGGCATCACACCACGAACACCCGATATCACATCCGCCAAGCCTTATGAAAAAAGCTGCTTTTCCGGTATTATAACCCTCGCCCTGTATAGTGTAAAAGCTTTCTGCCAAAGGCAGTAGCAACCCCTCTTTTAGTTCCGGAATCTTCATTTTTTGCACAAAGGTAATACAGTTATTTAAATAATGCCTTTTTGTCAGAGATACCTGGATTGGCAAATTTGTTGTACAATGGGATAGTAGGTATAAAAAATTGTGAGATATGGAAAAGAAGAGTTTTGAAGCGCTAGGGAGTTATGCTCTCAATCTCAATGCTCAGGCCAGATTGGGAAAATTGGACCCTGTCATCGGAAGAGATGAGGAGATACGGAGGGTATTGCAGATTTTGAGCAGAAGAACTAAGAATAACCCTATTTTAGTTGGAGAGCCGGGAGTTGGAAAGACTGCTGTAGCTGAGGGAATCGCTCAAAGAATAGTTCAGGGGGATGTGCCGGAGAACCTTAAAAGTAAAATTATTTTCTCATTGGACATGGGGGCCTTGATTGCCGGAGCTAAATATAAAGGTGAATTTGAAGAGAGGCTTAAATCTGTAATTAAAGAGGTGATAGAGAGTGATGGCGAGGTAATCCTTTTTATTGATGAGATACATACTTTAGTTGGCGCCGGCAGAAGCGAAGGAGCAATGGATGCGGCAAACATACTCAAACCGGCTTTGGCAAGAGGAGAGCTAAGGGCTGTAGGTTCTACTACTCTTGATGAATATCAAAAATATTTTGAAAAAGATAAGGCTCTTGAGAGAAGATTTCAAATGGTAATGATAGATGAACCATCTGTTCCTGAATCACTCTCTATCCTAAGGGGATTGAAAGAGAGGTATGAGAATCACCATAAAGTGCAGATAAAAGACGATGCTCTTATTGCTGCGGTAGATCTCTCTAACAGATACATTACATCAAGATATCTGCCTGATAAAGCTATAGATCTTATTGATGAAGCCGCATCGAAACTTAGGTTGGAGATGAACTCTGTTCCTGAGCCTATTGATGAATTGAACAGAAAGATAAGACAACTTGAAATAGAGAAAGAGGCAGTTAAAAGGGAGGGGGTCAGTGAAAAGACAGCCGAACTCACAAGGCAACTTGATGAGCTGATTAAGGAGAGAAAAGAGAAGACTCTGGTTTGGGATGAGGAGAAGAGCATTATTGAGCAAATACAAAAGAAGAAGATTGAAATTGAAGAACTTAAATTTAGAGCAGAGGAGGCAGAAAGGGGAGGGGATTACGGTAAAGTTGCAGAGATTCGTTATGGTAAGATAGTGTCGGCACAAAGGGAGATTGAAGAGTTGATGAAGAGAAAAGGGGATGGCGATTTTTCTTTGATGAGAGAATTTGTTGAACCTGAAGATATCGCAGAGATTGTGGCTAAATGGACAGGTATTCCTGTAAAGAGAATGCTGGAAAGCGAAAAGGAGAAACTATTAAGAATGGAAGCAGCCCTACACAAAAGGGTAATCGGTCAGGAACCTGCTATATCAGCTGTTTCAGATGCCATAAGGAGAAGCAGAGCCGGTCTCCAGGATCATAAAAGACCAATTGGATCGTTCTTATTCATGGGTACTACGGGTGTAGGAAAGACCGAGCTTGCCAAAGCTTTGGCCGAGTTTCTTTTTAATGATGAAAATCTTTTAACAAGGATAGATATGAGTGAATACCAGGAGCGTCATACTGTTTCCCGGCTGATAGGTGCTCCTCCCGGATACATTGGTTACGAAGAGGGTGGACAACTTACAGAGGCTGTCAGGAGGAAGCCCTATTCGGTTATTCTTCTGGATGAGATAGAGAAGGCACATACCGATGTGTTTAACCTGTTACTCCAGGTGCTGGATGATGGAAGACTTACCGATAATAAAGGGAGGACTGTCGATTTTAAAAATACCATACTTATTATGACTTCAAATGTAGGCTCTGATGTTATCCAGGAACATTTGAATAAACTGAGCGACTCAAACAGAGAGGAAGTTTTGGAAAGGACAAGGCTGGAGGTTGTTGAGATACTGAAAAACAGTGTAAGGCCCGAGTTCTTGAATAGAATTGACGATATAATCATGTTTCATCCTTTGACCCATGATAATATCAGGGATATACTTAAGCTTCAAATAGAAGGGATTAAGGAGAAACTTGCAGATATGGGGATTACATTAGAGCTAACGGAGTATGCCATGAATTATTTATGTGACAGGGGCTATGACCCGGTATATGGTGCAAGACCGGTGAAAAGAGTACTCCAGAAAGAGCTTGTTAATGAATTGGCTAAATCTCTTTTAAAAGGAGATCTTATTAAGGAGAGAACTATTGTGGTAGATTATTTTGATGAGGGGCTCATATTTAGAAATTAAATTGTAAATAGCCTGCTTTTTGTTATTTTTGCAATGAAATATGCAGCAAGATGTTCTTCAAAAAAAAATTACAAAGAAAAGCAATAGAGAGTATTGACAATGAGAGAGTGGTCAGGTATGTATCTTTGACGGAAATCAGCTCTCTTATATTCCTGTTCGATATTAATGAAGAGCGAATTCTGGATACTATTAAACAGCTATGCAGTATAGCAGACAGCAGGTCAATAAAATTCTCCGGCCTGGCATTAAATTATAACAAACATCCCTATCCTGATGTGATGCTGGATCATAGAATTCTTGTGGTTAATAAAACAGATCTTAATTACTATGGAGTACCTAGGAGTACTGTAGTTGACTCCTTTACCGAAAAAGAGAGTGAACTCTATATAGATTTCCATCCTCAATATAACTTTACAGGAGATTTTATCTCCCGTAAATCGAGAGCTTTTTTTAAGCTGGGTAGAGTAAATTATCCTGATAATCCCTATGATTTGACTCTTGAAAATATCAATGAGAAATCAAGCAGAAATTACTTAAATTCTATAATTCACTATCTCTCTTCTATTAAATCTGTGCAATGATAGATGACGACTTTTATAGCTTTTATGAAGAGAATAACATCTCTGAGCTTCTTATCAAGTCCCGTCAGGCATACGATGAGAAAAGATTGGAAAAAATGCGATATTCAGAAGAAGAGTTCGATCTTCTTATTCACCACTATTCAACACAGATGGAGGACGGGATTGTTTATATTCTTGCCAGGATTGGTTTTGAGCAGCATCCTTACTCAATTGAGTTGATGATTCGCTATGCCGATGCGCTTATTATGAACCGGGAGCTCGATAAGGCAGAGGAACTCTTGGTGCAGCAGCACTCCTTTGATTCTCTTAATAGCGATATTACCTTACTGCTTGGACGCATTTATATAAGAAGAGGGGAGGATGATAAGGCATTGGAGTGTATTCAAGAAGCTGTAGCGATGGCAAATGATGAAACCGTAGAGATGTTATTATCGGTATCTCAGGATTATATTGATATAGACAAATATGATAAAGCCGTCCCCTTACTGAAGATGGCCGACAAGTTCAGCCCAAATAACACAGATGTTATAAATGATATAGCTTTTTGCTATGAAAGATTGGGTAATATTAGTGAGAGTCTTTATTGGTATGAGAAATATATTGAGACAGACCCATTTAATGATAATGTATGGTTTAATATTGGTACAATCTACTCTCTGTTAGCTGATCCAAAAAAGGCAAATGAGGCTTTTGATTATGCACTGGCTCTCAACGAAAACAACTCATCTGTGCTATTCAATAAAGCTATTATGTTATCCAATATAGGTAAATATGATGAGGCGATTGACTATTTTAATCACTTTCTTAAACTGGAACCGGATACCCCCTCTGCTATCAACGGTATAGCAGACGCCTACCTTGGCAAAGAGAAGATTGGAGAGGCAATACGTTATTATACTCTCACCCTTTCGCTTGATGCGGATAACTCCGATGCCCATTGCGGTATGGCCTACATAAAGATGACAGAGTATGGTTTTGAAAATGCTTTGGACCATTTAAGAAGAGTTAACTGGGAGAGGGTGTCTGACTATTTTTTTCTTACGGCAATATTGAATGACACATTTAAATTGACAAATAATCCGGAGTTTTTAGTCTATTCCCTGGTTACTTTGCACTATGTTAAGGACGCATATCTGTTTGATGTATATCTTGAGACGTTGGTTCTTATTGACGAATCGTATTTGACTTTACTAATAAAACTACTCCCTTCATTGGATAATGAAATGTTTAAATCAGGCATAAAAAAAATAAAAGAAAACTTAATTTAGGATGATAAGATATTTCCTTACCACTTTGAAGGGTATAGCAATGGGGGCAGCAGATGTGGTGCCCGGAATATCCGGCGGAACTATTGCTTTTATGACTGGCATTTATCAGGAGCTGATTGACTCCCTTAAGTCGATAGATCATATAGCCGTAAAAAAATTGATAAAACTGGATATTAAGGCTTTCTGGAATCATATTAACGGTAGCTTTCTCCTGGCAGTTTTTAGTGGTATCCTATTTAGTATCTTCACTTTGGCAAGATTGATGACCTTTCTGTTGGTAAACCATCCTATTCCCCTATGGTCATTCTTTATGGGACTTGTGACAGCATCCACAATCTTTATTATGAAAGAGGTTAAAGGTTGGGATTTTAGAATTTACTTATCAGTCACCATTGGAATAGCTATAGCAGTCTGGATATCACTGGTATCGCCTAC
>CAYZPF010000033.1:0-19982 GCA_964479995.1 uncultured Muribaculaceae bacterium | reverse complement strand
CCGTCAGCATCCGCGCGACCTTTTCGATTGTAAATATATGCCGCTCGATTCCCTCAATCAGGCAAAAGACGGTTTGATGCTTTGCCTGCTAGGAAGCGACAAACCGATACTCGAATCTTTGCAACCCAATCCTGTAGACCAAATGGAAGCATTGAAGAATCAGTTCGAGGGAATGACGGATGTACCGTTTTCATACGAAGATTATGAAGCCACACGAAAAGAACTGATTGAAAAAGTAAATCAGCTATTTACTAAAGGGGACAAGGAATTTTTTGTTTCCTTTGAACAGGGAGAACCGGAATGGAGTAAATGCTGTGCCGGAGATTTAAGCGTATTTCCGTCAGTCAAATGGAAGCTACAGAATATTCTAAAATTGAGAGAAACGAATCCATTGAAACATGATGAAGGTGTGGAGAAATTGCGAGAATATCTTTTCAAATGATTATTTTTGTTCTCAGAACTATACTCTCGGTATAGATACAGGTACAAAAATAAACTGAAATTATATTTGCGTTCCCACCGAAAAAGTACTACTTTTGTATCCATATGAAATGCGGTGAGAATCGCAGAAATCCCCAAAACCTAAATCGGGGACAGTCTAATTTCAGAGATTAATAAAGCTTATATATCAGGCGGTTAGAAAAGGATAAACGCTCCCTCTCTCTCCGCAAACCAATACAAAATAACGCCCGCAAGGGCGTTTATTATTTATAGAGGTGTGCCTAAAGCTCGCTTTCAAGGCACAACGAATAAATAATAAACGGAGTGCGACGCACTCTATTTTGTTTTGGTTTAAGCCCCCCCCTTTGGGGATCAGCGAGCGTCAGCGAAGCTAATCCCAAAAAGGGAAGCTGGCGCTTTCATTTTATAGAGGTGTGCCTAAAGCTCGCTTTCAAGGCACAACGAATAAATAATAAACGGAGTGCGACGCACTCTATTTTGTTTTGGTTTAAGCCCCCCCAATTGGGGATCAGCGAAGCTAATCCCAACCGTACTATTGCGATGAGACCCAATTGGGGATCAGCGAGCGAAGCGAAGCTAATCCCAGAAGGGGGAAATAGCGTAGCTAATCCCAGAAGGGGGAAATAGCGTAGCTAATCCCAACCAAATCTAAATTTGATTATCCTTTTTAAAACAGCTTAATATTGCTTTAGCCATAGCTTCCGATAAAAATGTGGGGACTGCATTGCCCACCTGTAAATTTCTGTCACTTCTAGAACCGTAAAACTGAAATTGACGAGAAAATCCGGGACTTATACGACCGAAAAGACGAGGCGCGGGAAAAGTTCATCAATATGCACGAGTACAACAAGCAGAAAGAAAATGAAATATCCATAACGGAATCCCAACTGGAACAACTCCGGCAGGATTACGAACCCTACAAAGCGCAGGAAGATATGGATTTATTTTTCGCCTATGGAGCATCTCGCTACCTCTATTAGCGTCACTAAATACGAAGATATCCCGGCCTGTGATATTGTTCTGAAATCATACTCGCCCCAATATTTGCGGGCATTACCTCTGCATCATTCCCAGCGGGAAATCGGAACGCACGATGCTTATGCTTTGTTTTAGTATCATCTTGCCCCTACTCCCGATTTTTACCTTGCGATACTTGGCCTAGGCGAACACATTGAGATTTTGTCTCCTAAATCTGTTAGGGATGAGATTAATAATATAATCGCTATATTAGCAGGAGGTTACTCTAAAAACTCCGACGAGGAGCAAACAGAGAGACCGGAATAATTTTATAGTAAATTTTCAGGCGAAACGGAAGCGTTTGGGCGTACCTATCCGTTAAAAACTGCTCCCTAAAGTATCGACCAACGAAATGGCGGCGCAGATATTGCGAGTTGAAGATGATAGCAAACCTTTATAGAATAATGGATTACAAACAAATGATAAAACTATGGCAAAAGATGAATTAAATGTTGACAACATTATTAAGGAAGCTCAAAAATTGCTTATAGAAAATAAAACCGAGTGGGTCGAAAGATATGAAGGTTATGCTAAGGCAACACTTTCGCATATTGCCTCGATAGCGAAAAATCGACGAAAATTCCATGAATACCCTCCTCTTCGTTTTTATATTTCGACCACAAATGTAAAAAATGCACGAAACATGTTATTGGTGGATGTTAGATATCGAGGGCAAAGTGTAGCGACATTGAAAGCGACACAAACCGGTGTTGTTATATCTACAAAAAGGCAGAACGTAAACAACAAAAAGCATTTTAATTGCAACATCGAATTATCCGATGTTAGCTGGAGAGGACCAGAGGCGCAAAAATTTAGAGAATATTTCAAAACAGCAGAAAATACTCGAAACAATAAGGGAAAGAAGAATGAAGAACATAATGTAGAAAGTTTATTGCTATCGGAGTTTTCGAAACGAAGCAGTAAAGACAAACCAATACGCGGCATTCAGCCTGTAAAAATATGCGGGATGAGGTTCGGAATGCCAACACCTATCAGTGCAAGCGACCATAAAAATCCGTTGAGATATGCCAAACAATATGGTGGTGGAATAGATTTTTTTGCAAGGACAGGAGGCGGAAGTCATTCCACTTATTTAACCATCATTGAAGTCAAGGACGAAAACAAATCTACTGAACCACCCAAAGATGCGCTAAAGCAAGCTATTCAGTACGCTGTATTTATTCGTGAACTTTTGCGCTCAGATTGTGGCGCGGATTGGTATCAAATATTTGGCTTTAGCGGTAAAAGACCCCAAAGCCTGATGATTCGCGTTGCTTGCGCTATGCCAGATGATATTCTAGACGAATCATTTGCAAATAAGACTTATCCGATTGGAAATGATGTTATAGAGTGTCATTATATCTATTTCAAATACGACGGGAAACAATTAAGTAATTTCCAGACCTCATTATTAAAAGGCTGATGCACATTACTATTCATCGTGGAGCAAACCAGATCGGTGGAAACTGCGTGGAAATCGCAACCGCGCAAGCCAAAATATTGCTTGACTTGGGAATGCCCCTCGACTTCGACGATAATCCTAAGGAGCGACAAGAGGCGATCCGAACACAGGTTCAGGAATGGTGTCGGGGAGTGGATGCGATCTTTATCAGCCACTATCATGCCGACCATCACGGGCTGGTACCGCAGAAAGCCTATGACAATCCCGTCTACATGACCGAGGGAACAAAAGCGATGCTCAATATAGGAAGCGTGTTTATTGATAAAAGCTGGAAGATCGCCAACGTGCAACCGATACATCCCTCGCGGCCGGGTGTTCCGGCGATACCGGTTCAGGTAAAAGATATTACCGTGACCGCCTTTACGGTCGACCATTCGGCTTACGACGCTTGCGCGTTCCTGATCGAAGCCGGGGGTAAACGCATCCTCTATACTGGCGATGTGCGCCTGAACGGC
Source organism: uncultured Muribaculaceae bacterium (assembly GCA_964479995.1). Lineage (GTDB taxonomy): Bacteria > Bacteroidota > Bacteroidia > Bacteroidales > UBA932 > Bact-08. Next base: position 16,586 of record CAYZPF010000033.1, on the reverse strand, counting down.
CGCAAAGGGATATTATACAAGAAGCTGCCGACCGGGGTGGACTATATGCTAATGGAGGGGACGAACATCTCCAGCAAGAAAGAACACAAATACCATACGGAAAACGAGGTGGAAGACGCCCTAGTTGAATTATTCAAGACCGACCCAGGCAAGGCCAATTTCATCTGGTGTTCCAGCCAGAACATCGACCGGCTAGTGGCGATCTACCGCGCTTGCAAACGCACAGGTAAGAAAATGGCAGTTGATGTTTATACAGCCAATGTGATTACCTCGTTATGGAAAGGGTATCAAGATGCCCCGCGAACAAAAGAGTTCTATGCCTGGGCAGATGAGCGGGGATATGACAAGCACCACATACACACCTCTGGGCACGCTGGGGCGGAATCATTGCGTACGGTGGCTGATCATGTCAATCCTGCCTGCCTGATTCCCATTCATACGGAATCGCCGGAAGAATTCGTGCGCGCATTTCCCGAGCACAATATTTTGATCCTGCGCGACGGTAAGTCCAGGGAGATTTAACGCTCAGATAGTTCATATTGCAACTCCACTATGCAACGTTTTCGCATAGTGGAGTTTTTATTTTGCGGTAAAAACAATCATGAGCTATTTTATGCCCAAGTTATTTTCTTTCTGTGAGAATGGACGTAGAATGCGAGAAGATGACTTGTTACGATCACCAAAACGGAATTATCTGCATCAAACAGTTATTGTATATCAACGCCAAACGAACGGGACAGGCGTAGCCGGATTTATCCTCTCCCTGATCGCGTTGTTTATGGGATGGTTACCAGTACTTGTATGGATACTATGGCTCCTGGGACTAATTCTTTCTTCTGCAGGGGTTTCAAGAAAACCGAACGGGTTGGCCATTGCCGGAATTGTAATTTCTCTTATCAGCCTGGCTTTATTGCTGTTGATATCAGTCGGGGTCGCTTCGATATTTGATTCCTTAATCAGTTGATAATACACCCACGGCGGCAATTTGCTGCCGTTTTTGTGTTCACTATGCCATACATCGGCATAGTGAACCTCTATTTTTGCCTAAAACAAAGAAGAAAATGGGGATAAGATGAAGCCGCATCTGGAGCTCATCGCCAAAGGCCTAAATCTCATTCAAGCGGCGGTATAACCAATTATTCGAACTCAACATCATAGAGAACTGTAAGGGCGACTCCTTTTTTGGAGACCCCGACCATTACCGGCTTACGGATCAAGTGAAAGAGCTGTTATTTGAGGAGCTACAACTTAATTTAACACCGCGAAAAGAGTATAAAGACCTCGTAAAGTTTGATAACATCCATCCGAAACATTTGTTTTACAACCTTTCGGAGCAACGCCAAGTCAATGATCTGGTTCGACTATTGGCAAAAGATAAATTCACGGAGGTACAGCAACAATTGGCGTTTCATGGCATGAGGCAAGGATTTGCCTACTTGTTTTATGGTGCGCCCGGAACTGGTAAAACTGAAACAGCATATCAACTTGCCCGCCAAACGGGCAGGCATATTTTGATGGTGGATATTGCCAAAACAAAAAGTATGTGGTTCGGCGAAAGCGAAAAACAGATAAAAGAAATTTTTGACCGTTACCGAAATTGCGTTAATGAGTACGAGATTGCGACCACCAACCTCACACAAAACCTGGATAAAGCGTTTGAACGCAGGTTTTTATACAAATTGGAGTTTCAGAAACCGTCCTTAGAGGCGAGAAGCCTCATATGGCAATCCATGCTCAACGGATTACTTAAAGAGAATGCTGAGGAATTAGCCGCACATACGACCTTAGCGGTGGGCAAATTGAGAATATTGTTCGTAAACGCATTGGGTTTTAATTTGTACCTAAATATGATTGTGTGAATTTATTTCGTTATCTTTGTAAAGAGTAATACGCAGTGACATGACAACTATCATTATCGAGGAAAACAACCCGCAGGCAAAGAAACTGCTTGAGTATATCAAGACGTTGCCTTTTGCTACGGTTGTAGAGGAAAATAAAAAGAGTTTTCGGGAGGCTGCGAAGGAGTGCAACGCTGTCCCGGTAAAGGTGTTTACCGACGAATTGCGCCGTCGGATAGACGAATGGGCTGAGTAATGCGCGAGGTGGTAATTTCCCAGACGGTTCAGGATAAGATCGACGACCTTGAACTATTCTTGAAAAACGTACTGAAGCTGTCGAAAGAGGCGGCAAGGCACCGTTGCGGCAGGATGGACGAATTATTTGAGTCTTTAGCTGGTGTGGCGGATCATCCGTTGTGCCGTTTCAAAAAATGGCAGGTATTGGGTTACCGGTGTGCCGTGTTTGAGAAAGATTGGGTATTCGCTTATGAGGTTTTCGAGGACGGCGTTATCGTCAGGGATATGTCGCATACCTCGCTACTGGCAAAGTAAAATTTGAAAGAAAAATATTAGTGTGAATTTCGACGAAAAACGCTGAAAAGCCGAAGATTGGAGATCGCTAACACGACAGATTTACGACTTTTGACATATTGATTATGAAGCGGTTATGGAGAAGTGTCGTTCCCCCTCTCTCCGCAAACCAAAACAAAATAACGCCCGCAAGGGCGTTTATTATTTATTCGGTGTGCCTAAAGCTTGCTTTCAAGGCACAGCGCATAAATAATAAACATGAAGAGCAAACACTTCCTCTTTGGCTATCTCCGGCAGTATATCCAGTAAAAGAGCTACTTGTTTTTTATATTTATCTTTCATTCTGCTAAATCTTTTGCCAACACCAAACTATATTTAGGTACTAATACTCCGTTGGGAGTAATAGTTCTATTACCCGAACCAAGGTCTATTTTAGTTTGATCGATATACTTGAACCAGCTATGCCCAGCCCGTTCTGCAAAATAGAGAAAAAGCCTTTTAACTTTTATCGATTTACAGTTTTCCAATAACTCCTGTACTTGCTTGGGACGCAAAGTAGTTAACCCTTCCATTAGCTCAAAGGCTTCATTTAAGGAAAACTCTTTGGGTGCTAATGCCAAACATTCCAGCATTGCACGAGTGGGATTTGATATATTCATTTCTATATCGCCGTCACGATAGGCAGTTAAACCAAGAGTGTCATTTTCCAATAAAGATAATTTGAATACCCTATACTCTAAATCCCACTCATTCTTTATAAACCATAGTGGTAATTCGGTTCGTCCAGGAGCAAATAGTGTTACTTCCAGAGAGTTTAATTGTAAATAGTGTGTATTTCCCTGGAGTTCCAGTGCGGAACGACCGCCTAAATGGATATTTATATTTGCTTGAGATTGCAATGTGGAAAGAGCACCGGAGAGCATAAGCATATCATTGGATTTAACCATTGCCCCTTTGCCTATAGACTTAAGCCAAGACGAGAGTAGCACACCTCCTTTGGGGGAGCCTTGTATCAATTGGTTTATTTTTGTTTGATTTATTTTTATCAAAACTTTAGTTTAATATTATTCGTAGAACTGTACTCTAAGTATAGCTCTGTCGATTATTTTAATGGATCAGCGAGCGTCAGCGAAGCTAATCCCAACCAAATCTAAATTTGTTCAGCACTCTAAATCTAAGAGTAAAATGTAGATTGGCACCCCCCACCAATAAATGAACTTCCTGAAAATGATTTATTTATTAATAGAATTGAATAAAGTTTATTAACTTTATAGTTGCCCCCTCTCTACCTAAACTATAAGGCTATGAAAAAACTGCCTCTTTCAACCTATACCTTACCGATAGTTGTAGCACTCTCTATCCTATTGTTGTTTGGCTGCGACTCCTTAAACGACCCACTCTCGCAAATCAAATACCCTACGATAGAGGGGCCACAGGTTACCTGGCTGAGCGATAGCAAGGCTGAAATCAAAGTCCAAGTTTCTTCTACGGGTGGAGCTAATATCTCCACCTATGGCGTCTACTTAAATGAAGGAAAAATACTAGCTTATAACTTAGCTAGTGATCTATCTTTCTCTCTTGTCCTAGAAAATCTTCAAGCTGAAACTACTTATCAAGTTAAGGCTTTTTCTACTAACCTAGCCGGAGAGGGACAAAGTGCAGTTCTTAGCTTCACAACCTTAAAGAAAGAAGAGCTCCCAGCTAATTTTTTTGAGCTTAAGTTAAAAACTTTAGCCGTCCAAGAACTAGGCTATCATTCAGCCCTACTTAGAGCCCAAATCTTAGATGCGGCTGATTTAGAAGGAATAGACCTTAACTTTCTTTATTGGTCAAGCCATACCCAAAACTTCAAATCTGTTCCTGTAGAAAAAAGAGAAAGCTCTGGTCCTAATTTAAATCTAAGTACCTTAGTGAATGGTTTGGCTAGTGTCTCTGAATACGGCTATCGTCTTAAAGCGAGTAATGAAAAAGGAGACCAGCTCTTTAGCTCAACTCTTTATTTTTTTACCAAAGTATTCACCCTTAATTTAAACACTCTAGCCGCTACAGAGGTAAGCTATAATTCAGCCTTACTTAGAGCCCAGGTCTTAAATGCAGCTGACTTAGAAGGTATAGAGTTCAGTTTTGAATATCGCCTAGCTAATTCTTCAGTCAAAAAATCAGTTCCTGCGCAAATAATTGAAAATACTGGTACTAGTCTCACTTTTAATGCTTTAGTGGAAGAACTAGCAGGAAATTCTGACTACAGCTATTGCCTTAAGGCTACTTATGCACAACAAGAAATCCTCTATAGCCCAGAGCTTACTTTTACTACCCTTGTCCCCCCTACCCCTCCCTTCACTATTCCTGAAGCTTCTTTGTTTGATATAACTAGTGATGATAAGGGAAATGTTTATGTTCTTGGTAGTTGGTGGCTAGGAGAGGGTGAAGAAAGAAAACTTAATGCCTTAGCGGCTAAATTTAATCAGCAAGGCGAACTCTTATGGCGAACAGATATTATATCTGAGCATCTTAGCCAGACTGCTGGAGGAATAGCTTTAAAAGATGGGGTGCTCTATGCTCATATGAAACGAGATGCTACTTATTTAATTGGCGATGGCAAAGTTTATGTTGATGCTTATGATACTGACAGTGGAGCCCTGCTTTGGAGCACTCAGGTTAGTCAAGGGGTAGGGGCAGATTTAGCAGTTAGTCCGGATAATCATATCTACTCTGCTGCCTACAAGTTCCTTACCAAGCTTAACTCTGCTGGAGAAATAGTGGCTCAGTATCAATGTCCAGGCCTCTTTGGTTTTAGATCAATCTCTGTTTATAATAATAATCAGATAATGGTTGGAGGAGCTGAAATTATTGAAGCAAAATACCAATCTAAGATTTGGGCCTTTGACGAAAATTTAAACATGCTTTGGGAACATAATGGAATTTTTCATAAAGAGATTTCAAATATCACATCTTTAGCCTCTTTACCTGAAAGTAATTTGCTTATTAGTGGAGAGTTGGGAAGTTTTTTAGCTGGATTATTCCCTGTAGAGGCTTTTGTAGTTTGCTATGAAGTCAAAGAAAATGGCCTAGAATTGCAGTGGAAAAAGTTCTTTAAGCAGTCTTTAAACATGAGGGTTTGTCGTTATGAAAATAATTTCTATGCTCATACCTCTGATTATAATAATCTTTATGAGTTTGAGGCAGAAGGACCAAGCTTAATGGATACAGCGGGCAATATCTTATGGGAAGCTAATCCTAAGAGAAATGGCTATATCACTAGGTATGCGGACAAGCTTTATTTAAGTAATGGGAGTGAACAAATTATTGTCATTCCTTTATAAAAATTAAACCCCCCTTAGAGAGCAGCTGTACCATATATTTTAACCATCACTCAGAACAATATTATCTATATTTGTTTAACCACACTAAGGCAAAAGAGGCAATGGTAAAAGTAAATCTATGAGCAAATTATTAATCTACCTCAGAGAAGAGAAGCAGGCCAAGCGAAAAGGAGGTTTGTATCATAAGACACAAATTGATCTTGCTTACAATTCAAATCGGATTGAAGGAAGCAAACTGACCGAAGAGCAGACTCGCTATATTTTTGAAACTCGCACTATAGGATTTAAAGATCAAGAAGCTGTGCCGGTGGACGATATTATTGAGACAGCTAATCACTTTGTGGCATTTGATTATCTATTAGATACAATAGAACAACCTCTTTCAAATAAAATTATAAAGGAGTTTCATCGTATATTAAAAAATGCCACTTCCCATGCCACCACTGAATGGTTTAGTGTGGGTGAATGGAAGAATTTGCCCAACGAGGTTGGAGGAAGAGAGACCACCTTGCCGCAAAATGTAGAGATTGAGATGAAACGGCTTGCTAATTGGTATAATGGTATAGATGAAATCTCTTTTGAAACTATTATTGAATATCATTATCGTTTCGAGAGTATCCATCCGTTTCAAGATGGTAACGGTAGAGTAGGTCGTCTGATTATCTTCCGTGAATGTTTGAAAAACAACATTGTTCCCTTTATTATTGATAATGAGTTTAAACAATTTTATTATAGGGGTTTAAAAGAGTACCCCAATATAAAGGGCTACCTAATAGATACCTGCCTATCGGCACAAGATACCTACAGAGAGTGGGTGAATTACTTTTATAAAGAGTTAGCAGAGTAAATGAGGCAGCCAAAATTGAATCTGGTATAAATTATTTTGTACTGCTCATAAAATCTGGTATTTAATCCTATCTGCCAATTGCATAAAATAGTCATTTGACCAGATATCCAACTCTGCAGGATTCTGAACGAACGGCATAAGGTCCTGCCTAACCATACTTATATTGGTAGTGCCGAGCTTCTTCTTAAGCATCTTGATAAATTCTTCTTTGTCTATTTCCAAACCGTTAAATTCTTTCGTTCTAATTTGGAAATGGGCGAGATTGAGTGGTACATCATGCCTTACATACCATTCAAAATCAAACCAGTCTCGACCCTTGACACGGTTTTTGTAGTTTCGGAATATTAGTGCGTGCATCTTCCCCGCATAAAGATCAGGCAGCGTGAAGCATCGGGTCATAAACGAGAAGGGCATAAGAGAGAGCTTCTGCTCTGTCGAAAATCCTAAGGGTGGATTAGTATCCACCTCAATCTTTATTTTCACACTCTTTTCTGTCTTGAAACTCAGGTCATATATCTCAGTGTTCTCTTTCTTAGTTATCAGAATATCTCGCCCTGCAGCCTTAAACTCTCCCACGGCTGCTGGAAAGTAGCTTTCCAGATCAAACTCCACATTCCTCTCTGTCAATGAAAAGTCCATCTCTTCGGAGAATCGTGGTAAATTATGAAATATCCTTAGGCAAGTTCCACCATAAAAGGCGGCCTTGTCAAAAAAACCACCTCGATAAAGCCCGGCAAGTGCAATCTCTTGCATAACTTCATGTATGGCATTACGCTTTTGCTCACTGGTTATTATTTCATATCGAGCGAGCATTTGGTCAAATATGGTCATTGCAATAATAGTTTTAAGAGTAATTCAAGTGCCTTTCTCTTTTTCCCAATCGCGGCGCATTGTTCTATAATGGCCTTATTCATTGCAGTAAACGCCAACATATCTAATCGTAAATCATCCTGGAGATAAGTTTCTACCTCCTTCATAGACTGAAAGTTGAGACGGGGAGTCGTTATTATCAGATCGCATAACGCTTTTTCGGGCGAGGCAATAAGGAAAGTGTACTTATTATAGACCCTCTTTTGCGTAATGCCCCTTCCATCGAAACATACGAGGGACCGTAAAGGTGATTAGCTATCAACTCCACAGAGATAAGTATTTTTGCATAGATAACAGAATAGTATTCTGTTTTATATGTAAAAAATAGTAACTTCTCTATACACTACAGCTATTTTAGATAATGAACGGAAAAAAGAATCTGGCGCGTTGCAAAAAAATCAACACTTCGTCTGTCATCTTAGTGAACTCTTCCTGCGAAAAATCCTTACAGTCAAAATCCAAATCCTCCGAAAAACGGTCGATACCTTTGACAAGTCTGAGATTGGTCCCTCCTATGAATACAACCTTTTGAACATAAGTTGAGGTAGAGAGCCAATCCAGTACCATCAACTGTATGTACTCTTTGACCATATACTTCTGAGAGGCAATATTTAAGTGGTTAGCCATATACTCTTCGTCAAGTCTCAAATTTTTCATCTCATCATGTGAGTCGTAGAAAGGGTAAAGATAGAGCAAGTCGAGCAATGCCTTTTCAGGATATGCGAACAGTATCACTCTGTCGCGAAAAGGCTTCAGCTCATAACCAAAGATTAAATCTTCTCGTACCTTTTTATAGGAATAGAGAGCGAAGCTATTTTGAAATTCAACTGTTTTCAAGGATGAAACTGCCGTAATCTCTATTACTGCCTCGGGTATCATGCCATAAAAGGCAAGTACTGTATGCAGGCTGATATATGATGGTTTATAGATGCGATTTGAAATATTGCTCCTTAGGTTTTAAAGCATTAGTCATCTCTTCTAACCCTTCTGCTCAAAGATTGTGAGCTATATTAAAGAGTGAGTGGCAGAGAGTGCCTAGAATAATTTGATATAAGGTTCAAACATAAATATTTGTCCTCTCTTAGCTCCCGTCATCTCTTTTAATATCTCATATTGTTCCATTTCATCTATAATTTTATATGCAGTTGGCATTGATACGCCTGTTAATTCTACTACCTGTTGGGCGTTAATGATTGGGCGCTGATATAAATGGTCTAATATACTGAGTAAATGGTGGCTTCGTCTGCTTTTCTTCTGTATTAATCCATCCTTTTCCATTTTCAATTTTAATATGGCATCAAATGTAGCAACCCCACTTTTCGCTGTCTCTATGATGCCTACCAAAAAAAACTTCAACCATTGCTTAATATCACTATCTGTACGAACACGCATTAAATTATCGTAATATAATTTTCGGTTTCGCTCAAAAAAGTCCGATAAATATAAAACTGGTTTTTTGATAATCCCTTTATCTATTAAGTAAAGTGTAATCAACAGACGCCCTACACGACCATTTCCATCCAAAAAAGGGTGAATGGTCTCAAATTGGTAATGTAGTAATGCTGCTTTTAACAAAACAGGGAAAAAGTACTCATCGTTGTGAGCAAACTTCTCCAAATCATTCATCAATTCTGGTACAGAAGTATGTACAGGTGGAATAAAGGTAGCATCATTTATAGAGGCACCGCCTATCCAATTTTGACTAGTACGGAACTCACCGGGTAATTTATATTCTCCTCGAACACTTTGTAATAATATACGATGTGTATCACGGGTTAACCTAGATGAAAAAGGTAAATCGTGGAGTTTCTGAACAGCTTTGTTCATAGCCTCAATATAATTGTGAACTTCTAACCAATCGTCTCTTCGCTCAACGCCCAAATCTTCTTTATCCAAAAAAGCATCTTCTATATTGGTTTGTGTACCTTCAATCTTGCTACTCATTGTAGCTTCTTTGGCCACATGCATACTAATGAATAGGTCGATATTGGGGATATATTCCGAATACATATCCAAACGCCCTATCTGTCGGTCTGCTAGGGAGAGTAATTGCAATATCTCCATATCGTCCAATATCCACTGTTTGTTCAGTTTGGTGGGCTGAAAGCTTTTGTAATATCCTTGATTAATATAGGTTCCTGCATTAAACTCTTTCATTGCAGTAAGGTTTATATTAGTATTATAAAAAAGGATGCGCTTTATTTAAGATTCAATGAGCTAAGTTAAATAAAAAAAATCTTATTTAAGAAAGCAGGATAATTTTTAAATAAGCCTCCTGCTAATAAGATAAATTTACACTAATATAGCCAGCATGCTTAAAAGTAGGTAGTAACGGCAAATTGGTACTGCTCTATAAAGATTTGTTTGAAAGCGGAGAGGTTGTTCTGCTCATAAAATAAGAGCATCGCCTTTTTATAATCGATTGAATCTATCGTCCTAAAGGAGATGGGACAATAGTGGTTGGCCATCAGTTCTGCATTGCTTACTATTCGGGCAGTCCGTTTATTACCATCGTTAAATGGTTGGATATATGAGATTAGAACCAAGAGAAGCAGGGCCTTTTCAAATGGGTCCTGCCGTCGGTTTATCACCTCACACATACCCTCCAAAGCCTCACGGATTTGGTACTCATTATCCAATGGGCGATAATTTGTGCCGGTAATACCCACACGACCAATACGAATATTCCGATCGACTCCCAACCCTTTCATTAGGAGGCTGTGAATATTCTCTACTTTGGCTACCGTTAGTGGTTGCAGGTAATGCGGGTTGTTAATAATATAATCCAACGCCTCTTTATGGTTGAGAAGCATCGTCGCCTCTTCAACTGTTTTTCCTACCGCGGTTTCCTTCTTTAGCAACAGCCGTTCTGTCTCTAACAGTGAGTAGGTATTGCCTTCAATCTGCGAAGATTTCCAACTAAGATCTATGGCAAGACGCTCCATCTCTTTTTTATATTGCACCTGGGACAGTTTGGAGATATTCGTTTTAAAGTGGTCATGAAGTTGGGTCAGCTTCTCATACTCTTGCTGTGTAAACAGTGGTGCATCGGAAAGCAGACTCAATAATTCAAAATTGTAGCCTTGGAGGATTTTCCGCTCGTCAATCTCTTTTTGAAAATAGATATCTGGATCAATATCAACCATGAGGGTGTAAAGAGGAGATAGATAATATCGAGCGCCTCTTCTCTCTCCCTTCATGATTAGTATATTCTCTTCAACAAGGCGAGTTAGGTCACGCTTAAGCGTAGCTGACGAAATATCAAGGCCAGTGCCGGCAAAAATCTCCGAATTTGCAACTCCTGGATTCTCTCGTAGATACTCTATAATGATGTCGCTCCTCTTTTTTTTCATAACCTTTAATTTTTATGGCTCATAAATATAATAATTAAAGCTCGAAAATAGCTTTTTCTGAGCCATAATATCAAAAATCATGAGCCATATTATAAAGATGAGTAATCCCTCAAAACAGAGGTTGCCCATTGGCGGTTAGAATATCAAAACAAAAGAGAGAGCGAGCATGAAGTTATAAATTTTCAAATGTAATTGAAAATAATTATATTTGACGAAAATATTCAAATATGGTTGAAATAGTCAACTCTATCCGAAAGTACAACTTTTGGGACAATAACCCGATAGATTTGGGTTATAAGCGTACATTTTATACAGATAAAATTGGTCAATATCTTGGTAATAAGTTGGTAAAGGTACTTGTTGGTCAGCGTCGTGCAGGTAAAAGCTACATTTTACGCCAAATCGCATCCAAGTTGATTTCCGAAGGTGTAAAGAGCGAAAATATACTTTACATCAACAAAGAGTATATGGAATTGGCAACTTTGCGAAGTGCCAGTGAGTTGGAGCTGCTTTATAAAGCATATCGTGAAGCATTAAAGCCAACTGGGAAAGTTTATATTTTTATTGACGAAATACAATATATTGACGAGTGGGAAAGATTTGTAAACTCTCATTCACAAGATTTTGCAGAGCCAAGTGAACTCTTTATCAGCGGTTCAAACTCTAATCTTTTGTCTGGTGAACTGGCAACACTCTTGTCGGGTAGATATGTTGAATTTGAGATTTTTCCGTTTAGTTTTATCGAATTTTGTGGAATTTCAAATTTTCAAATCAATAGCGAAAGCTATAGAAAATTCCTCCAAAGCGGCGCCTTGCCCGAGCTTTTTAACTTGCCAAGCGATGAAATGAAGCAGAACTATGTCTCAACCATAAAAGATACGGTTATGTTGCACGACATAGTAGCACGCTATAATATCAAGGATGTAAAGTTGTTAGACGTTTTATTTGTTTATTTAGTCAATAGTGCTTCCAATTTGATTTCGATAACAAACATCATCAATTTTTATAGATCTAAACAGCGTAAAACAAACTACGAAACGCTCTCTTCCTATCTCAATTATTTAGAAAACTCATTCCTCGTTCATCGTGCCCAACGATATAACATAAAGGGCAAAGAGACCATTTCGGGCAACAGTAAATATTATCTAAACGATTTGGCTTATCGGAACTATCTTTACACCGGGTACCAATACGGAATTGGCTATTTATTAGAAAATGCCGTTTATTTGAGTTTGCGACGCGCTGGATTTCAGGTTTATGTGGGTACGATAAAAGAGACCGAAGTGGATTTTGTGGCAATAAAAGGCGACAAAAGAGTTTACTTGCAAGTAACACTTCAATTGACAGAGGAGAAAACCATCGAAAGAGAATACCGTTCGTTGAAGCTCATCCAAGATAATTTTGATAAATATGTGGTAAGTATGGATGACTACAAAATCCCTACTAATGAGGGAATTGAACATATTTCGGCTTGGAATTTGGATACTTTTTTAAGTAAATAACAGCACTATCCCACCTTCACTAAGATATTCTCGTTTACAGCAAACATTGCCGTAAAGCTCTTTCTCTAATCTGAAGCAGTAATTCGGAAATTCCGAATTACTGGTTGTTTTATCTATTTCGACAGAGAGTATAACTCTTAAATTAAGAGAGAATCTTCTCTTGCAATTTATCAAATGTGTCTGCAAACTCTAATTTTACTCCTGTTTCAAGAGCGGCAAAGTGTTTCTCACCACAGGTTATTTTTGCCCTTTCAGTTGCTTTAATGGCATCTTCAAACAAACCGCCCTTACTCTCTACAACAAAATAGAGTTTCTGCTCGTTACCATCATCCAAAACGAGTGCCCAGTCGGGATTATAGGCTCCCAATGGAGTCTCTATCTTAAACCACGATGGTAGTTTAGTAAAGACCTTAACATTATCGGAGTTTTCAAATCGTTGTGCCATACTGCGCTCTGTTTCTGAGTCATAAATCACATAATCATATGGCGATTTATTACTTTCCAGCAAATTACTGCTTAAATAACCTTGCAGCTCTTTGTTTTCGAACAGTTCTTGACACCACATATCCTCATCTATCCGCTTATATTTGATGCCATCAACCAATAAGAGGCGCATCTCGTTACGGATAATATCAATAACCGATTCTATAAAGGCTTGAGGATTCTTCTTAAACGCTTCCAAGCGCCTACTCTTAATCAAGATAGAGACGATTGATTGACGGGTGAGTCCAGTCTCGTTTTGTAGGTAGGTAACAATATCGGGCAGTACCGAAACCGTATCCTCTATAATCCGTGTCGACTCACGAGGAGAATCTTCTCCCTCCATAACACCACCTTCTATAATGGCTAATTTTACTCTGCGAGTGACAAAGCGTCCTCTACCCACCAGCACCTCTTCATATATTTTTTGAGCGCATTTCTCTATCAACTTATCGGTATCTATTTTCACCGAATAGGTCGTTTTGTATTTTATCCGATCCCAGAGGTTCTTAAAATCTTCGTTATTGATAAAGAACTCTTTCTTGAATGTTACTCGGCGTACATCGTCCCTATTTTTGATATTCATAAAGTTTCCGCTGATACGCTTTAACACCTTCAAAACAGGCATCTTGATATAGTCAAACTCTTCAGGGATATCTACTCGATTATCACGCAGGTCTATTTTTAGTTTTTCCTGCACCTTAGCGGCAATTTCTTTGGTCTTCCTATTAACAACCTCCTCTTTTACATACCCCTTTTCTACGAAATGATCATAAAGTAGAACCGATTTTTCTTCATTCAAATAGAGCACTCTATCATAATCTGTAGCCACCTCAATACGGGCAAAAGAGTGTTTATGAAGATAACCAAACTTGATTCCAGTATCTTCCTCTATCTCATTCTGCAACGCTTTTGCAAACTCTTCATAGCTCTCATTTGCCATAACAGTGAGGGTGTTCACCTCAAAGCCTTTTACCCGTTCGCCCTCTTGATTGACGCATAAACGGAGTCCACGCCCTATCTCTTGCCGTTTCTTTATCTCCTTAGTTGTTTCGTTAAGCGTGCAGATTTGGAACACATTAGGATTGTCCCAACCCTCACGCAAGGCGGAGTGGGAGAAAATAAAGCGTAGCGGCGTCTCTAAGCTCAGCAACCGCTCCTTATCGCGCATAATCAGATTGAAGGTATCATCATCTTTGGCCGTTTTTCCTGTGGTATCTACAAAACATTCAAACTTCTCTCTTTTGTTAGATGCTTTACTTTGCTTATCTACCGAGAAATATCCATTGTGAATTTTATTAACTTCTATATCATGATCTTTCAGCTCTTTAAAGAGAGAACGATACTTTGCCCTATTTATCAAGCTATTATACTCCTCTTCAAAAATACGAGCATATTTGCCGTTTTGGCGATTTCCCTCCGAATCGTACTCACGGTAATTTGCTACCTTATCGATAAAAAAGAGGCTTAGCACTTTTATTCCTTGTGGATTGAGCACTATCTCTTTCTCAAGGTGCGCCTCTATGGTCATGCGTATTTGCTCTCGCTTTAGCAGGTCGTCACTCAAACTACCCGATACAACCCCTTGTTCTATAATGGTATCGTTGCTTGTAAACGACATATTCCAGCGTTCATCATCGTACCAAATATCTTCTACAATATACCCCTCATATTGTTCTCGCTTGGTTATATCAAATAGATCCTCTCCCGGCTTAACCCACTTTTTCTTACGCTCAACTTTCCCTCTGTTTTGAAAGTCCAATTCTATCTGTGCTCTAATAGCAGCTTTGTTGTCCACTTTTATCAAGTCGATATAGGCATCGTTGTAAAAGCCTTCTACAGTAGCAGTTGCAACTTCAATCTGTTTTACCAACTTCATCTCGTAAGCATCTACCGAATCGAGCTTATACATCATATTGTAGGGCGTACGGTGTGTAGCAGAGTAGCGTAAACAGCAGAGCGGATTGAGTGCAGCAATTGCTTCTTTTGCCTTGTTAGTATTATCTACACTTTGTGGCTCATCTATAATCACTATCGGATTGGTCTCTTTAATCAGGTCAATGGGTTTGTAGCCCAACTTATCGTTATAACGGTGGATAATATTAGATTTACTATTTTCATCTTCACTCTCAAAGCTTTTACGGAATGCATCTATGTTGATTACCATAATCTGAATGGTATCACCAGTTGCAAACGAGCGCACCTGCTCCAATTTGGCTGCATCATATACAAAATAGTCATATACCACATTATCATATTCACCTTTGAAATGCTCTTTGGTAATCTGCAATGATTTATATGTACCCTCCTTAATGGCGATACCCGGCACTACAATTATAAATTTGGTAAAACCGTAACGCTTATTGAGTTCAAAGATCGTTTTCAGATAGACATAAGTTTTACCTGTACCGGTCTCCATCTCTACAGAAAAGTTCATTCCATCTCTCTTGAAACTCTCAGCAGTCGATTGAGGCACACCGTTTCGTAGTTGGATACGCTGCATATTGGCAAGCATATCCTCTTCAATCATTTTTATTGAGTTGCCAATACCTATTGTTACCCTTTGCAAAAGCAAATTCTCTTCGCCCACAATAGGTGCGATAGAGAAATTACTCTGAAAAATCTCTTCACCTTCAAAGATGTCACAAATACTCTTTACCGCTTCATCCTGATATTCGAGATTGCTCTCGAACTTTAATGTCATATTTTTAGCCATACATTCATCTCTTTGTCAAAGTCCGATTCGAATAGACGATCTTGCACTATGCGATATTTTTCAAATTCGCTTTCGGCAAAAGACTTGGCGATTTGCGCTGTCACTTTTCCGCTGTTTTTCAATATTTCGCGCTCATCAGCTTCTAAAAATTTATCAAGCCGTGTTGCCCAATCTTCCATGGTCATGGGTATCTCTCTTTTTGCCCTATCCTCCGCCAAATCTAAGTAAGCATTGACAATTCGACCCAATGACTCCAATTCGGTTTGGGTTAGATAATTTTTGGCGATAGAGACATCCGACTTTACAATCTTACCGTCTGGGGATTTCTCCCATGAGCTCAGTCCCATGTGTTTTTTTTCTGCATTTGCCCTTGATACAATGAGTTCGGCGGCGGTCTGTCCATGAATGGCGTAATGCAGTTTGTTCTGCACCTTGGCAAAAAACTCTTTAGTGATTGCTGCATCCTTATTGTAATCCATTGCCGTAGCATAGATATCCGTTATTTTCTGATAAAAGCGACGCTCACTCAATCGGATTTCACGAATTTCGGCAAGCAGGTGTTCAAAATAATCCTTACCTAGAAATGTACCGTTTTCCATGCGTTTACGGTCAATCACATATCCTCGGATGGCATAATCTCTTAAAACAGAGGTTGCCCATTGGCGGAAGGCCGTTGCTCGCTTGCTGTTTACACGGTAGCCGACAGCAATAATAGCATCCAAATTGTAATGCTTGGTTTTATAGTTCTTACCGTCTGTTGCAGTTACCGAGAATTCCTCGGTAACTGAATTTTCATCCAGTTCATTCTCTTTGAATATATTTTTTAAATGCAAGGATATATTGTCTGTAGAGCAATCAAACAGAGCACCCATTAGCTTTTGACTAAGCCAAATGGTTTCATCTTGCACGCGCACTTCAATACCTTCTTCCTTTGCTTGATTGGTAAAAATGAGGAATTCGGCAGTACTGTTTCGAATTTGTAATTTTTTGTTTTTAGCCATACTATTTTCCCTTTATATAGTCGCCACATTGGTTATCCCGTGCTGTTTCAGGATCAGCAGCGTATTGGTTTTCACTTCATCCGAACCATTAAAGCCCGAATCTTTAAATACCACACGACAGTTTA
>CAYZPF010000032.1:0-20282 GCA_964479995.1 uncultured Muribaculaceae bacterium | reverse complement strand
TAATTAAACAAGATTAAATGAATTATATTATTCTATTGAATATTCCGCTACATAGTACACCTCACTTTGAACAAGATTCGATACTAATTTATTTACAGCTCCTTTGCTAACTTTATAAAAAACAATGGAAATAAAAATTTCAACTATATAGAATTTATAGAATAATATTAATAATTTATATTTGCATTATGGAAACTTATAAGATAAACATCTCCTTAAAGCTTAATCGCAATCTAAAATCAAGAGTTGTGGTGAAAAATCTTTTTGATGAAATGGTAAGTCAAAATATAAAAAGTATTACATTTGACTTTAAAGATGTTAGTTTTGTAACAAGAAGTTTCATGGATGAGTTTTATAACAAGTTTCTTAATAATTCGTCTATAAATACTGGTATCGAGAATCTCGCACCTCACTTAGAACAACTGCTTGATGCGGTAAAGTCAACACAAAAGAAATCACCCAGGTTGTATAAGAAAGTTCCTGATAGTTCTGTTATGAGTTTCTATTCGATCCCAGAGGTTATTGAGTATCTTGATAAACTATCATTTACTTAATTTATCTTTTAGATTAAAAGGGCTGATACTGACTATTTAGCCTTTTTTATATGCATTTTAACATATGACCCTTTTACCAAAAATCTACCTCTCCCTTGCCCAAATGGGAGGTGAGGAGCAAAATTTTATTCAACAGGCATTCGATACCAATTGGGTTGTGCCGCTTGGTCCGAATGTAGATGGATTTGAGGGGGATCTGGAGCGGTTCCTGGGTGTTGAGCCCAATCGTGTGGTGGCGCTCAATTCGGGGACGGCGGCTATACATCTGGCGCTTATTCAACTGGGTGTACAGCCTTGCGATGAGGTTATCTGCCAGTCGTTTACTTTTGCAGCGAGTGCCAACCCCATCAGATACTTAGGTGCCCATCCGGTCTTTATAGACAGCGAGGCGGATTCGTGGAATATGGATCCTGAACTGTTGGAGAGGGCAATAAGGGAGCGGATTAGTATTACAGGTAAGAGGCCTAAAGCGATAATTCCGGTGCATCTTTATGGTATGCCGGCGCGGATGGATGAGATTTCAAGAATTGCGGCTCTTTACAATATTCCGGTACTTGAGGATGCTGCCGAGGCTATGGGTTCCGGATACAAAGGGCAGATTTGCGGTACTTTTGGAGAGTTTGCCTGTTTATCGTTCAATGGTAATAAGATGATTACAACTTCCGGCGGTGGAGCGCTGGTCTGCAGTAGGGCTGATGATGCCGATACTACAAGATTTTTGGCGACTCAGGCTCGTGATGAGGCTCCTCATTACCGACATTCACAGGTAGGCTATAACTATAGGCTGAGTAATATTTGTGCAGGTATTGGCCGCGGACAGATGCTGGTTGTTGACCAACACATATCCGCCCGCCGTGCAATCAACGAAAAATACCGCGAGATACTCAAAGAATTGCCGGGGGTTACCTTTCTTGAAAACCCCTCCCATGACTTTGATTCCAACCACTGGCTCACCTGCATCCTAATTGAACCCGCCATCACCGGCTATACCCGCGAAGATATCCGTCAAACGATGGATGCAGCCAATATTGAAACCCGCCCCCTCTGGAAGCCTATGCACCTACAACCCGTTTATGCCCACTACCCCTTCTACACCAAACAAAAGAACCTCAACATCACCGGTACCGGCACGCTCCAATCCGACAACAGTATCTGCGGCCAACTTTTTCGCCACGGCCTCTGCCTCCCCTCCCACCCCGGCCTCACAGACGGTGATATACAACGAGTTGTCAAGCAGATAAAAAATAATAACTAATGTAATCTTAAGAGGTTGTAGGTTACGCTCTGCTAAAGTTTCCCACATATTTAACATTCATATTAATAGGTGTTTATATCACTTTTAGGATTTTTTGAATGGAAAATTATTTCCTGTCCAGTTAGGTTGTTTCCTGCACATAGATGCCAACCCTAACTCTGGCAGAGTTTTTTCATATTCTCTAATTATCAGCGCTTTAGCTTTTTAAAGCATTTGGATTTTTTAAATTTTTAAGGTTAATCGTCAGGTAATCAAGCTGTTTTAAAAAACTCTGGCAGAGCGGCAGTTTGTTGGCGGCCTACATGGGAAACTTTAGAAGGAAAGAGATATTAGTGGAATAATTATTGACAAATAGCGTTAAGGCCACTATAATGACTAAATATCATAATAATTGGTCAGCATGATTCTTTTTTTCTATATTTGTAACAAAAAAAATGATTAATAGAACTATTGAGAAAAAAATCACTGAAAAAATTGATAGAGGTAAAGCCATTGTTATTGTTGGTGCGCGACAAGTCGGCAAAACAACCTTGTTGAATAAAATACTTAGAAATAAAGAGTTTTTATTTTTAGATGCGGATGACCCTATTACAAGAAGCTTGTTAAATAGTCCTTCAACAGAACAAATAAGAACTTTTATCGGAGATGCTAAATATGTATTTATTGACGAAGCACAAAGAATACCTGGAATTGGGTTAACTCTCAAAATCATTACAGATCAATTCAAAAATGTACAATTATTTGTGAGTGGTTCCTCGTCATTTGATTTAGGAAATGAGTTGAATGAGCCTTTAACAGGCAGAAAATGGGAGTATGAGCTGTTTCCTATTTCATGGGAAGAATATGAAGATAAAAATGGTTTTATTCAATCTGAGCAACAATTTGAAAACAGATTATTATATGGATTTTACCCTGAAGTAATTAATAATCAGGGAAATGAGAAAGAAACTTTGAAAAATTTAGTTAATAGTTATTTGTATCGTGATATCTTAGCATTTTCAGAGATAAGAAAGCCCGAAGTACTTCAGAGTTTATTGCAAGCCTTGGCCTTACAGATTGGTAGTGAGGCGAACTACAATGAGTTGTCTCAATTAATTGGTATTAATAAAATTACGGTACAGAAGTATATTGATATTTTGGAAAAAGGCTATATCGTTTTTAGATTAAATAGTTTTAGCAGAAATGTTAGAAACGAAATTAAACGAAATCGAAAAATTTACTTTTATGATAACGGTATCCGAAATATGATAATTGGAAATTTTAATCCATTAGATCTAAGAAATGATAAAGGAGCTTTATGGGAGAACTTTTTGGTTTCTGAACGATATAAACAAAACCTCTATAAAGAGACATTTGCTAAAATGTATTTTTGGAGAACTACACAGCAACAAGAAATTGATTTTGTAGAAGAAAAAGACGGGCAGCTGTCAGGATATGAATTCAAATGGAAAGACAAAAGGGTGAGCTTCCCTCAGACTTTCACAAATACATACCAAGCAAAGACTAAAATAGTGAATAGAGCAAATTTTAGAGAATTTGTAAATATTACAAGTAGTCATAATTAGTCCCAAAGCATAGACAACGTCGTCTCCTCAACGGTAAAACCCACAATCCCGCAACCAATCTTGGTTACAAAAAAAGTTTTGTCACTTGGGGTGTTCAAGATACATCTGGCGGATTTTTTTGTTTGCGCGGTACATTTGAACCTTGACGATGCTTTCGGATATTTTGAGTTTGGCGGCTATCTCTTTGTATTTGTAGTTGTGTGCGAGGCTCATTTTGTAGATGGCTTTGCACTGTTCGGGCAGTTTTTCTATAAATGAGTAAAGTAGTGCAATGAGGCTGGCGGTGTAGTCATCAACTCCGTAATGAGTGGTCTCTCCAACTGTTACGGGCATTGAGTCGTACATATTGTCAATTGTCATGGAGTCTATATGTGCCAATGCCCACTTTTGATTGTGGGCATCTCTTATGTTCAGACTACGCAGATATTGGAGGCATTCGTTCTTTACGGATACGTACAGATATGATTTAATTGTACCGGTAAAGGTTATATTTTGTGAGTTTTCCCATATTTTAATGAACACGCTTTGTACCATGTCGTGTGCAGCATCGGAGTTGTAGATAAATTTTTCGCAAAAGAGGTAAAGGGGTTCATAATAGGTATCAAACAGATACTCTATTGCTCTCTTATCCAAAGCTTTTAACTTTTGCTTAAGCACTAATTCGTCCATCTATTACAAATCCGATGCTATGTAGAAATCATAATGTCACAATTAATTCAGAAATTATGCTACAAATACCTTAATATCACCTAAATATCAATTTAACTATTTTTAAAATTTATTGACAAATTGATAGTACCTTATCTTTCAACTCATCTCCTCTCAAGTTTTTAGCAAGAATAACTCCGTTGCCATCAATTAAAAAGGTAGAGGGTACTGCCGACACATTGTAAAGTTTTGCTGTTCCCTCTTGCCATCCGCCCAAATCGGACACATGACTCCAGGTGAGGCCGTCATCTTCAATAGCTTTGAGCCATTTGTCGCGGTCATCGTCCAGAGAGACAGCAATGATATCAAAACCTTTGTCATGAGCCATATCGTATAGAGCCTTTACATTAGGATTCTCTTTACGGCAAGGGGCGCACCAGCTTGCCCAGAAATCTATTAATACAACTCTCTTTCCCGCTATAAATTTATATAGAGAGAGATTTTCGCCCTCTGGTGTGGTACTGGTAAAGTCGGGTGCTTTAGCTCCAATAGCCAAATGGTTAAGTTTATCCAACGCCTTTTTAAATTCAATTCCGTAATAAGAGGCTTTCTCTTTTGCGGTAAGATTTTTATAAGCCTCATTAAGTCCGGCCAACTCAAAAAGTCCTGTATCCTCTGTGGCAACTATATATGCCAGCGCCAACCCTCCATCTTCCAATGCTGCTGCACAAATCTCCTTCTTTTTGTTACCAAGAGCTTTTAACATCTCCTGGAAGTTACTTAAAACTGAATCCGGCATCTCTTTGCCCTCTTTTTGAAATTGCATATTGGCTATGCCTATACCCATCATCATTAGTGCGTTTAGGCCGCCATTCTCGGTAAAAGCACGGGAAAGCGAGTCGGTCGCAGAGCCGCTAACTTTAGATTTAGAGAACGCACCCTCAACTAAAAGAGAGGTTACCCCATAATCTAAAAAGAGATCAAACTGTGATTTCTTATGCTTCAAGCGATATTTGTCCGGTAATAACTCCTTAGTCTCTCTCCCTTTAAAAACAAACTCCCCCGAAGGGTTGATTATTGCAGTAGCTAACAACTGGGTACTCTCCCCTTTAACTTTAGGAAAGGTATGTAATTCAACTGTGTCTCCAACATGCCCCTCTACAAAAAGGCCTTGCAGCTCTATTGTCTCTTGGCCACAGGCTGCTAAAAGTAAGGTGGCAGAGAGTAGTAATGCTAAATATTTTCTCATCATTTTTTTATTATCGTTTACGTACTTAGTTAGTTACCTATTTGAAGAACTTTTCAAAATTCTTTTTAATCTCCGCTTCCAAAACAGCGGCTTTCTCTACTAAATCTGCTGCTCTTTTCTTTTCTCCCGAAAGATCTAAGAAGTAGGCCCAGTTTCTAATCTGACGCGGAGATATCATTTTGCCATCGGGATCAACCTCTGTCAATTCCAAACATTTTGCAATGTCCTTTTTCCCTTTTACATCATTAAAGAATAGTCTGCAAAAAGTAGAGATATTATCTTTATAATAACGAAACATTCCAAACTCTGTTCCGTTTTCTACCAATGCAACATACCGGTCAAAATCCTTATCTAAAAGCGAGTTAAAAAGAAGTAATCTGGCTATCTTCTCTTCACGGCCATATGTAAAGCCTTTTATTAACTCCTGTTTAAGATCTTCAATATCAGACGGTAATTGAGAGTCTCTTAAAGAGGAGAGGGTGCTCTTTTCATCGGTGAACTGGCTCTCAATCTCTCTTATTTTTCTGTCGTAAAGTCTGCCTGCCCAATCACCTATCTCTCTCTCCCTCTCACCATATTTACGATAGATGGCGCCATTGCCCATAAACTCTTTAAAAAGAGGAGAGGTTACATCGGTCCAATACTGTTTAAAAATACGGTAAGCGCTTCCACTCTCCTTCAATGCTTCAATTGTCAGATTCTCTAATGCGTACACTTTTGCCTCTTTAATTGACTCTTGCTGTACAGCATCTTCCAATAAAATAAAGTATTCGCTTAAAAAGTCCCAGTCGCGCTCTCCCTTTTCATACCTCTCTTTGTAGGCAATCCAGGTTTTGTTCTCCATCCCCTCCTTCATTGAGTTGATAAATTTTTCTGCTTCCATGTAGCCGGCTGCCTGGTGAACCACCTCACCTTTATAGTTAATCAATAAATAGGTGGGGAATCCGGGGATGTACTTCTTGTAGGTTTTGCTCAGTTCAATCCCCTCGCCCTTCTCCATATCTCTTTTGGTACAGATAAAGTGGCTATTCATATACTTACCTACCTCCGGATTTGTAAAGACTCTGTCGGCCATTCCTTTACACGGTCCACACCAGTCGGTATAGCAATCTAAGAATATTAGTTTATTGTTATTTTTTGCAGTTTCTAATAACTGCTGCCAAGTGCTTTTTGTATCAAAATTGATACCTTGGGCCATCACTTGAGCGGAAAAACCCAGGAAGAGGGATAGAATGAGTAATGTTACTCGTTTTTTAATCTGCATCTCTTTAAATTGTTAATATTAGTCACTTAATATCTAATTACTTAATCTTTTCTCTGTTTTAAGAGTAATTATATACTCTTTACCGGCCTCAAAGGGAGGGTTGTAAATCAAAATAAAGTCGCGGTTTATAACCACTCGCCTGTCGGCTAACGGAATCTCTCTGTTTGCTCCTTTCCCTACACCTCTTTCAACAAGCGTTACCCCGGAAATGTTCTCTACACGTTGTGGTAAAAAGTAGGCAAAGGGAAGATCCTCTACGTGAATCTCTTTTATTCCTGCACCTTTTACTTTCTCGGGCTTATAGCTCTTGTCGGTTTTTACCACAACTTGAAACTCTGCTGCTCCTCCTCTCCTGCTCTTATTGCTAAAGGTGGTGGTGTAGGCAGGAGGATTTAGATAATCTTTAACGCGTACATCCCACGCCGGGTCTCCGTAGAAACAGAGGACATCACGATCATGAAAAAAGCCCAGCTTCTCTTTATCCAATTTATAACCCAACTCTCTCTCTGCTGCAACTTTAAAACCGCTGGTAGAGAGGTCAGAAGTGATATCCGGGTTCATTTGATTAAATTCAGGATCCCATTGATCCAGGATGTAGAGCATCTCCTGTTGGTTCAGATAGTTTGCCTGTGCCAATGTCAGGTTACCGGGATTGGCAATCCAATACTTTAAAGCACCCCACCCCGCTCTGCCATACCAGGTTGGTACGGTATAACCAATCATTGAGGTAGCACCTCCTCCTGAGAGCCATGCGGCTGCCATTGCTTGAGGACTTCTCTCCATATTTCCGATCAGGCAATTGCCGGCGGCAAAATAGACACGGGGGTTGCGGTGTTGAGGTAAAAAGCAGGGGATGCCAAAATCAGCGTAGAGTTGACCATCTAAAGAGCGTAGATTTCCTTTTGAAAAGGGCATTTCAAGAGTCTCTTCTGTGGCGTGTGAGCTGGAGATAATAAGGTCGGGCTCTATCTCAATATACTCTTTGACAAAGAGTTTTAAAAAATCATATTGGTCAATTTTCTCTTTGATAACTGGGTCATTCACATTTCGTTTATAGCCTCTAAAATATTTACCGCCATCATCTAACCAGGCAAAATTTTGATATATATTGCCTGAACTGGACTCTCCGGTAGTATTGAGCGCACTTTTTATAACGAAAGGTTTAGCGCTGTTTTCAACCATCTGCATTGCATAATCTGCATTGTAGCCGGTAATTATTCCCCATAGACAGTCGGCAGAAGGGCCCTCCTCTATGGTGCGGACAAAACGGTTTAGCTCAACTACATATCTAACCTCTAACTGTTGAGGCTGTTCTACAATAGCAAGATAACGGGGTTTTATCCTCTGTAGTTGAGTTAAAAGCTCTTTTGGATGGTTATCAAAATAGAGAAGCTCCGCTGCATAACGTTTAGCGAGGGTTGTAGCTACCAAACTCCATCCTGCACTCTCTTTCACCAGCTTAGAGGCTATTACTACATAGCGGTTAGCAGGGTCAGCAACAGCTTTTTTAGTTGCACTCCATCCTTTCTCCTTTTTGGACTCCTGCTGTAAGGTCTCCTTTTCTAAAGCAAGGCGCTCTGCCAAAATATCGTGTATAAAAAGGCTTTTGGGCTCTTCGCTCCCGGTAGAACTACTACGCGATACATCTATCTGCTGAAAAGCTTTGATTAAAGTGCCGTAGCTATCCTCTACTCTCTGTTGTAACTCCTTCCCCCTCTCTTTATATATCTCAACCAACTCCTCATTCCCCAGTAATTTACTAGTAGCTGCTAAAATATCATAGTTGTTAAGTGGTAAAACGCCAACACTCTCTGCCTCTTTTAATTGAGCCAAAACTTTACTGTCAATCCAGGCAATTAAAGAGAGGTTATCTTTAGCATTCTCCACTATATAGCGGAATAGATCTGCTAAGTAGCGCTCCTCTTTGCGGAATAGTGCCAGTCGCTCTCCCTCTTCTACCAATTGGCAGGCAACTTCATATTGCCCTTGTAAAAGCGCTTGATGAATATCTAACTGCGATAGATAGAGAGCAGATTTAGGTAATACATATAGTTGTAATAACGAGCGTAAGTGGGTTACTCTCTGTTGGTAATAAGTTGAAGAGAGCTGCTCATCAGAGGGATTCGGTAATCCCCCTAATGAGGTCAACTCTCTAACAGCACGCGAGATTATCCTCTCTAAATGAGTTGTAATATTACTCTGTTCACTACCAGGGTATTTATATATGTAATTAAAAAGGTACTCTATGGGGCGGGAGTAGGGATCTGTCAACGATGCCCCTACTATCTTCCAAACTCTCTCTTCCGCCAAAATTTGAATGGGTTTATCTGCCAAAAAGTGGTTTACCTTTTCCACTACAACGGGTGCTGTGCGCCCTCCCTTCTGTTGTGCTATCTCTTGTGCCAATTGCTCCAACTCTTCTTCCCACCCCTGCTCTCTAAGAGAGAATCTCTCCTGAGAGAACAACGGGGTGAATAGAAGTGTCAGATTAACAATAATTACTGTTAAATATCTCATCCTTACAGAAGTCTAGGTTTGTAAGGTAGTGTGATATTGTGTACGCTCTTGAAGTACTCCTTGACAATACCAACCTTCTGCCTGATAACAGGGTTTTTAGAGTAATAGCTCTCCTTTTCGCTATCTGGCACATAGATAATAAAGGCCACAAAATCTCCAAAATCCTGCTCTGCTTTGGTTGTAAACCAGGCTGCCGTGGCCGTGCCGGTATTTTGTCCGTTTCTACCTTTCCTAAGTAATCCATATAGTGTAGTAACATCTGCCGCATTGGTATAGCTATATTGTGCGTACCCATCTAAGCTTAACTCAATAAACGCTTGCGGTATGGTTAGGTTTTTCGCCGAAACCATTTTCTCAATAAGGAGAGAGACCCATGAGGTGATATGTGAGCGGTTCATGCGTACAGTTCCGAATCGTTCTGACACATAGCCCAGCATCATGTAGTTTGTCTTGATCTCTCCGGGTAACCAGCGATAGACAATTGAGCTCAAATAAGAGTAACGGTTACAAAGAGTATCACACATATATATATTACGAGGGAGATTACTTGAAATAAACTCCTGTGGAAATATATTAAAGAACCACTTATTCAAAGAGTCTAAAACCTCAGGAACATATTTAGAATCGCCGTTGGTATATCGGAAACCGGTGGAATTTGGTGCATAATTGCTGTTTATGGTGTTCCAGTCCCACTGGAAATCCTCAAAAGAGAAATTCTCATTAAAGATAACTCCATATTTCTCATACATACCTTTTTTCTTTTGACCCGTCTCTGTAGAGACATCAAAAGTGGGCTCCGGCTCTGTCATCCCAATAACTCCATCGTAATTATCCTGCAATGAACAGGAGAAGAGTAGAGCCGAACCAATAAATAGTAAATATATTTTTCTCATAATTTTCTTAATGGTTAATTAGTTGATTTTTGATCTTACCGGGCGAATGTTTGGCTCCAATAGTTTATTGAAATCCAACTCCTCCTTAGGGAAGTTTAAAATATATGCCGGATCTTTCTCTGCCAACACATAAACCTCGCCTAACCAGTCGTGGGTAATAGAGGGCATACCGTATCTGCGTAGATCCCACCAGCGATGGAACTCTTCAAAACAGAGCTCGCGACGTCTCTCTTCTATAATAAAGTCTAATAAAGAGTTAGTAGAAGTAAAATTAGCTGCAGTAATAGGTGTATAACTGGCAATTCTGTTCGCTCTTAGGGTATTTAACAACTCAATAGCACCATTGTTGTTTGGAGTGGATGAGCGGGCGTAAGCTTCGGCTAAATTGAGGTAAACCTCTGCGGTTCTCATGTTTTGCGAGAAACGGATATTGTCGTAATAGCTAACTTTTGTAGGAGAATAGGTAATACTTACCAAAAGTCCTCCAGGCACCCCTGTAGGTGGAACAAACCAGTGATTTTTACGACGATCATTAGCCTCGTATATATTTATCAAAGCGTCATCAATATTAGCCGATGCTCCCATACAGATTGGCGAGAAAATAGTTTTATCAGAGGTGAAAAACCAGTAAGTGCCCTCTTGAGCCGCACCGGTCATTTTACTAAATGTCCAGGCAATCTCGTTATTCTCAAATGGATATAAGAAAGTCTTTATTGCATTGGCTCCTGTACCACTTGGGCTAGTAGTAACCGCCGTAATATTCTTTAACTCCGGTGAAATGCCAAGATACCTCTCTCCATAGTAGATAACTTTATCAAACTCCTCTTTGAAAAGGAAGATACGGGAAGCCAAAATTAAGGCTGCTTTATAGTTCAGCTCGTAAACCGAACGGTGCCCCTCGTCTTTAGATAGTGCGTCAACAGCAATTTCAATATCGTCGGTAATTAAGTCCCACACCTCTTTAATAGTATTGCGTGGATAACTCTTTAAGCTGGGAGTGGTAGAAGTGATGAGAGGGACGCAAAGGTCGTCGGCAGAGGCTTCGTTGTAAGGTTTAGCGTAGGTATTGGCCAAAACAAAGTAGCCATACGCTCTGGTAAAGTGCGCCTGACCTTTTAATACCTCTTTCTCTTTATCGGTTCCCTCCATAATATCGAGAGATTCAATACAGGTATTTGCTGTTAAGATATTTTTGTAGAGCATCTTAAAGAATATATCCGTAAAAGTACCCTCCGGGCTCTCCAAATCCTGAGCCCATTGGAAAGCAAATTTAGCTTTATAGAGTGATGCACTTGGCATATCAGTAGGGTACTCGGGGTCTCTGACCATAAAATTATCGGTCATAGTCTCGATAACCCAACCATTCTTGTAGAAATCTTTAAAATAACCTTCACCTTGAAGCAGCTCTTTATAGTGCTCCACTGTAACGGGTCTAATCAGATCCTGTGAAGATTGCTCTAAAAATTTAGAACAGGAAACTACTGTTAGAGCAACCAACACTGTTATTATATAGTATATTTTTTTCATGGTATTATCTGTTAATCGTTAGAGCGAAATATTTAAACCTATTGTAAATACTTTTGGTAGAGGAACGTTAGAGGCTCCCGATTCGGGGTCTCTTCCCAACCATCTCTTATCTGCAATAGTGAAGAGATTCTCTGCCTGGGCATTAATAATGAGCGATTCTACTCCCAGTTTACGAATCTTCTCGGCTGGGAATACATAAGAGAAATTGATACTCCTCATTCTAAAATTATCTGTTCTTGCAACTCTAATGCTACTTCTATCGTACATCTCTAATGCCGATTTGCCTGAAAGTACAATAGAAGGCAGGTCTAACTCATTTTCTGCCAATTGAGCTTTTTCATTATCCCAAATAGCTGGGATAGTGGTATGAAGTTCGTCACCCGGTTTACGCCATCTGTCGTTCATCTCTTTTGTTACGTTTGCAAGCGGATCAAACACCGCGTAATAATTGGTACGGTAGATATTTGGCAGTCTGGAAACTCCACCGGCTGCATATTGAAAGTTAAGACTTAGATGAAACCCTTTATACCTGGAAGAGATCTCCCATCCACCCGAATGAGTAGGAAGGTTAGCTCCGGAGTAAACCACATTCATCAGATCATCGTTTAATGTATATCTCTTATCTCCAACATTATCGTAGAACATAGGGAATCCCCAATTAGGACTAAGTCCTGCAAATTCGTAAGAGAAGAAACTGCCGACAGGAAGTCCCTCTACAAGAGCATTCCCATTAAGTTTATTTTCGTTAGTTATATTCAACTCTTTATTAGCTTCGAGCAGAACGTTTTTATTATATGAGAAGATAAAAGTGGTTGATATATTGAAATCTCTGGTTTGAATAGGGGTGATATTTAAGCTCCCTTCAATACCGGAGTTTCTCATTTTACCACCATTAATCTTAACCTGGTCTAACCCTATAACTTGCGATACCTGTCTGGAAACAATTAGCTCGTGGCCATGTTTGTTATAAATATCAACAGAGCCGGAAAGAATATCTCTGAAACCCGGGGTAGAGTGCCCAAATAGTGAAAAGTCAATACCAAAGTTGGTAGAGTTGGTCTTCTCCCATCTGAGATCGGGGTTTGGCAGATACTTAAAATAAGATTCAGGCAGCCCTGTAATGCCGTCCTTTGCTCCAATCTGAATAATTAAATCGGGAGAGGTAGCTTTGTCAATATTCCCTTGAATACCATATGAGACTCTAAAGGCCAAATAACGGAGAGTGTTGTTATATTTTAAAAATTCTTCATTGGTAAGAGTATATTTTGCCGCAGTTGACCAAATAGGTAAAAAGCGGTAACGAGGGTTGTCCCCAAAGTTATTGGAGCCATCCGCTCTTACATTGGCATTTAAGGTAATTTTATCTTTGTATGAGTAGGTTGCAGAACCAAGCCACGATACATTATTGGAAATATTATCAATAATGGATGGTCTTAATGAGCTAAGTGCAGCAAAATAACCAGTTGTCAATGCGGGCGATATAGTTTGACCACGCTCCGGCTGCCATCCGTAGTAAGTACCCGAAAAACCCTGATACTTAATACTACGAAGCTCTAACGAGCCCATTACGTTAACCATATGGTTATTACCTAAAAGGTTGCTATACTCAAGAGAGTTTCTAAAAGTATATGAATCTTTGCGCTGATTGCTATTTGAGATAACTCCGCCAACAGGTATAGCAGAAGCTTCAAACTCCGGAGTTCCCTGTATTAAGGTGCCTGGATTCCATTTACGAATCATCCCTACATAGTTAGAAGACTCTTTTGCCCAGGTTTCGTTTCTTGTAGAGCTCTGGTCAAATCCGCCAAGCATCTTGTATCTGAACGAAGGTAAGAAATTATACTGCAGGTTTAACTGAGCTGTAATATTGGAGATATTACTATTAGAACCAGTGAGGTTTAACTCATTAATTATATTAAAGAGAAGCTCCTCTTTTGGCGCTACGGAGATTGCAGTCTGCGACTTCTGCTGGGTTGGATACATAAAATAGCTGCCATCTTCATTGTAAGCAGCAATTGTTCTGGAGGTTTCGTAAGCGTAACTGTTAGGATTAACCGAGCTATGGAAACCGTGATTCCTGGTGTTAGATGCATTCATCTGGAACCCGATATAGAACTTATCTGTAATCCAGGAGTTAAGTTTGGCCATACCAGAAAATCTTTCACTATCACTCCCTTTTGCCGTACCCAGGTTTTTATTATAACCCAAAGAGGCATAATAGGTGGTCCTATTGGAACCTCCGCTTACATTTACGGCGTGGTTATGGGTAAGAGAGTTCCTAAAGAGAAGGCCATACCAATCTGTATTGTTAGAGGCTAATTTCTGTACCCCTTGTTCAAATTCCTGGTAGCTTATCTTATTATTGTAGTAGTCCAGTAAAAGTCCTTCGTAGCCTAAACTTGAAGGCACTCTTGAGTACTTAATCTTATCCTGAACAATCTCTTGCGAAAGTTTAATACGTTCACCTGAATTCATTAATTTCAGATCGCCATAACCAACGCGGCGGTTAACAGTCATACTACCAGAATAAGAGATAACAGGCTCTCCTACTTTACCTTTTTTGGTAGTAACAACAATAACGCCGTTAGCAGCACGCGAACCATAAATTGCAGTTGCCGAGGCATCTTTTAAAACCGTAATGGTCTCAATGTCCCTTGGGTTAATCCCGGCAATAGCATTACCAATAAGGTATGGTGCATCTGGTGAGTTAAGATTTGAAACATCAACATTGACCTGATCCTCTAAGATGATACCATCGAGTACCCAAAGTGGAGACCTCCCTCCGATAATAGAGGAAGTACCTCTAATCCTGATAGTTGGAGTTGCGCTTGGTTCCCCTGATGTCTGTAAAACCAGCATGCCCGGTACCTGACCAGAAAGCATCTGATCAATAGATGCTTTAGATGCCAGGTTTATCTTATCTTGATCCAATTTGTAGATTGAACTGGCAAGTTCTCTTCTTGTAAGGGTTTGATAACCTGTTTCAACAACAGCAGCTTCCCCAATCATATAATCGGTCTCCTCTAAATGCACTATGATGTTATCGCTTGTCCCTACTGTAATCTCTTTGGTTTCAAATCCGATAAATGAGATGATTAAGTTTTTCTCATTAGGGGTAAGTGAAAGTTCGCAGAGACCCTCTTCGTCGGTATATCCGCCTTTGGTAGTCCCTTTAATAAGAATGTGGGCTCCCGGTATTGTCTCTCCGGTAGATGAGACCACTTTGATTGTTACTTTTCTCTCCTCAATTTTTCTCTCCTGAGCAGATGCTCTCTCAATGATAATTGTGTTGTCTTTAAAACCAAATTTAAGTCCGGTATTAGCCAATACTTTGGTAAGAATATCAGAGATCTTCTCATCTTTTGTTACCACAGTAATGCCTTTGAAACGAGATACTTCATCATAGTTATAAAGTAGAGAGCATTTACCTTGTTCTCCAATCTCTTTTAGAACAGATTCAAGAGGCGCTTCCCTTACTGAGATAGAGATTACTCTCCCTCCCTGTGCCCATAATCCGGAATTAAAATTTCCGATTGATGTTAGCATGAAGAGAAAAAGAGTTAAAAAAATAGATTTTTTTCTCATAATTAATTAGTTAATAAGTTATATTTAGTGTTTGGAAATTGTTTTTAGAGATATCTCAATTCTTTTTGGGCGATATTTCGATTTGGCCCTTCGATATCGCATATTGTAACTCTCCCGTTAAGGTGAGCATATCTAAAACTTCACTTGCATTTTGATATTTTAAGACCTTACCGGAAAATCTAATCTTTGCCAGATGCAGAGATGATATACTAATCTCTGCATCATACCATCTGCCTAACTGCTTTGCTATCTTCTCCAAAGACTCTTTGTCAAAATAGAAATATCCATCCTTCCAGGCTAACGCTACACTTGGATCTACTCTCTCTAAAGTTTGTTCGTTAGTTAAACGATTCACTGTAAGTTGCTGATTCACTTCTACCCTTGTCGTTTTCCCGGAAGGTCTTATGACATCTACTTTACCCGTTTCGACAGTTATATTGGAGTTATCCATCTCTCTATAAGAGTTGATATTAAAAGAGGTACCAACAACTCTTACATTAAAGTCTTCTGTCTTAACAATAAATGGCACCTTATCATTCTTTGCCACCTCTAAGTATGCCTCCCCAACTATGGTTACTTCACGTGTCTCCCCAATAAATTTAACCGGATACTCGATATAAGTTTCGGAATTGAGCCACACTTTGGTCCCATCAGATAATTTCAATACAAACTCGCCGCCTCTTGGTATAAGAAGTCTATTCTTTACAATCTTCTCTTCTCTATCAAAATTTTCTACGGAATCTACTTCCTGGTTAATTAAATTAGAATCCACTCTATTTGTGTTGTATTGAAGCTGATGGTTTTGGCTGATAATTTGGGTTGCCCCCTCTTTTATTACTGTGTTTTCCTGGCCAAGAGCAACTCTACGACCATCTTCTAAGATTAAGATTGCCTTATTGCTACCGGGAGAGAGATTTTCAACTTTATCTATCACTTCCAATTTTGAAATAGCTGTTTTAAACGTGAAAGAGTGGTTATAGCTCAAAAACAAGAACAATGACCCCAGTAAAAAAGGCAGTGCAATAGTTGCTGCAACAAGCCATTTTTTACGAATAATACTGGCTTTAAGAGCTTGATTTCCCGATTGTTTACCAGAAAGAACAGTTTTTGCAGAGCTCTGTGTTACCGCAATTTTTGAGAACAATCTCTCTTTTTGAATCTGCAACTCCTCCGGTTTTAACCCCTCGACAGGATCAGACTTTCCCTTTCTTGTTGCCGAATAATAAAACTCTTTGTGTTTCTCCGATTGTGACAACCACTCATTAAGCAACGTCTCTTCTTCCTGCGTAAGATTACCGTCAATACTCTTTTGAATAAGAGTCCAATCTATGTGATTTTCAACCATAATATAAATTTTCCAATAATCCTTTTATGGAATATTTACGATTATGATGATTCTCAAATGAAAAAGGTTAACAACTTAGAGAAAAAAGTTGGCGGAGAGAGGGGGATTCGAACCCCCGATACCTTTGTAGGGTATACTCGCTTTCCAGGCGGGCCAGTTCAACCACTCCTGCATCTCTCCTTTTACGATTGATCAACAAAGATAGAACTTTTTTGCATCCGGCAAAGTGAATATTCTACTATATGGCAAAATGATCTTTGGACGAAAAGATTAAAATGAAACCTTAAATGTGACGCCGCCGGTAGTAAACATAAGCTCTTCGGTGGCGAGACCGGTTAATGGTATCTTCATGAATGGCTCTATGTGGAGCTTGAGAACCGGAGAGATTCTCTGCTCAATTCCAAATATAAGATTGAAGCGACCTGCTATATCGGGAGAATCGGACTGATAAACTGTGTTGGTCCGGGTGGATGGTACGTTTTCCAAGCCCAAAGTGGTTATCTCTTCACCTGCCTCAAATACAGTTTTCTCACGCACAACCTGCCTGTAAGTGGTAGTTTTGTACGTCTCCTTAAGATAAGCCAGCGACGAGATTCCGGCTGCAACGTAATATCCGGATTTTCTACTATTTGCAAAGTTCCATTTAATATTGAGCGGGACATCAAAGTTGGTTATTAATGCAGATACGTTAGAGGGCGGCAAATATGTCGGAGTGAGAACGCCGTCTATATATGCAGGTGTGCCCATCGCCCTCACCGAGCTTCTGCTGCTCACATTCTGATGCTCAATCTGTATGCCTGTAGAAATCTGAATGTTTCTGGCTATTTTTATATCCACGCTCACCCCTCCCGAGTAATTGAAATTAGCAGACGATGGGGTTGCGCTGAATCCAGGGGAGAAACCCACTCCAAATCGCACGCGTTTATCCGCCGGAGTTTTTGTAGATTTTGCAGTCGGTTTATCAAGATCAAATCCCTGATTCAAAGCAATTTTAGAATAGAGCTCTTTTGCAGCCTCTTTTTCAACTTCAATTGCCGTTTCTTGGGTTGTCTCTTTTGCAGATTCTTTTACAACTTCAAGCGCTGTCTCCTTGACCGCTTCGGTAATTTCTGTTACTTCAGTTATTTTGATTTCTTTTGCTACTTCAGTTACCTGTTCCGCTATTAGATTGGACACTTGTTCGGTCACGGTCTCTTTACCGGTTTTGGTTACTGCCCGGGTAACGAGTAATTTTTGAGTTGAAGTTCCGGATGCGGCAGAGCCTTGTACGACAGGCTCCGTAGCCGGAATTTGCTGCTCCGTGGTAATGTGTTGCTCTGTAGTAGAGATGTGCTGCTCCGTGGCAACAAGATGAGTAGATTCGGTTGGCTTAAGAAACTCCGATACACCTAAGATTCCAATAATAAGGGATGCTGCAATTCCTGTTGCAACAAATCTGTAGATAAGTCTCCTTCTCTTCCTCATGGAATTGAAATTTTCCCAAGCTCCCTCAAGATACCCCTCCTCATATGAGGTAAGAATCTCTCTCATCTCTCTAATCTTATCATCTGAAAATTCCTTCTTCATGATATGTTTTGTAAAATTAAATTATCCGGCAGGTGTTTTATGTCAGTATTATCTATTGCATCTCCCGATGCACTTCTGTTTGAAGCGGATTTTCCGCCTATTTCAAATATATTACTTTGTGCCGCTTGCGCTCCACTGCCGGGTTTGGTTCTATCGCGGTTAGAGTCAACATGTTTTGTGTAAAGCTCTCGCATCTGTTTTCTCGCCCTCACAAGATATACCCTTGATGTGCTTTCGGGTATCTTCAACCTTTTTGAGATCTCTTCGTGGCTATAGCCCTCTATGTCAAAGAGGCAAAATATTGTTTTATAAATGTGTGGCAGAGTGTTGAGAAGTGATATAATCTCTTTTGCAGTCAAGTGACTGATTATTCCCGGTGAGGTATCCGGTTCTACAATCTTTTCAATCTTTTCGGCTCCTGCATATCGTGAATTTCTGCGAATTTTGTCTATGGAGGTGTTAATTACTATTTTTCTGAACCATGTTTTAAAAGGTTTTGACGTATCAAATTTTCTTAATTCAGAAAAGACCTTCATAAAACTGTCGTTTACAATCTCTAATGCATCATCACGATTAGCGCTATAAAGCAGAGCCACGCTCATGGCATAACCGAAATACTGCTTATACAGTATCTCCTGCGCCCTCTCATCCCTCCGGATACAACCTCGAATTATTGAGAGTAAGTTGTCGTAGTCTCTTTCTGCCACACAAATTTTTTCTAAAAATAACAGGCTAATTCTAAAAGCATTTTGTGATAAAACCTACCTATGATGAGACATTTTTAAAATTAGCCTGTTCAAATTTAAACTTTTTTAACCAATCTTTTTTAAGTTCAACAATTATTATTTAATTCACATACCGGAGTTTCACCACATACTTAACTATCGAATACGGGAGAACCTCATAACTTATTAGCCTGTTGTAAACGAGTTCCTCTCTGGCTGCCTGAGGGATAACGCATACACTCTGCTTAAATGCAATGCTTGCAGGCATAATCAAAACAGAGACTCCCCCCTCTTTCATCAATTTCAACCCCTCGTCAAGTCCATCCACGGCCTGGCCGCTGCCAAGCATAAACTGAGCACCTTCAGAAGACTTAATTAGCTTGTTGTCCAGATACTTACGCTCAAAATCTATCACCACTCTATCGCCCATAAACGGCTTGATTCCTGTTCCCGGTACTGAATCTATGAAACACAATCCTGACGGATATATCTTGTAGTTCTCATATCTTTCCGACACATAGCTCTCAATCGAATCCCTCTGAACATCATCAATCTCGGTAGGAGTCTCAACGCCCACCACCCAAACATCAATGATAAAATTGGTATGCGAAGAAAACTGGCGACTACCATAAGAGCCGTACGCTAAATAAGAGGGCATGTAAAAGCGATATTGTTCCCCCACTTTCATCAACTTAATGCCATAATCCAGCCCCTCGGGAATTATCGTCTGACTCATAAGCCTAAACTTAACCGGCTCTTCCCCTTCTTCATTTGATTCAATTTTACTTCCGTCCAACTTAGAAATCGTATAATAGAAACTTACAATGTCATTATTTTTAAGCTGAGCGCCTGCTCCCTCAAGGTAAGATGTTGCAAGAGCCATAGCCCCGTCATCCGACTGTCTATTCAAATACGCCTCTGCTGGAGGTAACTGCATATAATAAAACCCGGTACTGTGTTTTTGAGCTTGAATACCATTGTTATCCAGATATTCAGCAATTATCTTATCATCAATCTTAATCTGCTTCTCTAAATCTGACTCCAGCCCAAAGCATGACACCATAACTGTTGCCACTGACAACAGTACAAAACTTCTAAAATTTAAAATCTTCCCTTCAAAAAAATTAACAAAACGCAATTTCATAACCTTCTAATTTTTCAATACTTTTTAATTCAACTATTTAATTTAAAACTTTTTGTTCACAACTCATCACTCACCCATCATGCCTAAATCTCCACTCACTCATCAACTCCTCACCATTCATTCATCAACTCTAATAATAACTTCGGGACTCTGTCAATTGCCAACCATAAGCCTGTTAGTCATTCCTGGGTATCGTTTGCCTATCGGTTCGTTATTCAAACGTTGCGACACAATCCCGAAGTCGCTACCTACATTCTCTATACGCACGTCACTTGTAAAACGCTACAAAACTTGCCCTCGCTCTGCTGAAGTTTCCCATGTAGGCCACCGACAAACTGCCGCTCTGCTAAAGTTTCCCATGCAAGTGGCCGGCAAACTGCACTCTGCCATAGTTTTTTAAAACAGCTTGATTACCTGGCGATTAACCATAAAAAATTAAAAAATC
>CAYZPF010000031.1:0-20959 GCA_964479995.1 uncultured Muribaculaceae bacterium | reverse complement strand
GGGCAGGTCTAAGCTCAACAGGCGAGCCGCAAGTTTATAATGAGAAAGGAGATATTGTAGGGCCAACACCCGGAGTCGGCTCAATAGACGCTCTTACTTGTGTGGGTACTCTTATTCCAAAATTTTCCGGAGGATTGGAGAATGCTTTTTCTTATAAAAATTTCAGACTATCATTTTTGTTTGTTTTCTATGGGGGTCATGTATTTAAAAAGGATGTGCCCGATATATCAGGTAGCTTAGGAGGAAAATCAAATTATAATAAGGCGCTAAATGCAAGATGGAAGAATCCGGGAGATGAGACAAAAACCGATGTGCCGAAATTTGATATAGCTCCGGATGACTGGGGCAGGTCGAATCTTTACCCAGCAGTTGAACAGCATTGGGTGCCGGCTGATTATATTAAATTAAGAAATATTGAATTTTCATATACTTTACCGAGAAATTATTTACAAAAAATAAATCTGACAGATGCGACAATTAAGTTTTTTACAAATAATCTTTTCTATTTAGCAAGAAATAAGGAGAATCTGGATCCTGAAATGTTTACTTCGGAGGGTTATAGAACTCCTATCATGCCCGGTTATACTTTAAGTTTAAATATCACATTTTAAAATTGACAGAGATGAACAATATTAGAAATATATTATTAATTATCGGGTGCGTTATGCTGGTTTCGTGTAGGGATTTCCTGGACATAAAACCCAAAGGAACTTTAATTCCTACAGCAGTATCGGAGTATAGCAAGATTCTCGATTATGAATATAATTTTAAATATTCTGACGATGTAAGCGATATCTTTAGTGATGACGTCTATCTTTACGGTTCTGTTTATTCGAGCTGGTTAAGTGCTCCAATGCAAAGGGCTTACAAATGGGAGTCTCCTATACATTATTCGGGAGATTTTGATGATGCCTGGTCTTCTGCTTATTCGAAAATATTTAATTTTAATTTAATAATTAAAGAGGTTGACGGGGCAGAACAAGGAACGGAGAAGCAAAAGAGTAATCTCAAAGCGGAAGCTTATTTATCAAGAGCTTTCGAGTATTTAAGATTGGTTCAGAAGTATGGCAAACCTTATGATGAGGCTACTGCTAATAGCGATTTGGCTGTGCCATTGAGACTTGAGCCTATTGTAGCTCCCGAAATATTAACCAGGGCATCGGTAAAGGAGGTTTTGGATCAAGTGAAAAGTGATTTGGATAATGCCTTGCTGGCAGATTTACCTAATATTGCAGAAAAGAGGCATAGAGGTTCAAAGGCAGGAGTATATGGCATATTCGCAAAGATGTATCTATACATGAGAGATTATCAAAAGGTGTATGATTATGCCGATATGGCTTTGCAATTGCTTGGTCAGCCGATACCTCTGGAAGATTATAACAGTTATAAAATCGTAGATCCCTTCCTTGGATGGGGTAGAACAGATTTACCCGAAGCTAAAAATAGTGTTGAGTCTGTTTATATGAAACTTTCTGAGCAGCAAATACCTTCGGGATATGTTTTTATCAGTAGTTCATTAAAATCTCTCTATTTACCGGGAGATAAACGTTTTGAATTCTATTTTGCAAATCCATATTATGGTGTTATGTATGAAACAGAAATGTTTGCAAGACATCTATCTATGAATTTAGGTGTAAGTACATCTGAATTATTACTTCTCAGAGCCGAAGCGAGTGCACGACTGAATGATTTAACGAAGGCATTATCTGATCTTAATGCTTTAAGAATAAAGCGTATATCTCCGGAAGCTTACGGAAATGGATTTCAATCGACTGATAAAAATGAGATAATCCGGATGATTTTGGATGAGAGACGCAGAGAGTTATGTTTTATGAATGGGACCAGACTTTATGATATGAAACGACTTTCAAAAGATCCCGATTTCCGGACAACGACCATAACAAGAATCGTTCAGGGCGAGACTTTTACTCTTGAACCCGGAAGTGATAGATATGCATTCCCAATTTGGTTAAAAGTATTGGAAAGTAACCCGGGTATGCCACAAAATTAATTAGTGTTTAAAAGCAAAACAATTCACACATGAAAATGATTATTAGGATTTTAACAGGATTAGCTACAATTTTGATCTTGTTGATTAGTTCAAATGTTTCGGCAACTGAGTACTTTGGAGGGTTTATCAATAAAAAAATTGAAAAAGAAAGTAACAGTAAAAAAGATAAAGATACTACAAAAAATGACAAAACATCAGATCTCTACAATAAACTTTTTAAGGAGAAACATGCGGAATCTAAAGGGCTGATCAATATTCACAAAATTGATGGACAACTTTATTTTGAGATTCCTGTCTCTCTTTTTGGAAAGGATTTGTTAATGGGATCAACAGTATCTGAAACAAGTGATAATGGAAATGTAACTGTAGGTTCAAAACCAACTACTCCTTTATTGGTAAATTTTACGATGGAAAATGATAAGGTGCTGTTGAATAAAATTATAAGGAATAGTATAGCCCCATCTTCCGATACGAATATAGTGAGGGCTATAGAAAAAAACAGTATTGGAGCTATTCTTTCGTTATTTAAAATTGAAACATATAATCCTGATAGTTCAAGTGTGGTTGTGAATACTACCGATCTATTTCTATCAGAGCGGTCAGATATTACACCTTTTGACAGAGCCTCTCCCAATGCATCATTAGGAGACAGAAATCCTATTTTTCAAAAGGAGAGGTCTTTTATAACAGATTTTAAGTCATTTGAAGATAATATCTCGGTTAAATCGAGTCTCTCTTATAATATTACAATAACAGGGAGGGACAGAAGAGTTTTATACACCGATAAACCATATACAGTATCGGTTACCAGATCTTTTTTACTTCTTGACGAGGAGCCTTATAATTATCGTATTGCCGATTACAGAATAGGTATTTTCAGCAGTGGACGTATGATGTACAGTGATGATGGCAACAAAGCTGAGGAGCTCTATTTTGCTCACAGATGGAGGATAGAGCCCTCAGATGTATCGGCTTACAAAAGAGGAGAGAAAGTTGATCCCGTTAAACAGATAATTTTTTATGTTGACAAAGACTTTCCTGAGTGGTGGAAGCCTCATATAAAGAGAGCGATTGAGAGATGGAATGACGCCTTTGAGAGAATAGGATTCAAAAATGTTGTCAGCGCCCGTGATTATCCTACAGATGATCCCAATTTTGATCCTGATAATATAAAATATTCATGTGTCAGATATTCACCTGTTGAAGTGGAGAATGCTATGGGACCATCGTGGGTAGATCCACGTTCGGGTGAGATTATAAATGCTTCTGTTTATGTATATCATGATGTTGTGAAACTGATAAATAAATGGCTCTTTGTTCAAACATCACCTGTAGATGTCAGGGTAAGAAAAACAGTTATTCCAAAAGAGATATTGGGTGATGCTCTTGAGTATGTATTGTCTCACGAAGTAGGCCATTGTTTAGGCTTCATGCACAATATGGGTGCATCGGCTGTAATTCCTGTTGACTCTTTGAGATCTCCGGCTTTCACAGCCAAATATGGCACGACAACTTCCATTATGGATTATGCCAGATTTAATTATGTGGCACAACCGGGAGACTTTGAGAGAGGTGTAAAATTAACTCCGCCTAAATTGGGAGTTTATGACTATTATCTTGTTGAATGGTTGTATACTCCATTATTTATTAATGATCCTTTTGCCGAAAGAGAGGTGCTTTCCAAGTGGATTTCAGAAAAATCGGGAGATAAATTTTACCGATATGGGAAACAACAGCTTTTTGGGAGCTGCGACCCTACTTCACAAATGGAGGATTTAGGTGACGATCCCGTAAGAGCCTCTGAGTATGGGATAAAAAATCTTAAATACATAATGGATAATTTAAATGAGTGGTTGGAGGGGCAGGACAATGATTATACCTATCGGACTGAAATATATAAAGAGATTTTAAATCAGTATTCCAGATATTTAGGGCATGTATTTACAAATATTGGGGGGATAATTGTAAATGAGAAGAAAGTTGGCGATAAATTACCCCATTTCGAAATAGTTTCAAGAGAGAGACAAAGCACCTCATTACAGTTTTTATTAGATCAGATATACGATTTGGACTGGCTTGACAACAAAGCTTTTTTAAGAAATCTTCCTCTGCAAACTTCTTATAAGGACAATATTAGAAATCAACTGGCCAAATTGATTGTCTCTTCGGGGAAGAGGGTTCATTTCGGATCTACTAAAACGAACGATCCATATACAACAAAAGAATGTTTAACAGATCTTTATAAAAGAGTATTTAAATCTTTAGATAGTAGAAATACACCTTCAAATACAGATATTGTATTGCAAAAGGCGTTTGTCGATGAAATGATAAAAGTGGCGGAAATTGATAAAAAGCCTTCAAATATGATGGCAAATTTAATAGCAGAGGATCTTGATATAGAGCAAATAAGGACTAAATATGAAGAGTCGCCCCCAAAAGGTTTCGAACTTTGGGTATTAATAAATTATGACTTGGGAGATGTTGAAAAAAATATATTTTATGAATTTTTGCTAAAAACCGGGAAAGCTCTGAAGAGGAGAATTAATAGCTGTACAGAAGAGGCTAAATTACACTATCAACTTTTATTAAAAAGTATCGAAAAATCTAAAAAATAATAAATACTTGAAATTAATGAAAACATATAAAATTGTAACGCTATTATGTTTCTTGTTATTGCCCGTTTTTTTATTGGCGGGCAATGATGACCCTCAGTCGGTATCTGCATATGACAAAATATTTAAAGATAAAAAAGTTATTACAAAAAAGGGTATAGTAACTCTGCATTTGATAGAGGGTAAAGTGTTTTTTGAATATCCTTTGAATTTATTAAATCGGGATCTGATAATGGGCACTACAGTTGAAGAGGTGAGTGATATTGGAGATTCTTTTGTCGGCCAACAACCACAAGATCCTGTTTATTTGAGATTTACAAAGAATGATACACTAATAAGTGTCACAATCAAAGATAATTTTGATGCAATTGGTAAAAATGAAGACTCTGTAGAAAATGCCATTGAAAAGAATTATTCATATGCGGTAATTAATAATTTTTCTATAATGGCCTACAATAAGGATAGTACTTCTGTGGTTTTTGATGCATCGCTCTTTTTCCTTAATGATTACGGGTTGTTCAGGCCTTTCGATCCTGCCGGTGAGAACTCTTTTGGCGGGCTTGTTGTTAGAAAACCGATTCCTAATTCTTCCAGATCAATGATTAAGGATATTGATTCATATTCCGATAATTTCTCGATAACAACATATCAATCCTATGATGTAACCTCCTTATTATTCGGAGCTCTTGTTTTAGAAAAGGATAGGCCATACACTGCGCTCGCTAAAAGATCATTCATGTTTCTACCGGAAGAGCCATACCGTCCAAGAGTTGCCGATTCGAGAATTGGGGTTTATAGTGAAGAATATCGTGATTTTTCTATAACCGAATATGGTGTTAAGAAAAAATATTATGCAAAAAGGTGGAGATTGGAGCCTTCACAACCAATTGTTTTTTACATTGATAATAAGTTCCCTGCTAAATGGGTTAAATCTATAAGAGCTGGTGTTGAACGATGGAATACAGCATTTGAAGAGATTGGATTTAAAAATGCAATAATTGCAAAAATTTATCCTGAAAATGATCCTCAGTTTGATCCGAATAATCTTAAATACAACTGTATTAAATATGTTCCTTTAACGGTAACAACTCCCAAAGGTCCTTTTTGGACTGATCCCAGAAGCGGACAAATTTTAAATGCAAATATCTATATATATCATAATGTTGCGTCGGCATTAGCGTCCCAAAGATTTATTCTTACTTCGGCAGCCGATGAATCTGTAAGAGGCGTAAATTTATCTGATTCAAAAATGGCAGAATCTCTGGAACTTCTTGTTGCTCAAGAAGTTGGGCGCTGTTTAGGCTTAACTCCCAATATGGCAGGATCTGCTTCATATCCTGTAGATTCACTTAGATCTCCTGCTTTTACTCAAAAATATGGCACTACCTCTTCAATAATGGACTATACGGTTTATAATTATATTGCTCAACCCGGAGATAAAACGAGGGGGGTGAGGCTCACACCTCTTACTTTGGGGTTGTACGATTTTTATGCAATCAAGTGGTTGTATTCTCCGATTATTACGGCAAAGACTCCCGAAGATGAGGTTGTACAACTAAATAAATGGATTGTTGAAAAACAGGACGATCCTATGTTCAGATATGCCAAAGAGCAGAAGTATTATAATTATGATCCCTCATCTTTACCGGAGACACTGGGCGACGACGCCGTTAAGGCAGTTAAATATGGAGTGGAAAATCTTAAATACATTTTACTTAATGCAAATAATTGGCTCAATTCAGATGATATAGATTACAAATTTAGATCGGAACTTTATTTACAGATAATTGAGCGATTAGGTAAATATGTTGAACTACTCTCTACAAATATCGGAGGGATATATATACGGGAGAAGCATTCGGGAGCTCCTTATGACTACTATACTCCGGTTCCCAGAGAGAGGCAGAGAGACGCATTATTGTCTCTTTTTGATCTAATGGAGAATCTTGAATGGATGGATATTGAAGAGGAGAAAAATGAAGTCCAGATTATGGCTTCAATTGCTGATTATTGTAGAAAATTATATATACCGGTAATTTTTGAAAAAATAAAGGAGATGGAGTATAGTTCGTACTTATCTGATACCCCCTATTCAACCAAAGAGGCCTATGAAGATGTTTTCAGGCATCTTTTTAGATATACAATCAGAAAAGAGATACCATCTTCGGGAAATATTAAGTTGCAAGAGGAGTTTATTACAATGCTGTTGAATGAGTCTGGCTTAAATTCAGAAAAGGCAGAAGAAAATAATATGATAATGGCTCTGACAAATAGTGAATTAAGTGTCCAATTAAAACTTTTTGAAGGATTTGGTTATCAGCGCAAACTCTCAAAGAAAGTAATTGATAATGATTGTCTGGCTTATGGTTATTTACTAAAAGTCAGAGATATTTTAAAGAGAGGAATAAGAGTATCGGACAAAGATACAGCTAATTATTATCGCCTTATGTTACTT
The DNA here is from genome assembly GCA_964479995.1 of uncultured Muribaculaceae bacterium. Lineage (GTDB taxonomy): Bacteria > Bacteroidota > Bacteroidia > Bacteroidales > UBA932 > Bact-08. Next base: position 13,881 of record CAYZPF010000031.1, on the reverse strand, counting down.
AGGATTGAAAGAGCACTAAATGATAATTAATTAAATACTATAAAATGCAAAGATTTATTAAGATTATATATCTGCTGATTTTTACAACAATTTTGATGAATTCAAAACTTTACTCTCAATTGCCTAAACTTCATAAACCGTTTAAAATAGAGGCGGGAGGTAAAGTTATTGAACTTGTGGGTTCGGGGCATGCCGCCCCCTTTATATTTGATTTTGACGGTGATGGTAAAAAGGACTTGATTTTGGGTGAATATGATGCGCCGATGTCAAAGGAACTTCAAAAAAAGTATGATGCCATGTCGGATAAGGAGAAGAGGAATTTTAAAAAACCCTTTGGAGGCAAAGCGAGAATTTATATAAATAAAGGGAGTGATGCCAATCCAGTATTTGACGAATATACATATCTTCAAGCCGGAGGGACCGATGCGAGTGTGGAGTCTGTTTGTTGCATAGGTTTTGATCCTTTTTTTGTCGATCTCGATGGCGATGGGGTAAGAGATGTTACTACGGGGGAATTTAACTCGGGCTATATACATTTCTTTAAGGGGATAAAAGAGAGGCCGTTTGAATTTGAGGCGCCTGTAGATATTGTTCAGCCCGATACGGTTTTTCTCTCAAAAAATTCTATGGTAAAAAATATGCGAACAGCTAATTTTATTGATTTCAATGGTAATGGAGTTTTCGATATGATTTGGGGAAATGTCAAGGGAGAGGTTTATCTCTCAAGGAATATTGGTACTAAATATGACTATAAATTTGCCAATTCAGTACAACTTACAGTAAATGGAGAGAATATAACTACTGATGGGAAATCCGATCCTATTCCTGTGGATTGGGATAATGATGGGATAATCGATTTATTAGTTGGAACTGAGTCCGGAGATGTACTCTTTTTTAAAGGTAAGAAAAGAGGAGAGACCAATTTCGAGCCGGGGATCTCCATATGGACAAATAGAGTTTATACTCCCGGTGAAAAAGTATCATATTTTGAGATTAAAAAATCATTGGATGCCCTTGGTGAAGAGAGGCCCTATCCTAATAGTTGTTATCGGGTTCGCCTGGCCGTTACCGATTGGAATAATGACGGAAAAATAGATCTTATTGTAGGAACCACATATGTATATAAAGAGGATGGAAAAAACGATATTTCAGGTAATGTCTATGTTTTTTTACAACGTTAACTTCCTTTTAAAAGCCGGATTATTATTTTTCGCACTCCTTCTGTTTGATGCGACATCGGCACAAAAGAGAGGAGAGGTTGATGGTGTTAAATTTGAACAAATTACCCTGTCTCAAGCTTTAATTAAAATTAAGAAGAGTAAAAAAGCTCCTGAATTAATTTTTATAGATTGCTATACTACTTGGTGCGGTCCGTGTAAAAAAATGTCAGATGAGGTTTTTACTCAAAAAAGTATCGGAGAATTTTTCAATGCGAATTTTCTTAATTTAAAAATAGACATGGAAAAAGGAGAGGGCATCACAGTTGCTAAAGAGTATAATATAAAAGCATATCCAACCTTTTTGATATTGGATTCCGATGGTAAAGAGATAAATAGGATCATTGGTAGTAGTGATGGCGAAAGATTTATCGAAAAGGTAAGAAGAGCTATGGACTCAAAAAATAGCCCAAAGAATCTTAGAGATAGATATTTTCTTAATCCTTCGTTAGATAACGCAGTTGACTATTTAGAGTCTCTTTATACTCTTTATATGACAAAAGAGATTGAGGATTTTTTAGTAGAGACTTTTCCATTAATGCCATTCAAAGAGAAGTATTCCGAAAAAATATGGCCATATACGGCAGAGGCGCTGAAAAGTCCCGATTCTCCTCTTTTCGACCTGATTTTGAATGAAAAATATATTGCAGATAAACTTATTGGTAGAGAGAGATTAGATGCTGCTTTATGTTATGGGATAAAACAGTTGGCACGAAATTATATTTTAGGATTATTAAAAGAGGCAGATCATAATAAGATTGAGGCAAAGGTAAGATATTTGGTTACCCTATCAATAAATGACCCTACAGCACCATATATTGTAAATATTATCCATTTATTGGGAGAAAAAGATTATGACGGAATTGTTGGTTTATTAACTGCAGATGACGAATTGATGCCAATGTCAGAGATAGAACGCAGGCAAGTAGAGTGGTTGATTGGATCAATCAAAGGGATACCCAGGAATAAGCTTATTGAATATCATAAAGTCAGAAAAGAGTATTATAAGATAAATATCCAGGCAACAGAAAATATAATAGATATGTTATCTAATTAAAACATGGCTTGTTGTCAGCACTTAGTAACAATGTGATAATCGCAAAGGAGTATTCCTGGTAGCCCATAGTTATTTTAAAAGTTTTGTTTCAATTATTTCAATAAATTTGGATGGCTGGTCTCCTATATCAATTATTGGCGAGCCTCCTACGGGAATAAAGAAGATTGTCGGAAGAGCCACGATATTGTACCTGGAACAGATCTCTTTCTCTTTATCGGCATTGATCTTATAAAATATAACTTTATCTTTATACTTTTCGGCCATTTTTTCCATTTCGGGCATAAGCCTCATACAAGGTCCGCACCAGGTTGCCCAGAAATCAATTACAACTGGTTTATCCCCTTTGAGAATAAACTCTTTGTTTGTTTTGTAATCAAAGATGTACTCTATAAATTCTTCCCGGGTAATCGGATTAACTTTTCCATGTACAATAGGGGAGAGCTCTTTTTTCGTATCTGTTACGACTGTGGTTTTTTCATGGGATTGAAAGTAAACCTTTGAGCGTATAAAGTCTATTGAGATTATTCCGTATTTAAGTAGTTCAAGCCCTATGACCGGCCGGCCGATTTTATTGTCAACGGAGATTTTAGGGTTGGGAATTACCACATTGACAAATTTTAAACTCTTAATACCAGATCTCTCCATAGGCAGAGTTACCAATCCTTTGTCCCATGTGTCAAACATCAGGTTTGTTGCTTGACCGTCAATTTCTGTTTGCAACTCGATTGCGCTTCCGGGAAGTATTTGCATATCACTTCTTTCCCGGAGGTTTATATATGAAGGTTTATAGGGCATTGATGTGGTTATCTGTTTATTCTTTGCGTCAATGGTAAGTACGCAGCTTCTGAAGATGCTCCCGCTGATTATTCCGGCAACGCCGAGCGGTCTGATTTTATTATCGTTATCAGGAATTATAAGTACTTCCAGCCCATTTGCGAAAACATTGTTTCCCAGGGATAGTGTGCTAATTACCGCTTTTTTATTTGCTTTTATATCTTTATAGATGAATTTATCCCTGATCTCCAACTCAAGGAGCTCTTTAATATTGAGCTTATCTGCGTATTCTTCCAGGAGAGATGTCTTTCCTGCCAAATCGAGTAAAAAATCGGCAGTGGTTCCGTTTATTGTAAGCTCCAGGATAATGAGGCCATCTTTATCCTTGTAATTTATAACCTCTGTCGAACTATTCTGATTCTGAGCTCCTGAAATATTAGAAATTAAAAGAGCGATAACAATTAAAAACTTCTTCATTTTATCTTTATAAATTTATTTGTATTCTAATTCGAGGACCTTCCCATCTTTTCTTCTCACTTTGACTAATTTCGTGCCCTCTCCTTTCAAATCGTCAATTCCCTTTATTATGCTTGTACAAAAGTCATATATGCCGGTGGGCTTACCGTTGATATGCGTTATTTCATCTCCCTCGGAGATTAAATCTGCCATCTCTCCCCAAACGGTTCCGATTGTGAGTTTGCCGTCAGAGACTGTAAGGTTGAATTTCCTGGTAGTGTAGGGCGGGCAAACCGGCTCGGTTGAAAAAGGGATGTAATAGAATCTTCGTCTTGGATAATCTATTACAACCTTACCGTAGTTCAGGGAGGCCGCCCCTAAGAGGGTAACAGGGGAGTTGCTCGTTTCGGCTTTTACATTGTTGAATTTTGCCAATCCTATACGAAGATTTTCAATTTGAGACAGAATTGTTACCGAGCCGGACGATACTCCTGATAATCCGATAGATTTTGCGCCATATCCAATGTCGAGCCTATTGATAGCTGATATGGATCTTAGTGTGTCGTAATCACTGTTCTTCAACTTCAAAAATCCTCCGTAGCCTGAGTCAAACAGCGCATTGACGGATGCCCCGTTTATTAACATTTCAAAAACCGGTAGAATTGATCTATCCTGGAAATTATGTGAATATCTTAATGACTCTTTACTTGGGATCTCTGCTGTCGTAAGAGTTATAGTCTTGGTTTTTGAATCAATTACGCAAATAAGATTCTGGATTAAATCACTGCCTATAAGGCCGACAACATCAAAACATTTTACTGGTGAGTCGTCTTCAATAATAATCGGATAAAAATTCCTGAATTTTATCACTCTGTCTGGAGTAATCAATGAATCAACTTTTACCCGCCTGTAATATGAGAGGTTATTGTTCACGTCGGTTACCTTGATAGAATCAATCAATATAAAAGAGTTCGCATTGCAAAACTCCTTAGTGAAAGAGCTTTTGCCTGCTCCCGTATCGAATATTACCCGCTCCTCGTTATTATTAACAATTATTTTCACAATCATTTTTCCACCGAGCAGCTCATAGGGAATTGTCGATGTAACTTTCTGTCCGGAGATAACTGTAGTCCGGAGTAAAAAGAGGATAATACCAAATAATAATATTATCCTCTTATACTGAATGCCATTACTCATCTTAACCTATTTAACGGATGCTGCTGCCCTTATTGCATTATTGGCGTTTATAATCCCTGTCGATTTACAAAGTTGCTCAAAAAGAAAGAGATCCTGAGCCCGTTTCCCTCCTACAATTATGCCTTTTTCAACTTCAACACCTCTTCTTGATGTTGGATTTTCAATGATAAGCTTCCTGATTTGCACACCGGTCAGATTCGGATAATATGTCTTGATAAGAGCTGCAACGCCTGCTGTCATACCTGCTCCGAATGCACTGCTTGTTCCTGTTTTATAAAGGTCGCCGGGTGTGGTGGAATATATGTCAATCCCCGGTGCGTAAATATCCAGTTTATCTGCTCCGTAGTTTGACAACATAGAGGGTAGCCCTTTTACATCGGAATTGGCAACAGTTATAAGGTTGTTAAGAGGAAGGGCGGGGTCCATCTCTTTTGATGGATAGTAATCTTTTTTTGAAAGATCTTCGGAATTTTCCCAAACGGGAACTATGACCAACGCTCCTTTACTCTGGGCGTAATTTATTGCTTCGGATATCCATTTTTTCTGATCCTGAGGGTATAATGAGTTTTGCTGAGGAAGGAGTATTATATCTGCTCCGTTATCGGATGCATACCTTATGGAGAGTGCAATGTCTTTTAAATAAGGTTCTCCTGATTGAGCGGAAACAACAAGATTCATCATTTTTGCTTCGGGTGCAATGCTGTTTATTATGCCCGATAACATTGTTCCGGATAAAGAATTTGAAGTCAACAGGATATTATTTCCATAACTTTTGTCATTAATATTCAGACAGTCATCGCCTACAATCGCTTTTCTGGTGTCTCTGCCCCACTTATTCAAATCCTGCTCGAATGATTTTCGTGAAAATTCAATTTGCTTATTAGTATAGTTGTCATAAATGTTCTCCCAGGTTACAGCTAAGGTTTTGTCCTGTGCATATGCTTTGGTCACACCTGCGTACAGGCCTACAAAGGAAAGAGCTACATCTCTCAGAGAGTCTTTTGGAGAATTCTTATTATATACGGTTTTAACAAATTCTTCTACTGTAATCTCATCTCTGTTTTTGCCGGGGAACCTGGCCTTTAGCTCAGCATCCCATTTCTGAATATAATCTTTAATTAAAAATGTAATTGCATATCCGGCGTACTTTCCTGCTAACTGACTCTCTTTTGAAGACATTAGTGATTTGAAATATCCATACTCCTCCATATCTGATGGAGGAGGGACATCGGTTTTTACTCCGTCTATGTATTTGAAATATGTTGTGCCGTCGAATATCAGGTCGGCATATTTATCTTTTAGCCTAAACCACTCTCTGTCTCCCTCCTGCATAGTGAAATCCATAATATTGCCATCTTTGGACCCGATAAAGTTCCAGCCGTTCAAATCATCAATGTATCCGTTTTTATCATTATCAATTCCATCTGCAGATTCTTTGGGATTTGACCATATTGAATTTTTAAGCGCTTCGTGCTCTATATCTGCACCTGTTCCGATTAATGCAACTATTGGCGATCTCTTTACGGCTTTCGATTTTAAGAACTCATTTGCCTTTTGAAGCTCTATTCCAAACGAACCGCTTTCCAAGTTATTTTTATACCACTCTCCGGGATTTTGAGCATTAATGACGCTTCCCAGGAATAATAAAAATACAATTATTGATTTTTTCTTCATTTTTAATTATTTTTTCGTTGTTTTTCTATCTCATTTTTAACATTTTCACCTCTAAGATTCCTGGCAAACAGCCTTCCATCTTTTCCAACCAGTACGATAAATGGAATAGCTGAGAAGCCAAATTGTTCTTTAAATTTTGTTTTTTCAAAGCCATCCTCATCCCAAAGAGCTAACCAGGGAATATTATCTGCTTCCATAGCCTTTATCCACTTGGTACGATCGTCATCCAATGAGATGCTTATGAATATCAGGTCGTCTCCTCTAATCTCCTCATATATCTTATGCAGGCTTTTCATCTCTGCTCTGCATGGACCGCACCATGAAGCCCAAAAATCGAGCAGGATAAATTTCCCGCTGAAATCTGCTGTGCTGAAGAGCTTTCCATCTTTGTCCGGCAGGTTGAAATTTATAAGTTTTGAGCCCAATGAAAAATGCTCCATCTTTTGACGCATCTCTTTTAGTTTTTGTATTACAAGAGGGTGATCTTCACCCTCTTGTATTTTACTTACAACATCAGCAACAGCCTCATACCTGGTGGAAAAGTAATTTCTTGTATCATAAATGATGGATGATAAGACTATTACGGGATACCTGTCTTTGATAATATTCCAATCCCAACCCTTTTTCCCAAATTGTTTAAACTCATTCATTGCGAGTTCCATGCTCTCATTCAGGGGGAGTCCGTCAAAGATGAGTGTAGAGTTTGCTTCATTTTTGTCATCCAGGAATCCTTTTATATAAACCGGCTTATTTTCAAGCAAAACTCGTTTTTCAAGCGCTCCCATTTTTATTATGTAATAATCTTCGGTGATCTCTAATGGATCGGATGCAAATTCAACTCCGCTTGTAATGTTCTTTTGCAGGATAATATTTCCATTAAGATCGGATATGGATACCAGGAGTGGCCTTAATGTTCTTATCTTACCGGAAAGTTTGAACTGAGCTTCTGCATTTCCACCAATTATTATCAGTGAAATTATTATAAGTATGAGCTTTTTCATTATTTGTTATAATACTGGTTTTGTGGCAATTTTAACTAAATCTATTCCATATTTGTCTTTCATATACTGAACTGCTACCGGATATTTCTGATGAATTATCGGGAATTGCGAAATAGGATAATTCACCTCTATTGAATCTGGAGTGTACCTCATGCAAAGATGAATGTAGTCTATGAAATTCTGATTGGGGGAGGTCTTGGTAATTGAATTGAGGGCTGTAATGTTGAAGTTAAGGGTATTAGCCATCTGTCCGGGGAATCCCCTTTTTTTATAGTGATTTACATCGCTTTCGGTACCTGCGGCGTATTTAACTGCTGTTGTGAAATCTAATCCTGAGCTGAAATTTTCAGGTGCGGTAATGTTACCGATATTTACAGCCATTTTAAATATCTCTTTGAGCATTACGCCTCTTCTGTAGAAGTGGGAGTAAGGGGTGGTTGGCTTAAGAGTCTGATTTTGGTAAGTAATTACTCCGGTTGTTGTGTTTTTTTGCCATGGAGCATACCCGTTCCAGCAGAAAGACCAGAAATCAAGGCCGTTATATACATAAGGAAATGCAGATGTGTATTCAAGCGTGCCTAATACCGAAAGTTGGTAAACGCTGTCGGCAATATAAAAGTACGGAGGGAGGACTCTTCTGGTTATTTCTGGTGTGAGAAATGCAAAAATGTGGTTAACCATAAATCCTGTCGCTGCTGCTCTTTCATTCTCGGGGATATCATGGCCTACTTTGCCAATAGCAGGTGATGTCCAGGAGAGGTTAAAATCTTCGTCTCTGAAATTTTTATAAATTACTTTTACTCCGAATTTATTATTTAATTCCACAAGCGCTGCATCGTAATTATTGCTTCCCTGGGGAAATGTAAATCTGTCGGAACTTTCAACTGAGGATGGTACAATAGGATCCTCTTTATAGCAAGAGGCTAAAAATAATATGCTAACCAGTATAATTGATATTAATATATTTGTTTTCATAGTTTAATACTTTGGAGTTGATAATCTGTTCTGCTCTAAATTGGGATTTTTCTCAATTGCATCAAACGGAATCGGAAGCGTAAAGGCCGGATCGTTTTTTTCGATTGTAAATGTCGCTACTATTACACCCTCCTCTTTCCAATCTCTTGAAAAACTCTCCATTCCCCACCGGCGAAGGTCGAACCATCTTAATCCTTCAAAGCACATCTCCCTTCTTCTCTCCTCTTTGATGAACGCAAGAAGAGCTTCGCCTGAAGTGTTTCCTGCAGGTACTTTATAGATATTTCCGCTTGTATTTTTAAACCGCTTGAGGCGAAGTGTCTCAAGTGCGTTTAATGCAGTCGGGTAATCGCTCTTCATATATGATGCTTCGGCAAGCATCAGGTATGCTTCCGATAATCTGAGGGCGCGACCGAACATGGTGGTAACTGCGGCATAAGTAGTACTTACAGGAATTTTCCCTGCTACCGTGTAATTTGCAATAGAGGTACTCTCCTTTATTATGTAGTTGTTTTTTCTCAGGTCATTTATGTCATAAGAATTTAATAATGAAGCTGAGGCATTGAACATCTTTCGTGTCTGGGCTGTACCTGTAGGAATTAAGTAGAGAAATTCTGTAAAAAACCGGCTCATATCTACTGAACTGCCAAATACCCATATAGCTTCAGGATTATTTTGACTTGTAAAGGAGTAATATGGAGCGGCAGCAGTAGAGGTGAAAGAGTTAAGATCAAGCAATGACAGGCCCCAGTTTTCAATCACTTTTTTTGAATATTTTATGGCGGTATCAAAATCTTCGGTGAAAAGAGCAACTCTTGCCCTCATCAGCTCTATCATTGGTAAGGTAACCCGTCCGTTTCTCACAAACTGTTTATCTACGGACATATTTAGAAAATGTTGTTCTGCATTGTCAAGGTCGGCTATAACCTGCTTATAAACCTCTTCTACTGAGGATCTTGATAAAGGGATCAATTCCAGGTTGCTGTTCAGCTTTAACGGAACACCCGGCGCCTGTTTATTATAATAATAGGGCTCGCCGAACAGGTTTATGAGATTGAAATAGTAAAATGCTCTTAGTGCCAGAGCTTGTCCTTTTACATAGTTCTTTTCCTCTTCAGATCCTGTCATATCATCAATGTAATCTAATGCAGAATTACAACCTAATATTCTTTCATAGGTAAATCTCCAGACATTCTGGTAATTGACATTCTCAGAACTTATCTTAAACATATCCGGATGCCATGCATAGACGGCTTTGTATTTTGGATATTTGCTTAAATTACTTGTGTGAGTACTATTTTCCGAAGAGCAGGCCCAATCGTCGGAAAATATTTCGTTATAAGAAAATACAGGAGCTGACGAGTTGGTAGGGTCAATATAAGCATTGCCAATAAGCATTTCGTTTAATGAATTGACATCTCGTGGAACATATTCCGTTTGTGATTTTGGCTCCAGGAAACCGGTGCAGGAGCTCAGGAATAACAGTGATATAAATATATATTTTTTCATTTGATTATTGTATTAATAGTTAGAATCCTATTGAGAGACCCAAAGAGTATGATTTAGGTAGAACACTCTCTGAAAGCTCCGGATCAAATCCGTTAAAACGCTCGGAAGCAATTACAAAAACATTATTCAATGATGCTGTTATAGTAAGACTGCTTATATTAAGCCTGGAGAGGAATTTTTCACTAATCCTCCAGTTCAGATCTATATTTTTACATCTCAGGAAAGAGGCATCTGCAACCATTGCAGATGATAATGCCCATATATCCAAAGGATATGCCGTATTGATTCCGTTCGGAAGCTGTATGAGCGAAGAGTTATAGGCGCTTAAACCAGGTATATTTGTAAAGAGTTCATCACCGCTCTTCATCCATCTGTCGTTTAATGTTTTGCTGATGTTATTCTCTGCTAATGGTAGCTTTGAACCACTACTAAAATTTGAGTAAGGATTAGTCAATCGTTTTTTCCCTCCAAGCATTAAGGCAAAGCCTGTCCCTATTGAGAAGGTTTTATATCTGAAATTTAGGCTTAATCCTCCGCTGAATGAATGATCTCTTTCTCCGGAATACACCAGGAATGAGGTAGGATCGTCTTTTGCTGTTTCTGCCGGAGTATCCATCAGATTAAAAACCGGAGTTCCGTTTGAAGGGTCAAGACCGGCGAAAGAGTAAGACCAGAACCCGCTTAATGGATAACCCTCTTTAATGATAGCTCCCGATTTTCCATTAAGATAATTTGCAAGCAGTATTGTACCTACTACAGGACCTGTCGTGTTCCAGTTTTTTGAAGAATTAAGGCTGATGCTCAATCCCATATCTCTCTTATTTACCGGAGCGAAAGATAGGGTTCCTTCAATCCCTTTATTATGTATTATTCCGCCATTCATAGTAGTAGAGGATATACCAAATTCATAAGGAATATCCTGGGATAAAATCGCATTAGATCTCCTTGTGTAATAATCTACCACAAGGCTGACTTTGTTAAAAAGCTGAATATCGGCGCCAAAATTCCAGTTCGTTGTTCTCTCCCATGTAAGATTAGGGTTCGGAATCTTACTGATTGTTGAGAAGTATTGATCGAATACGGCTTTTTTAGCTTGCTTGTAGAGTATAAGCTCAGGGCTCTCATTTGTAAGTGCATTTCCTTGGATTCCATAAGTTAACCGGACATTAAACTGAGAGAGAAAATTTAAGTTATTTTTTATTATCCTCTCTTCGGCAATTTTCCATGAAACGCCGAATGAGTATATCGGGTCAATCCTTTTATTTACATCCTGGCCGAATCTGTTAGAGAAATCGTTTCGGATGCTTGCATTAACCACATATTTATTTTCAATTGAATATGCAAGCGTTGCAAAGAGAGACATGAAATTGTTTGTCTGGTGCAATCTTCTCCACCTTTGGGAATAGAGAGATCCTAAAATACCGAATCCGGTATAACTTCCGACAGACCCTGCTGTAGGAATTACCTCTGAAGGGATAGGTGGCTGTATAATAGTCTCTCCTCTCTCTATGGAGTATCCCCAGGCAGTGTTTGCGGTTGATTGATTTGTCCCGGAGCGGAGCTCGTGTCCTAATAGTATGTTTAACCTGTCAACCGACCGGAATATCTTATTTATGGCGAATTTGTTCTGGATGTTGTAGGATGTCTGACGTGCATCGTTTGTAAATAACACCCCTCCGAAAGGCATAGTGGCGGCTTTGAAGTTGTCTGATTCCGGAAGCGCTGTTCCAAAATCATATCCTCTGTACTCATTTGCCACACTGAATGTCTGTTCGGACAGGTATGACTCCATGGCGTTATTGGCGAAATTGTATCCGCCTGTAAAGTTGTATGATAACCATGACAGGAGATTCCATGTAAAATCTGCACTGGCTGCAACTCTCATGTTCTGGGTAAAAGAGCTGGATTGGTCTCTTTCATTTAAAATATTATAGCCTAAAGATGGTACAAGTTTATTGTATTTATAACTGCTTGATTTCTGGTAATAGGCTAAATTTCCCTCTTCGTCATAGGCCGGAATAGCCCGGCTTGTTTGAAGAGCATATAGCATTGGAGAGACCCCTTGTCCGAAACCGGTATTTTTTGTATAACTACCTGTTAAAGAAACGTTTAATCTCATTTTGTTATTTAATCTCATTCCTAATGAGATACGACCAGTGAATCTTTCGTTGTCATTCCCTATCTCCTGTCCTTGTTGTTTTGAATAACTTACAGATGTGGAATAGTTGGTTTTGCCAAAATTGCCCATCATACTCAGGTTATGATTCTGGTTAAACCCTGTTCTTGTAAGTAGCTTAAGCCAGTCTGTATTTGAGGTTTCAAGGAATTCACGTTTAGTCTTAAAAGTGCTTTCGGTTATATAGCCTTCAATATAGAGGCGTTTTAACCCTTCGTAAGAGTAATTGTCGTAAAGGGGTACTGCGGAGTAAGGAACTCCCGAGGCAAAAGCTTCATCGGAAAATTTAAGCCTCTCCTGAGAATTCATTAAATTGAACAGACCATAGTTAGGGCTTGAGTTAATGGTCATGGAGGCGTTATAATTAACGGAAAGCCTCTCCTGACCTCCTTTAGCCTGCTTTGTGGTGATTACAATAACTCCGTTTGAGGCCTTTGATCCGTAGATAGCTGTAGATGAAGCATCTTTCAGTACGGTTATATTTTCTATATCTCTCGGATTAAGCCAGGAAACCTGGTTTCCTATGATATTTTTTATATCATCCGACATATAGGTAACAGCATTTATTTTTATCGGATCTTCCTGGATAATTCCATCTACAACCCATAGCGGCTGAGAATCTCCAAGTAGCGTTGATGTTCCTCTTATCTGAATGCTTGGTGATGTCCCTACCCTTGAGCTTGTGTTTGTTACAATCATACCGGGGACAACTCCCTGCAGCATTTGATCAATGGATGAATAATTCATCATCAATATATCATCGGCATTAACAGTTGCCAATGCGCCTACCATATCTCTTCTGCTGACTTTCTGATATCCGGTAGAGACAAATGTTATCTCTTTTAATATATTCTCCTTCTCTTTTAATGAAACATTAATTTTTACATTTGTTTCCGAAGAGATCCTAACCTCTTTTGTCTCCATTCCCATATAGATAAATTGAAGATAGGTGTCAACACCCGGAACAGTAATCTGATACTCTCCGTTAATATTGGTACAGGTGCCTTTTTCCGTACCTTTTATGATTACTGTGGCTGCAGGAAGGGGCTCTCCGAAAGAGTCGGTCACTATGCCGGAGACTACTATCCCTTTATTTTTCCTGTCATTATCCGGGATACTCTGGGGTAGATCAAGAATGACATATTTTCCGTTCTGGACTTTAAAAGTTAATCTGCTGCCTTTTAGCACCTCTTCTAAAGCTTTGTCAACTGAAACCGAGTTAAGCTGAATGTTGCGGCATTTAAAAGGCGAAGTTTGGGAATTAAAAAAGATAATCTCGCTGCCGGACTGGTTAATGATAGTTTGAATCACGTTTGAGAGGTTCTCTTCCTTAATGTTAAGGGTTACCTTTTTTTGTTGCAGTAGCTCAGGAGTATTATCCTCTCCCAGCATAAAATAACTTTGGAAAAGCATAAAAACCATAGCAAATACTACTTTACAGGTAAATAGCTTTTTTGTTAAGTTTGATTTTTTTTTCATAGTTTTGTTTAAGATTTGATTTGGACTTCAGATCTGTTTCTTAAGATGCAATTGGATTCGGGTTCAATTGCATCTTTCATTAATTAATTATTTTTGATATATATATTTTATTTTCATCTTTAATTATTTCTATCTTTTGTGCTAATACCAGGAGTCCGGTAAGCTCCTCAAATGAGATTGTATCGCAAATTATAACTGTTACTTCTAAGTTCCTGGCATCTTCGGAAATTTCATACTCTACTCCATACCATCTCTGGATTACCTCAAAAACCTTATACAGCGGTTGTGAATAGAATTCAAGCCTGCCTCTCATCCAATCCGGGGATTTGTTTATATTGCCCGTCGGACCGGAGATATCTGATGTAA
>CAYZPF010000030.1:0-21002 GCA_964479995.1 uncultured Muribaculaceae bacterium | reverse complement strand
ACCCCCATTTTGTCGCATTTGGTATAGATAATCGAAAAGGGTACACCCGCTTCACCGAGGGTGTTTATAAAATTCAGGTCTATCTTTTGTAGCTCGTGCCTTGAATCCAGCAATACAAACAGATTGACAAGATCTCCGGAACCATTAATATATCCCATGATTATTCTGGTAAGGTTTTCTCTCTCTGTCTTAGAAAGTTTGGCGTAACCGTAACCGGGCAAATCTACAAGATACCAGGAGTCATTGACCATAAAATGGTTTATCAACCTTGTTTTTCCTGGCTTTGAAGAGGTATGTGCCAATTTATTATGGCTGCACAACATATTGATTAAAGAAGATTTACCAACATTTGACCTCCCTACGAACGCAAACTCAGGCAATCTGGGAAGCGGCCTGTCGTCAACCTTAACCGAGCTTCCGGAAAATATGACTTTGGAAATCTTCATAACAACTTTTGAGCAGCAAAGGTACAATTTTATTACTTATATTTGTATTAACAGAGATAAAAATAGATAGAGATGACCGAAAGGAACGAGATAACACTATGGGAACTCCAAAGAATGATAAAGAGGGGAATTGAGGAGGCGCTACCCGGAAATTACTGGGTTAAAGCGGAAACAGGAGAGGTCAAGGTGCACTCGGCGGGGCACTGTTATATTGATCTTATTGAAAGGAATGAGAAAGATTCTGCTATTAATGCCAAGTTGCAGGCAGTGATTTGGGCTTCCGGTTTTCGTCTGTTAAAGCCCTATTTTGAACAGACAACCGGCAGGACGCTGGAGAGAGGACTTACGGTACTGGTGAAAGTGCAGGTTACATACTCACCCGTTTACGGACTCTCCCTTACAATATTGGATATTGATCCATCGTTTACCATAGGCGAACAGGAACTCGTCAGACAGCGGACAATGCAAAAACTTAAAGAGGAGGGGATGTTTGACATTAACTCTTCACTGGAGATTCCATTGCTGCCAAGGGAGGTAGCTGTAATATCTTCGGAGAGTGCAGCCGGATTCAGAGACTTTATTAAACATACCCAGGCAGGAGGAGAGGGATTTAATTTAAAAATTACACTTTTTCAGGCTCCTGTGCAGGGGGAGACAGCTCCTTCCGGGATAATAGAGCAGATGGAAATGGTTGCTGCAGATTCACGTGCATTCGATGTTCTGTTCATTATAAGAGGAGGTGGTTCGGTTCATGACCTCAGTTGTTTTGATGATTACAACCTGGCTTTAAACATAGCTCAGTTTCCCATACCGGTAATAACGGGAATAGGCCATGATCATGATTTTCACATTGCAGATATGGTGGCGCATACCTCTGTTAAAACCCCAACGGCAGCAGCAGACTTTCTAATTGATATCTTTGCGGCGCAGGAACAGCAGCTCGACTATCTTTCAAGGAGAGTTTCACTCGCTCTCCAATCAAGATTGCAGAAAGAGGAGTTGAATATTCAGAGATATTTGGACAGAATATCATCTGCGTTGAAAAACCGATGGAAAGAGTGTGAATACAAGTTTGAAATTATGGAAAGAAGAGTCCTGGCGGCATCACCCTCAAAGATTATGGAGATGGGCTATTCGATTGCAATAAAGGATGGCAAAAGGGTCTCAAGTATCAAAGAGCTCTCCCCCAAGGAGCAATTTACTCTAATGCTCACAGATGGCTCATACAATTGTACAGTTAACTCATTAAAAGAGAAAAAGAATGGAAAACCTAAGTTACAAACAGGCTCTTAAAGAGCTGGAGAAGTTGGTAGATAAGATTGAGAAACCGGATGCCAATCCGGAAAACCTTGCCGATGAAGTAAAGAGGGCGCTTGAGCTCATAAAAGTGTGCCGTGAATACATTAGCGGATTCAGAGAAGAGACAGAGAATCTGTTAAAATAGAACTTATTTAAAGTTTGAGATACTATTTAGGGTTAAAATGAAAGAACTTAAACTATATATTGATGACCCATGGCTGGAGCCCTGGAAGGATATTATTAAAAGGAGGCGCTTAAAGTATCTGCTTCGCTCTCAAGAGATATCCGGATATGGTAAACCCCTTAAGCAGGCCATAAATTCACACCTTTATTATGGTGTTACAAGAGGAGATAACGGTGAATGGATCTTTAGAGAGTGGGCTCCCGGAGCCGATGCGATCCACCTGATAGGAGAGATGAACGGGTGGAGAAAGAGCGACGAATTCTCTTTCAAAAATATAGGTTCAGGTAACTGGGAGCTTGTTTTACCCAAAGAGAGAGTCAAAGACAAGATGCTTTTTAAATGGCTTATGAGCAGGAGAGGAGAGGAGTTTGAACGGATACCCGCCTATGCGCTAAGAGTTGTGCAGGATGAGGCTACCAAGCTCTTTTCTGCACAAATTCCAGATCAAAAGCTCTATGAATGGCGCTACTCCCCCTTGGATAGAATATCTAACCCGCTTATATATGAGGCGCATATAGGTATGAGTTCCGAAGAGCCTGCCATTGCCACTTTCAACTATTTTAGAGAGAATGTGCTACCCTATATAGCCCAATTAGGATACAACACAATCCAATTAATGGCTATACAGGAGCACCCCTACTACGGCTCTTTTGGCTATCAGGTCTCAAACTTCTTTGCAGTGAGTTCCAGATTCGGCACTCCCGGAGAGTTAAAACAACTCATTGATGAGGCGCATGGGCTGGGGATTGCCGTGATTCTCGACATTATCCACTCCCATTCGGTAAGTAACACCCTTGAGGGGTTATCTCTTTTTGACGGAACGGAAGATCTCTATTTTCACTCAGGAGAGAGAGGGAGGCATCCGGCTTGGGACTCCCGCTGTTTCGACTACGGAAAGAGCGAAGTGATTCATTTTCTCCTGTCTAATTGTAAATACTGGTTAGAGGAGTTTCGATTTGACGGATTCCGTTTTGACGGAGTTACCAGCATGCTTTACTTTGACCACGGACTCGAAAGAGACTTTACCGATTACTCCTGCTATTTTAATGGAAATCAGGACGAAGATGCAATCGTTTACCTAACAATGGCTAATCAGTTGGTAAAAGAGATTAACCCTAATGCTATTACCATTGCCGAAGATATGAGCGGGTTACCCGGGCTGGCAACTCCAATAGAGAATGGCGGTGTAGGATTCGATTTCCGGATGAGCATGGGTGTACCCGACCACTGGATTAAATGGATAAAGGAGCTTAGAGATGAAGATTGGCATGTTGGGACAATGTTTCACGAGCTTACAAATAAGAGAGCCGACGAGCGAAGCATCAGTTATGCCGAATGTCATGATCAGGCGATGGTAGGAGATAAAACCATAATCTTCCGTTTGCTGGACAGCGAGATGTACACCTCGATGGATAAAGAGATTGAGTCTCTAACGATAGATAGAGGACTTGCACTGCACAAAATGATAAGACTGGCAACCATCGCTACCGCTGGAGACGGATACCTCAACTTCATGGGTAACGAATTCGGCCATCCCGAATGGATAGACTTCCCCAGAGAAGGCAACGGCTGGAGCTACCACTATGCAAGAAGGCAATGGTCACTTATAAAAAACGAAAGATTACGCTACGATTACCTGCTACAATTTGACAAAGCAATGATAAACCTTGTCAAAAATTCATCTTTTTTTGACTCTCGTCCGCAAGAGCTCTACAGCCATTACGAACGGCAAATACTAATCTTCAAACGGGCCAACTACATCTTTGTCTTCAATTTCAGCCCCACCAACTCCTACACCGATCTCACTTTCACGACTGCCGCAGGCGCCTATAAAATAGTACTTGACACCGACTCCCCCGAATTTGGAGGCTATAATCGTAACGACCACTCCCAACGCTTCATTACTCAATCATCTGGCAGGCTCTCAATTTACCTGCCCAGTCGTACGGCAATTTGCTTTGGCGCTGTATGAGCCGTTCTGCCAGAGCCAAAATTTATTGACTACCTATATAGGAAACTTTTGCATAGCTAAATTATTAAACTAAAATGATTATCTTGCAGTGGTTAATCTATGTTTAGACAAGATTATAATTTGAAGTAGTGTATATAATTTTTCACTAATAAGTATAGAACTATGGCATATCTGGAATTTAATAAGAAAGAGTTGGTAAATTTAGAGTATTCATTAAAAAGAGAGTATCTCTCTACCAATCATGCCGGAGGTTACTTAAATACAACAATTGCCGGATGTAATACCAGGAAGTATCACGGACTTCTGGTAGTTCCGCTGGAGCAATTTTCTAATGAGAAATACTTACTGCTCTCTTCACTTGATGAGACATTGATACAACATGGAAAAGAGTTTAACCTGGGGATTCGCTGCTATGGAGAGGTTTATGAACCCAGAGGACATAAATATATAATTAATCTTGAGTTAGATAAGGTTGTAACTATTACTTATGCGGTAGGAGGGATGGTCCTCAAAAAGGAACTTTTGCTATCCAATCAGGAGGCGCAGGTGTTAATAAAATATACTTTACTTGAAGCGCACTCCCCCACATACCTCAGATTAAAGCCATTTCTGGCTTTCAGGAATATACATTACTTGTCAAGAGCAAACGATAAGGCTTTTACCCGTTATAATGACATTAAAAACGGAAAGAGTTATTGTCTTTACACGGGATTCCCCGACCTGCACCTTCAGTTAAATGTAAAAAGTGAATATATCTCAAATCCCGACTGGTACTATAATATTGAATACAAGGAGGAGAGCCGCAGGGTGCTTGAGTCGAGAGAAGATCTTTTTGTTCCCGGGTACTTTGAGTTGCCTATCAAAAAGGGACAAAGCATTGTTTTCTCCGCCTCACTTAAAGAGGAAAATCCCTATGGATTGTCAGAGAAATTTGAGAAGAATCTGGCTGCCAAGCCCTCAAGGGACAGCTATAAAAACTGTTTGAAGATCTCGGCCGGCCAGTTTATTACCAGGTATGGCAAAGATACTACAATCTATGCAGGATACCCATGGCTGGACAGAAAGCTCAGAGACACAATGATATCTCTCTCGGGACTTACTCTTTGTTTGTCCGGAGATGTTAAAAGCTTTACAGAGATTATAGAGACTGCTGTCAGGAATGAACGGGACAAATTGGTTATGAAGAGTAACGAACCGGATGTCCCTTTATGGTTTTTCTGGGCAATGCAACAGTATGTCCAATTTACCGGCGAACATCTTAAAGTATGGAAGAGGCACGCTCCTCTTTTCAAGGAGATTCTAATATCGTTTGTAAATGGATCCAGACAAAACACAGTGATGCACAGGAACGGACTCCTTTGGGCAGAGGAGCGGGGAGTCGCACTTTCATGGATGGATGCCTACGCCTACGGTAAACCTATAACAGAGAGGGCAGGCTATCAGATAGAGCTTAACGCTCTGTGGTACAATGCTATTTGTTTTACAAAAGAGTTATCGGAAGTGGCAGGAGAGACCGGTTTTTCTGCGGAGTGGGACCCTGTTATTGAGAAGATAGAAGAGAATTTCTTATCCATATTTAAGATTAAAGAGAAGGAGCAGTTTGCCGATTATGTTGACCTCAACGGTCAAAATGATTTTACGAGGCCCAATCAATTGTTTGCCTGCACATTCGATTACTCGCCAATAGATGACGAGACTAAAGCCTTCATCCTGAAATCAATAAAGAAAGAACTTCTCACAACACGCGGTATTCGTACGCTAAGCCCCAAAAACACCTGCTATAAAGGAGAGTACGACGGAGATCAAATCTCCAGGGACCTGGCGTACCATCAAGGGACAAGCAGAGTCTGGCTCCTCTCGTTCTACATAGAGGCCATGTTTAAACTTCACGGAGAGAGCTTTAAGAAGAAAGCAGAGGAGCTTGTTAATGCCTTTGAAGAGGAGTTACCGCTCCACTGTATAGGCTCAATGTCAGAGGTATTTGACGGTGATCCGCCACACCAGCCTCACGGATGCCCTTCCTACTCTGCATCAGTAGCTTCTCTGCTGAGGTCTATGTATTTGATAGAAAACTTTAACAAGATTGTGAAATGAAGGTTCTGATGTTTGGGTGGGAATTTCCGCCGCATATTTCCGGAGGTCTTGGAACAGCCTGTTACGGTCTTACAAAAGGACTGGCCAATAATGGCGTAAAAGTACTTTTTGTAATGCCATCTGCTTCGGGTGATGAAGATGAGAGCGCTGTGCGCATTATCAATGCAAGCGATATTGAAGTAACAGGAAGATCTTTGGATGTGAGAGATTTTCTGGAGAGGGTTGAATTCATAAGAGTTGATTCAAATCTTGTTCCCTACATGGATCCGGAGCAGTTTTCTCAAATGGTGGAAGAGTTCAAAGAGAGACAGGAGAAGGAGTTCAAGCTTGGAATTGGACAAAAGTTCAAATTCTCGGGAAAATACGGGAAGGACCTTATGGAAGAGGTTGCCCGTTATGCTCTGGTAGGGGCTGAGATTGCAAGCAGATATGACTTTGACATAATTCACGCCCACGACTGGCTTACCTATATGGCCGGAATAGCAGCAAAAAAGGTTTCCGGCAAACCTCTCGTAGTGCAGATTCACGCTACCGAATTTGACAGGAGTGGGAAGAATATAAACACTCAGGTATATGATATAGAGAAGTTGGGTATGGAGTCTGCAGATATGGTTATGGCAGTAAGTAACCTTACCGGCAATATAGTAATCAACAATTACGGAATTGACCCTTCAAAAGTCGTTACCGTACACAACGCTGTGGATTTTGAGGGTTATAAGAATATACATATTGAAAGAGGTGTGCCGGAGAAGGTGGTTACGTTTCTGGGCAGAATAACTTACCAAAAGGGACCTGAATATTTTATTGAAGCAGCCGATAAGGTTTTAAAAAGATATCCAAATGTGAGATTTGTCATGGCCGGCAGCGGAGACCTGCTCAACCGAAGCATCAGAAGGGTGGCAAAGCTGGGAATAGCTCATAAGTTTCACTTCACCGGCTTTTTGAGAGGGGCCGAGGTCAATCAGATGTTTGCATACTCTGATGTCTATGTTATGCCCTCTGTTTCGGAGCCTTTTGGAATTTCACCGCTTGAAGCTATGAGAGCCAATGTTCCCACAATCATCTCTAAACAAAGTGGTGTCGCCGAGGTATTAAAACATGCTATCAAGGTGAATTTTTGGGATATAGATGCCTTAGCCGACTCTATATACGGTCTTTTATCTTATCCAGCGCTTTCTCAAATGGTTGTAAAGCAAGGATTTGACGAAGTAAACTCCCTAAAATGGGATGCTGTGGCACAAAAAGTTGCCGGTATATATAGTGACTTAATTAAGAAATAAAACTTCTGCTATATGGAAAAGACAATTTGCCTCTATTTTCAGGTACACCAACCGGACAGGCTTCGATTATACCGATTCTTTGATATCGGGAAAGAGAGTAACTATTTCGATGATTTTACTAACAAATCCATCCTTAGAAGAGTAGCAGAGAGATGTTATCTGCCAGCAAACAGACTGATGCTTGAACTGATAAAAAAGTATCAGGGCGCATTCAGGATTACTTATTCTTTGTCAGGAGCAGTTATTGATCAATTTGAAAAATATGCCCCCGAAGTAATCTCCTCTTTTAAAGAACTGGCAGATTCTGGTTGTGTTGAGTTTCTTGCCGAGACCTATTCACACTCACTTGTGTCACTCATCTCTCCCGATGAGTTTAAAAAACAGATTGAGCAACACTCCGGAAAGATTGAGTCATTATTTGGACAGAAACCCACAGTATTTCGCAATACAGAGCTGCTCTATTCCGATCTTATCGGAGCTCAGGTGGCCAAAATGGGCTACAAAGGAATGCTCACAGAGGGCGCAAAGCATATATTGGGATGGAAAAGCCCAAATTATCTGTACACCAATGCAATAAATCCAAGATTGAAAATTCTTTTAAGGAATTTTCAATTAAGTGACGATATCTCCTACAGGTTTTCAAACAGAGAGTGGGTAGGATGGCCACTTACTGCCGATAAATATGCAACCTGGATTACCGAAGCTCTGGCCAAAGACGATCTGGTAAATATCTTCATGGACTATGAGACGATAGGAGAGCATCAACAAGCATCAACCGGTATTTTTGAATTCATAAAGCATCTTCCGGAAACAATTCTTTCAGGGACAGGAATTACTTTTGATACCCCTTCGCACATTTGTGATAAACATCAGCCCGTAGCGCCGCTCCATGTTCCCTTTCCAATTTCATGGGCAGATGAAGAGAGAGACACAAGCGCATGGCTCGGTAACGAACTGCAGGACGAGGCATTCAATAAACTCTACTCAGTGGAGAACCAGGTCAAAGAATCGAAAGACTCTACCCTTATGGCAGACTTTAGCCGTCTTCAACAGAGCGATCACCTATATTATATGTGTACCAAGTTCTTCTCTGACGGTACCGTACACTCCTATTTTAATCCTTACGACACTCCTTATGAAGCTTTTATCAACTACATGAATGTAATAAGCGATTTTTTGCTTAGGGTAGAAAAAATTGCCGGAAACAATAAACCAAACGATGGAATAAAACTAAAAGCTAATTTTTAAAATGTTAGAGAAGAACTTAGTTTCACCCGACTATCTCTTTGAGGTAAGTTGGGAAGTGTGCAATAAAGTTGGCGGAATACACACAGTGATTGCAACCAAAGCACAAAGTCTTTTAAAAGAGTATAAAAACAATTATATCCTTATAGGGCCGGATGAATGGAGGGATACCGAAAAGAATCCCGAGTTTTTAGAGGAGAACAACCTGTACAAGGCATGGAAAGCGAGAGCTGCAGAAGAGGGGCTGAGAGTTAGAATAGGAAGATGGAATGTCCCAGGCAAACCTATAGTTATTCTGGTCGATTTTAGCCCCTTTCTCACAAAAAAAGATGAGATTTTTGCAGAGTTATGGAGGAGATACGGCCTTGATTCAATATCGGGAGGGTGGGATTATATTGAGAGCTCCCTCTTTGGATACACTTCGGGTAAAGTTATTGAGAGTTTTATAAATTTTAACCTGGGACAACATCAAAAAGCAGTTGCTCAATTTCATGAATGGATGACCGGAGCCGGTATACTTTATTTGAAAAGCACATCTCTGCCCGTTGCAACAGTTTTTACAACCCATGCCACAGTTGCCGGCAGGGCAATTGCCGGCAATAATCTCCCGTTATATGAGAATCTGAACGAATACAACCCTGCAGAGAAGGCAGCAGAGTTTAATATAGTTTCAAAACACTCACTTGAAAAGCTTGCTGCGGCAAATTCTGATATATTCACCACTGTTTCGGATATTACAGCTAGAGAGTGTGAACATTTCCTGGGCAAATCTCCGGATATAATAACTCCAAACGGATTTGACAATAGCTTTGTCCCAAAAGGGGAGGAGTTTGAAACCTTCAGGAGAGAGGCAACAGAGAAGATGTTACAGATAGCTTCCAAAATGACCGGAACAGATATTGATAAAGAGGCTTTTCTGATATGTACCGGGGGTAGATTTGAATTTAAAAACAAAGGAATTGACCTGTATCTCGATATGTTAGGGGAACTTAATAAGAGCAAAGAGCTAAAAAGAAATATTGTTGCATGGCTCTTTGTTCCATCTGCTTATCCCGATAAGGACCCAATTATGAGGAGGATAAATGAACTCAACCTGTTTAACAGAGAAGAAGACAAAGTAAAACTACTTATTATACCTCACTATCTTAACGGAGATGACGGAATCTTTAATCTTACCTACTATCAGCTACTATCGGGCCTGGATTTAACACTCTTCCCCTCCTATTACGAACCATGGGGGTACACACCTCTGGAAAGCCTCGCATTCGGAGTTCCAACAATCACCACATCCCTTTCGGGCTTTGGCTTATGGGTTAAAGAACACAGGAGAAAAAAGGATGATGCCATTGATGTTATTCAAAGGGAAGATCGCAACTATGATAAAGTATTGAATGAAATAGTCAAGCGGGTTATTCTCCACACCCAACTCTCTCCCGAAAAGAAGAGACAGGCAAGGGAGAGTGCTATGGAGCTGGCCGGGACGGCGGTATGGGATAATTTTGTGCATTACTACAAAGAGGCGTACTCTCTTGCCTTAGGGGAGGTAATTAAACAAAAAGGAAATTTTCCCATGGTCAAGGAAGAGAGGGATAATATAAATTTTAAAAAAGAGTATGCAAACAAACCCACGTGGAGCAAGATAATTGTCACCGGAAAAATTTCGGAAAAACTTGCACACCTTGAAATTTTAGCGTGGAATTTGTGGTGGTGTTGGAATCAAGAGGCGATAGAGCTGTTCGGGATGATAGATCCTAAGCTGTGGGAGGAGAGTGAAGGAAACCCTATTACGCTTATGGGCAAGCTCTCATTAAAAAAATATAAGGAGCTTGAGGCAGACAATAAATTCCTTAAAAGATTGGAGAATGTTTATAAGGAGTTTCAAAGTTATATGTCGCGAAAAGAGAAAGTATCCGGGGTGAAAGTCGCCTATTTTAGTATGGAGTATGGCCTGGATAAATCTCTGAAAATTTATTCGGGAGGGCTGGGAGTGCTTGCGGGAGACTACCTCAAAGAGTCAAGTGATATGAACATCCCCATTACTGCCGTAGGTCTTCTTTATAAGTACGGATATTTTACCCAGAAACTATCTTCTCAGGGAGACCAGGTTTCATATTATGAAGCCCAGGATTTTACCAAACTCCCTGTAATTCCGGTAAGAGACGAAAATGGTAAATGGCTTACGGTAAAAATTGCATTACCCGGCAGAAACCTCCATGCAAGAATCTGGCGAGTAGATGTAGGGAGAATAGAACTCTACCTGCTTGACACAGATTATGAGAAGAACCTGCCCGAAGACAGAGCCGTAACACATCATCTTTACGGAGGAGACTGGGAGAACAGGTTTAAGCAGGAGATGCTACTTGGAATAGGAGGAATCAGGGCGCTCAGGGCGCTAAGAAAAGATGCAGATGTTTATCATTTGAACGAAGGACACGCTGCATTTACAGGTTTGGAGAGACTCCGCGAATTTGTTACAAATAACAATCTAACCTTTTCAGAAGCCTTGGAGCTGGTACGCTCATCATCCCTTTACACAACTCACACACCTGTGCCAGCAGGGCACGATACCTTTAGCGAAGAGATGGTAAGGGCCTATTTCTCTCACTATCCGCAAAGAATGAAAACAACCTGGGAAAAGATGCTCTCTTTGGGGAAATTAGACCCCCATAATCATGAAGAAAAATTCTCAATGAGTAATCTGGCTGCCAGTCTTTCACAAGAGATTAACGGTGTAAGCTGGTTGCATGGAGAGGTGAGCCGACAGATTCTCTCACCACTTTGGCCTGGATATTTGCCCACAGAGTTGCACGTAGGTTATGTTACGAACGGTGTACACCACCCAACCTGGACAGCCCCCGAATGGAAAGAGGTTTATAACAAGCACTTCAGTAAGAATTTCAGCATTCATCGTCACGATAAAAGCTCATTTGAGGGTATCTATAATGTAGATGCAAGCGAGATATGGAGAATAAGGAATATCCTGAGAAGCAGACTTATCGCCAAAATTAAGGTAATGCTATCTGCCCCTCAGTTAACGACCCACTACACCCCGGAACAAATAGTTAAGATAAAGGAGACCCTTAGAGACGATATCCTTACTGTTGGCTTTGCCAGGAGGTTTGCAACTTATAAAAGAGCACTCCTTCTATTTAGAAACATTGAACGCCTTAAAAAGATTGCCAATAATAAAGAGAATCCGGTGCAGTTTATCTTTGCAGGCAAGGCGCATCCGGCCGACAAAGCGGGGCAGGATCTTATCAAGAGGATTGTAGAGATATCACTCATGCCGGAATTTATAGGCAAGATACTCTTCATTCCCGGATACGATATGACATTGGCCAAATACATGATCCAGGGAACAGACATCTGGATGAATACCCCTACAAGGCCTCTGGAAGCATCGGGAACAAGCGGGCAGAAAGCGGTTATGAATGGAGTGATCCACTTCTCTGTCCTTGACGGATGGTGGGTGGAGGGCTATAGAAAGGGGGCAGGATGGGCACTTCCAATGGAAAGAAGTTATCAAGATCAAAACTATCAGGATGAGCTGGATGCCATAACTATCTACAACATATTTGAATATGAGATTGTACCGCTTTTCTACAACCTTAACAGTGAACAATTACCTGATAAATGGGTTGATGTAATTAAGGAGAGCATCGCTAAAGTTGCAGTTAATTTTACTACTAACAGAATGCTCACCGATTATATTGAAAAATATTATAACAAATTGAGAGATAGATATAAAGAGCTTATAAGAGATGATTTTAAAAAAGCAAGAGACCTGGCCCTATGGAAGAAGAGAGTAAAAAACGGCTGGCCTTTTATAGAGATTTTAAATTATAATAAACCCGACAACTCCAGGAGTGATATTCTGCTGGGTGAAGAGTACTGCGCAAATTTAACTATCTCTATAGGTGATCTATGCCCCGATGATATTGGAATTGAGATGCTTATTGCATTAAATGGCGAGAACGGCGACCCTCATATAGAGAAGGTTGTAGAATTTGAATTAGAGGAGTACAACTCCGGAACAGCAAAATACAGTTGCAGAATTTTGGCAGATACTGCCGGGACATTCAGCCTTGCCGGCAGAATATATGCTAAAAATGACGCGCTACCAAACAGACAAGATTTTGATCTAATCAAATGGTTGTAGCAAGTACAGGTTTTTTTGATGGTGTTCACAAGGGCCATAGGGCCGTATTGGAAAGAGCCCGTGACATTGCCCGCAAACAGGGAATGGAATCGGCCGTAATAACTTTTTGGCCTCACCCCAGGGCAGTATTGCAGCAAGATGCAGCAAAGTTCAGACTTCTAACAACTTTAGAAGAGAAAAGAAAACTCATCCTCTCCTTAGGAATAGACAATGTGCACGTACTTGAATTTGACAAAGAGTTTGCAAAACAGAGTACAGAGCAGTTCTTTGTAAACTACCTCAGAGAAAAATTTGATGTAACTATCCTGGTGGTAGGGTATGATCACAGAGTAGGGAGTGATTTGAATCAAACGCAGGAGGAGATGTTCGGGATTGCCAGGAAAGCAGGAATTGAGCCCGTGAGAATAAAGGAGTTCGGAAACGGTTTTATGGGAGAGCATACTATAATAAGCTCTACCAAAATAAGAGAGTGCATTGTGAATGGTAAGATTGATATTGCTAATGATATGTTGGGTTATAGATATGGTATGGAAGGTGTTGTGGTGGAGGGGCAACGACTTGGCAGGAAACTCGGCTTCCCAACTGCCAACATGATGCTTTACGAGCCACTAAAACTATTACCGGAAGACGGAGTCTATGCTGTATGGGTTGAGAGCCTCGGCAAAACCTATAAGGGAATAACCAACATTGGCACTCGCCCCACTGTTTCTGACGTTAATGAAAAGACCATAGAGACTCACATTATTGATTTTGACGAAGATATCTACGGTCTTTCATTAAAACTTGAGTTTGTTTACCGCCTGAGAGATGAGCAAAAATTTTCATCGCTTCCCGAACTTTCGGAGCAGCTTGCAAAAGACCGGGAAAAAGCATTATCTTTGTTAACTGATTCTCATGTAAAATTGAGGTAATAGAGTATGGATACACTAATTTACATAATTCTTGCAGTTGTAATACTTCTTTTCCAGGGATATACTCAAAAGAAACAGAAGGAAAGAAAAAGAAATATGGCACAAGGTGAGCGTAGTGCAACTCCTCAGAGAGAAGAAGAACTCTCTGTCTCCGATTTTTTAAAAAAGATGCTTAAAGAGGAGCGCATACACAACACCTATTACGATGAAGATCCGTACCTCTCGATACTTAATGAAAATATTGAGGCGGTTCCTGAAGCAGAGGACTACTTTGACAATAGACCGCCGGAGGCTTATAACGAGGAAAGATTCAACACTACTGAAGAGGGGCGACGTTCCACTTTAGACACAGAATCGATAAAAATCCCTGAACCGGAACCATTATTAACAATAAGTCCGTTTGGAGAAAAGTTTGATCCAAAGCTCTTTATACTTTACTCCGAACTGGCAAAACCCAAGTATCTGGAATAGTTTTTTAAAATAAAATAATAATTCTTATCTTTGTCTTGGAGAGTCCCGTTTTACGGGATTCTTTTTAATTTTCAATATTATGAAAAAGATTCATCATCTTACCGCAGAGGGTCTGGAAAAGCTAAAAAATGATTACAATCATCTGGTTTCGGTTGAAAGACCGGCAATATCCCGTCAAATAGCAGAAGCAAGAGACAAAGGGGATCTATCTGAAAATGCCGAATACGAAGCTGCAAAAGAGGCTCAGGGGCTTCTTGAACTAAAAATTGCTAAGTTGGAAGATATGATAGCAAATGCCAGAATCATCGACGAGTCCAGAATAAATACTACCCAGGTACAAATTTTAAATAAGGTTAAACTTAAGAATCATAACAACAATACTGTTGTTGAATACACTCTGGTAGGCGAAACAGAGGCAAACCTAAGCGAGGGGAAACTGGCTGCCGCAACTCCTATAGGCAGAGCGCTCATAGGTAAAAAGAAGGGCAACATTGTAGAGGTGAAGGTACCCTCAGGTATAATAAAATTTGAGATACTCGAAATTTCAAAATAGTATGGCAACAATCTTTTCCAGAATCATTTCAGGGGAAATACCTTCCTACAAGGTAGCAGAAGATGAGCGTTTTTATGCCTTTCTTGATATTAGCCCCCTGGCGCCCGGACACACCCTTGTTATCCCCAAAAGAGAGACGGACTACATATTTGACCTTGAACCGGAGGAGTTCTCCTCGCTTTTTGCTTTTGCACAGAAAGTGGCAAAAGCTATTAAAGAGACTATACCTTGCAAAAGAGTGGGAATAGCAGTTATTGGCCTGGAAGTGCCTCATGCGCACATCCACCTGGTTCCTCTGAATAGTGAAGGAGATCTTGATTTTCGAAAACCCAAGATAAAAATAGAGCCCGGTGAGATGCTAAAGATTGCATCCCAAATTAATTCCAAAATTATTTTCTGATTCAATCCATTATCAAATGAGAAATACCTCTCTACTAATTCTAACAGCACTGCTGATACTCTCATGCAGTGACCAAAAATTCAAAGCAAAAATCAAGGCAAATGTATCAGGGTTACACCGGGGAGAGCTGGTGATAAAAGTTCTGGAATTAAATAATCAAAGAGCTGTTGACACTATTAAGACGGATAAAAAGGGCAACTTTGAATATACCGTCAGGAAGAAAGCAGTTGAAGCCGATTTCTATTATCTCTATTATAAAGAGACAAGGATAGCCTCCCTTTTTGTTCAGAATGAAGACAGAATAACACTTTACACCGATACGTTAGGTTCAGATTTAACAATCAAAGGTTCAGAAGAGAGTGAACTCCTCCTCAACCTAGAGAGGGGACTCGGCAAATCACAAATGACCTTTGATTCACTCAGAAATGAACTTGTTAACACAGTATATGCCCGGGAAGAGGCAAAAAGGCTGGAGCTAAACTACGCTCTCGGAGCTGTTTACATAAAGCAGAAACAGAGTGCTATTAAACATATTTATAATAACCCTTACTCTATAACAAATCTGGTTCTTCTCTATTATAAATTTAATGAAGAGCTGCCTCTCTTTGCCGATTCTCAGGATATATTGCTTTTTAGAAAGGTGCATGATTCTCTTTTACTCAGATATCCAACCTCAATATATCTTAAAAGATTGAAAAGTGAAATTTCGGATTTTGATAAATTAGAAGCTTTGAAGTTAAAATTAGCCGGTGCATCGGAGAGCGGATTCCCCGATTTGAAACTTCCCGATAACAAGGCAGAGGTAAAAACCCTTTCCCATCTACAAGGTAAGGTTATCCTACTCTCATTCTGGAGTATAAAAGACGCCGCCCAAAAGATGCTTAATATTGACTATTTGTCTCTGTATAATAAGTACAATTCAAAAGGATTTGAGATTTATCAAGTGTCACTCGATACAGATAAAACCTCATGGGCAAGAGCTGTAGCAGATCAAAAATTACCATGGATAAATGTTTGTGATGGATTAGGGTCAAACTCCTATTCAGTAAGGTCTTATAATATTCAAAAACTGCCGGCTAATTTTATTATCGACAGGGAGGGCACTATTATAGCAAGAGATTTATATGATGCCGAATTAGAGAAAAAGCTGGCATCATTGATGAAGTAGCTAAGAAAGCCCCTTTTTCTTTGGGATTCCTGCAATAAAATCTTTAAGATAGAAAGGCTCGAAATAGGCTAAATCTTCAAATTTCGCCTCCTTATATTTTTGCAGAGCCCTCTTAAGCATCCCAGTAGCCAAAGATTCTACCACAAGATAACGGGCATTTGGGTGATTTACTATAGTTTTTACCTTTGAAGAGCCATCTCCGCAAATATATACAACTCCCCTTTCCAAATAGCTTTTAAAACTCCCTTCGTCCACCACAAGGGCCTGTACAGGTTCAAGCCTGTTGCAATCTGCATCATATACTGCAGTGTAAACTTCCATTCTGCGGGCATCAATCATTGGGACTATAAATATCTTTTCATCCAGATTTGTCAGAGTTGACCCTTCAATCTGCTTAAGCGCCAAATTAGCCAGCAACTCCAATGAACAAACTGCTATAAGAGGTTTAGAAGCCCCGTAACATAGACCCTTAGCCAGTGAAACACCTACCCTTAATCCGGTATAAGAGCCCGGCCCCTTGCTAACCACAACGCCATCTACCTCCGCCATATCAATTCCTCTCTCCGAAAGGAGATCGCTGACCATTGGAGCAACGACACGGGCATGCGACCTGGGTTCTTTTAAAACTCTTGATGCAAGAATCTCTTCGCCGGACGATATTGCAACCGAACAGACCTCCGTACTGGTCTCAATAAGGAGTAGAATTGGTGACCCTATTGTCATTTAGATTTTTTTTGCAGGTTTGATAAGCTTATCCTCTGTTACAATCTTCACCTTTGCATCCTTTTTTAACTGTTTACTTATGGCAGTAAAAGGCCCCGTAACAATCATCTCTTCCTCTTCTACTCCAGTGATTACCTGTATTTTGGTTAGGTCCTGAATACCTGTGGTAACAGTTCTTATCTCTACCTTGTTATCATTATTGATCACAAAAACCTGTTCCAGAGATTCATTGATACCCATCTTTGACCTGACACTGTCAGGTATAATGTCAGACCTTGTTGTAATTGACTGTAAAGGTATGGCAATAGCACTATCCACCCTTGTTGTTTGTATGGAAGCAGAGGCAGACATGCCCGGGCGGAAAGGATTTTTACCCTCTGCTGCAAGCTCCTTGTAAGAGGAGGGGTCAAGCACAATCCTTACCTCAAAGTTGGTAACCTGATCCATACTCATCCCAATATTTTTTGCCGAATTGGCAATTTGAGTAACTATCCCTGTAAACTTATGACCGGGATATGCATCCACATCTATAATGGCAGTATCACCCCTCTCGATTCTGATAATATCATTCTCATTAACATCTACCAAAACCTCCATCTCATTGAAATTGGCTATTCTAAGCATCTCTGTCCCTGCCATCTGGCTGGTTCCTACGACTCTCTCCCCCTTCTCTACGCTTAGCTTAGAGATTATGCCCTCCATAGGGGCATATATCACAGTTTTCACCAAATTCTCATTTGCCTCCTTGAGTGCGGCATTGGCGCTCTTAACGTTGAATCCGGCAGCCTTTATCTGCTCCTTACCGGCCATGTATTGTGTCAGAGAATTTTCGTATTCAGCTTCAGAAATCGCCCCTTGCTCATAGAGTCTCTTATTACGCTGAAAAGTCTGCTCGATTTGTACGAACTGCGCTTCGGTTTGGGTAAGTTGCGCCTTAACCGAGTTTAAAGAGGCCTCGGCCCTCTCTTTCATGGAGATATATACATCTTGCTTAATTTTGATTATCAGGTCTCCCTTCTTAACATAATCTCCCTCTTTAAAATTAAGTTCAATAATCTCTCCCGAAACATCGGGGCTTATCTTTACCTCTACAACAGGCTTAATCTTACCGTTGGCCGGAATCACCTCCACAATGCTTCTTCTTGTAACCTTTTCGGCAATAACCGGAATGCCTCCTTTCTCTTTCTTACTGCCTACTACAGCCATAACTATAATCAGAATTACTGCTACAGCTACAAACCATTTCATGTTCTTTTTCATACTCATATCTTTTTTACAGGGAGATAGCTATACCTCTATAAAAATCTAAAATCTTCAACTGGAAAACAAACTGATATTTTGACTGATAATATTCAGATTTTGCTTTTAGAAGATTGGTCCTGGCAATTGTGTAATCGGTAGCGCTTAAGGCTCCTACGTCGAACTTCTGTTGAACATATCTGAACGACTCTTCCGTGGCCTCCACGTTACTTTCAGAAGCTTTGAGCCTTTCATAAGAAGCCATAGCATCGCTATTGGCCTGTTGAATCTCTTTGTACAAAATTTGTTGACGACTTCTTACCTCATAATTTGCACTCTTCATAGCCAATTCGGCATTTTTTATTGTAGTTTTTACCCGTAAATTATTAAAAACCGGAATACTGAGACCAATGCCAATAGAGGGATTCCTGTTTTCGTTAAACTGATCAAAGAAAGACTGGTCCCTGCTATCGCTGTAATATGAACCGTATCCTGCAGAGAAAGAGAGAGAGGGGTACATCCTACCCCTGGCAATAGCAAGTTGTAAACCGGCGCTCTCAAGATTGAGTTCGGCTCCCTTGATCTGAGGTAATGAAAGTGATGATTTGTAGAGCTCATCTACAGATTCTCCTTTGAACTCCCTTATAAATTTATCAACATTAACCTCTTCAATGTCAAATAGATTCTCCTCCTGCAAATCCAAAAGCGAAGAGAGGTTAAGAAGATTGCTTTTTAGCTGATTCGCCGCATTTACTACCTGAAACCTTTCAGATGCAAGTTGAGCTTCAACCTCAAGTACCGTACTATATGCAACACTGCCCGCTTCGGCAAGTTTTCCTGCCCTTTCCAGTTGCTCTTCAATGCTTTTAAATCCCGCTTCGGTACTTTTTAATATCTCTTTTGAGAGGAGAATTTGAAGATATGAGCGGGCTATTTCTACGGATATATCATTTTTTAGCCGTTCAACCTCCTGAACAGACGCCAGGTATAATATGTTTTTGTTCTTAACATCATTCTTTTTGGTAAAACCTTCAAAGAGATTAATCGCAGCGCTTGCACTTGCGCTTGTACTTTGTGATAACTTATTTTCCACTATCTCCAGATCCTGAAGATTGACAGAGCGCCCCCAGTTCATAGAATGGTTAAAAGAGGCATTAACGGTAGGAACATAATTCATCCGCGATTGAGCCAGATTGTTCTCACTCTGCTCAACAGAGAGCTCTTGCTGTTTAATAAGCAGGTTGTTATCCCAGGCATGTTTGATACACTCTTCGAGGCTCCACCTCTTTTGTCCCGTTAACAGAACCGGTATAAGCATCAATAATAAAAAAGGGAGTTTGCGTAAATTTTTCATAACGTACAAAGTTAAATTTTTTTTCACTTGCAAACTCCCTAAATTGAAAATAATTAGAATAAAATTACTGATACAACAGATATGCGTTTTTCTGCATTTCGTTGAGGTTATCGCTTAAGAATTCCAGTAGTTTCACAAGCTTCTTTAGACTAAAACCAATACCTTTACCAATCGCTTTAGCTATTTCATGGTCCAACCCGTCGGAGCCGCCAATTATTCTGCTCATCTCAACCTCTGTGAGAGACACGAATCCATACTCGTTACAAAAAGCATTAGTATTATCCATTACGCACCCTCCCATCCGGCAACAAAGCCCTCTTTAAAACTTGGCCAGTACTTTTCAATCTTCTTTACCACATCGCCCAATAAATTGAGCATCTCCCAAAGCTCTTTAAAGGTAAGTCCCCCTCCGGTAAGCTCTTCCTCTAATGTAAGAGTTTCCAACCCCCACTTTTCATCCATATACTCTTTCATAATTTAAAATT
Organism: uncultured Muribaculaceae bacterium; assembly: GCA_964479995.1. Taxonomy (GTDB): domain Bacteria; phylum Bacteroidota; class Bacteroidia; order Bacteroidales; family UBA932; genus Bact-08. The sequence goes on along the minus strand of CAYZPF010000030.1, from coordinate 1,019 downwards.
TAATATACCCTGCAGTGAATGGCGCGCAGAGACCCGCCCGAAGTGTGCACTCTCCGTTATTTATCTTCTTTTTAAGTCAATTACTTCATCTACAATAATATTAGTATGCTCATTATGCGAGATAAAAAGAATCATCATGCCTCTTTTGCGCATCTCATTTACCATATTTTCAATTTTACCCGCAGATTCAATATCCAAAGATGCAGTTGCTTCATCTAAAATGATTAAAGAGGGAGCCCTTACAATAGCCCTTGCAAAAGCTATCCGCTGTTTCTCTCCCCCGGAAAGGAGATTTCCGCACTCGCCAGGGTGTGAAAAGATACCGTTCGGCAATGATTTGAACCTCTTCTCTAATCCAAGTTCCCTGCAGAGCATATCAACAAATGCGGCAATCTCTTTCCCGCCTCCTCTACAACCTGCAATAGATTCAAAGATGGACTCTCCGGTAAGATCGGGCTCTTGCGGGACTATTGATACCATTTTCCTCCAATCAAAGGGGGAGATTGAATAGATATCAGCTCCGTTTACCTCTATTGTCCCACTCTTTATTTTGTTGTGCATCATGAGGATAGAGGCTAAAGTACTCTTTCCGCATCCACTCTCTCCTTTCACTCTAATCACCTTCCCGGGAGTTAAGGTAAAAGAGAGGTTACAGATTAATGCATCTTTTCCCGGATAAGAGAAGGAGATGCCCTTAACCTCGACCACTTTTAAACACTCCTCACGGGTTGTCTCCCGAATAGTGCCGCCCGGGCCCTCTCTGTCCAGCAACACTATATCCAGATATCTTTTTGTTGCAATGCTCCCCTCTCTTAGTGCAGGAATTAATGCGGCAAGTTGTTGAACAGGAGCGGTAAAAAGCGATGTGATCGAATAAAACGTTACAAGCTCGCCAACTGTGATCTTGCCTGAGACCACAAGCAAAGCGCCGAACCACAGTACAATCATTAACATAGATTTTGAACTGAGCTCCAGAACAGAGCCGGCTGCTACACTTCTCATACCAAGAGAGCGGAGAG
>CAYZPF010000029.1:6122-21134 GCA_964479995.1 uncultured Muribaculaceae bacterium | reverse complement strand
TCATGCTCAGCTCTACTGTAACTGTTTGAGCCTGGCGGTTGGATATTGTTGCAAAATGCTCTCCATCTACAGCTTCAAAATGGTATCTCTTTATGCCTTTACGTGCTGCAAATGCTACCAGGCATCTTCCGCCATTTCCGCACATTGTTCCTTCATGCCCGTCTGAGTTAAAATATCTCATTGAAAAATCGAATGAACTACTGCCGCCAAGATACATTAATCCATCTGCTCCAATGCCAAATCTTCTGTGACACAAAAATCGTATCTCTTCAGGGGATAATTCTATGCTATTATCTCTATTGTCAATTATCAGAAAATCATTACCAGCGCCTTGATATTTAAAAATTTCAATCTTCTTCATCCCCATCTGTTTTTAAATTTTTGAATAGAGAGTCTGCTCCCTTTTCATAAGCCTTTTCATGATTTAAAAGGTAGCTTTTCTTCTCGACGCCAATGGCGAATCCTGTCAATTTATTGTTAGCGCCAAGAATACGATGACAAGGGACCATAATTAAAATTGGATTCATCTTACATGCCAGCCCAACTGCTCTGCTTGCGTCCGGAATACCCACTGTTTTTGCTATATCACCGTAGCTCTTTACCTCTCCATATGGTATTTTACGAAGTTCATTCCAGACTTTTATCTGAAATTCGGTTCCGGTTAATTTAATTGGGACGGTAAAAGATTCTCTACTGTTATTAAAATACTCTTCTATCTCTCTTTTAGCATCGGTAAGAACCTGAGGTAGATTTTTTCTCTCCTCTTCACCTTTTTCTACATGGCTGATTTCTAAAAGAAAGTCTCTGTTAGAGGTGAGTTTAAGCAGGCCTATTGGTGTTTCCACCGTAATGTAATATCTCTCTTCATCTACTATTTTATTGTACTCTTCAACCATTGATGATGCTACTTTTAATGATGTACCTTCTTTACCTAACAATAATCTGATTTTCTCGTAATTTTTAAAGACCCTGTCCAATTTTTTTTCATTTAACAATCTTTTTATCTCCCGGGCAATATTCTCCGTAGTACAATCATATTGCAACAGCTCTTTTACCAGTGGCTGATTCAAAATAATATTTACAAGGCTTACGTGCTTAATTTTTACAACCGTTCTTGCTATCAGATATGTTATAAAATTAACCCCATAACAAACTACTTGGGGAGTGTCTAAAAGCGCAGCTTCAAGACTGGCTGTTCCCGATGCAAGGGCAGTTACTTTTGAATGGCGTAGAATTGAGTAAGTCTCGCCAAAAAGCAATTTTATATTACTGTTTACAAGATGTTTAGAGTAGTCTTCAGATTTCATTGAGGGGGCGCCTGCCAGGAGAAAATTGTATTCGGGAAAAATTTTTTCTAATCCGGCCATTTTTGGCATCAGGTAATTTATTTCAGAGGTACGACTACCTGCCAGTAATCCTATTATAGGCCTCTCATCAAGCCCTACTCTTTTGCGGAATTCCTCTTCTGATTCTTTAATAGCGGGGGCCTGGGCTACAGAATCAAGTAATGGATTGCCTTTATAAATCACATCAACTCCCCTTTTTTTGTAGTGCTCTGCTTCGAAAGGGAAAATGGTAAATATTCTATTGGTATCTCTTTTTAATATTTCAATTCTGCCTTTTTTCCATGCCCAGACCTTAGGCGGGATGTAGTAAAAAATCTTGAATTCTCTTTTCCTGGCAAAACGGGCAATCCGAAAGTTGAAACCCGGATAATCAATTAGAATAATTAGATCCGGATTGTATTCTACCAAATCCCTCTTGCACAATCTTAAATTTGCTATGATCTTATTAATGGAGAAAAGTACTTCTGCAAAACCCATTACGGCAGTCTCCTTATAGTGCTTAACCAGTTTACCACCCTCTGCCTCCATTAGTTCACCGCCCCAGATTCTAAAATCTGCATTAGAATCAGCAATTTTAAGCCCTTTCATCAAATTTGATCCGTGTAAATCACCGGAGGCTTCTCCTGCTATGATGTAGTATTTCATAAGGCAAACGCTTTATCATAAATGTTAAAACCTTAATAGTTGTTCAAGTTTTTTTAATTCAGTATAATCCGTAGTGTCAATTTTATGTGGAACAATACTGATATAATCCTGAAATACGGCGTTGTGATCGGCCATAAAATTATCAGGCTCAAGATTGAAAAACTCTCCTGTCATCCAATAGTAATTGAAACCATAAGGATCCTTTCTCTCTTCAAACTCCCTAATCCATTGACCTTTACCTTGATGACATAGTTTTACTCCCTTTATCTTATCAAAAGAGATAGCAGGTATATTTACGTTAAAATATGTTCCGTTATTTATTTTGTTTTCAAGAAATTTATCAATAATGAGTTTTCCATACTGTAATGAACCGGTAAAATCGGGATCGGGATCATGAGTATTAAGAGAGAACCCTATTGATGGGATACCATAAACAGTTCCCTCGGCAGTAGCCCCCAGAGTACCCGAATAGAGAGAGGCTATTGAGGCATTTGAACCGTGATTAATACCTGAAACTAACAGATCAGGAGCTCTCTCTTTAAATATTTGATTCATTGATATTTTCACACAATCTGCCGGAGTTCCTGTACAGGCATAAATTTTTAGCCCACTTTCCGATTTAAGCTCAGTTAACCTCAAGGGTTTACCAATGGTCAAAGCTGCCGACATTCCACTCTGAGCCTCAAATGGAGCTACTACAGTTATATTTCCATATGGCTTCATCATCTCTATAAGGGCGCCAATTCCTTTAGATTTTACACCGTCATCATTTGTTATCAGAATTTGTTTTTTCTGCTTCATAAGGTTATTATCCCAATAATTGTATTCTACGAAGATAACTATTTTGGCGGGATTATTTAAAACTTTATCAATCATTAGTACTCTCGCTCAAAAATTACTACCTTTGTAAACCGATAGAAATTGGATTTTGTCAACTTTAAAATTTAAATAAATCAGAAATGGATAAAATTAAAATTGGTATCAATGGCTTTGGCCGTATTGGCCGTCTTGTTTTCCGTGCCGCACAGGAGAGGAGCGACATTCAGGTGGTGGCTGTAAATGACCTGATAGATGTTGACTACATGGCTTATATGCTAAAATATGATACTGTACACGGACGATTTAAAGGCACTGTTGAGGTTAAAGACGGGAAGCTGATCGTTAATGGCTCTCCGGTAAGGGTAACTGCAGAGAAAAACCCGGCAAACATCAATTGGGGAGAAGCCAATGCCGAATATGTTATTGAATCAACCGGTCTGTTTCTTACAGAAGAACTCTGCAAGGCACACATTGAGGCGGGTGCAAAAAGAGTGATAATGTCAGCCCCTTCTAAAGACAATACTCCGATGTTTGTTTATGGTGTAAACCATACTAAGTATGCCGGAGAGACATTTATTTCCAATGCGTCATGTACAACTAACTGTTTAGCACCGATTGTAAAGATATTAAATGATAACTTCGGCGTTATTGAAGGCCTGATGACAACAGTTCATGCAGTAACCAACACACAAAAAACAGTTGATGCACCATCTGTTAAGGATTGGAGAGGCGGCCGCGCAGCCGGAGCAAACATAATCCCATCTTCAACCGGAGCTGCAAAAGCAGTAGGGAGAGTGATTCCTGAACTTCAGGGGAAATTAACCGGTATGTCGTTTCGTGTTCCTACAGTAAATGTCTCTGCTGTTGATCTTACTGTTCGTTTAGAGAAAGGAACTACCTATGAGGAGATTAAAGCTATAATGAAAAAAGCCTCGGAGAATGAGTTCAAAGGAATACTTGGATATACCGAAGATGCAGTGGTCTCAAGTGATTTTATTTCCGATTCGCGTACCTCTATTTTTGATGCTGAAGCAGGTATTATGCTTAATGCAAACTTTGTTAAAGTTGTTTCATGGTATGATAACGAGTGGGGTTACTCAAATAAAGTTCTGGATATGCTGGCTCATATGGATACTGTCAAATAGAGTGATTTGCAATTATTTTCAGGGTGTTCGACATTGAAATCGGATACCCTTTTTGTTTTATTAATATTTATATTTGTATTTGTATTTGTAATTAGAATCTGTTATGGCTATAAGAAAGAAGATCTATTTAGGTTTCATAATCATAGGATCAATACTTTTTCTATCCGGCGTAATTGCAATTGTCGAGTTCAACCGGATGACCCGTATGGTTTCCCGGCTGATGACCGCTAATATCAACAGTATCAACACTTCTAGAAAGATAATGGAACTTACTGATGAGTATAATTTTATTCTGTTAACCGGAGTTCTAACCGATTCGGTTTTCAACTCAAAGATAATTTTAAATGATGATAGATTTAATCAGTATCTTGCTGGCATCAAAGATAATTTTTCCGGTGAAGACCAGATAGTTGTAGTTGACTCTCTTACTATCTGTTATGCTCAGTACCTTTCGGTTATAAGAGGAGCAGACAGAATTATGGAGGAAGATATCTCATCCCGTGTCGTTTGGTATAATAATGAATTTAAGCCTGTGTATGATAATTTAAGAAAGTATAAGAAAAAAATGGGTCAGCTTACACAGTCTGCTATGACAGAGAACATAGAACAGTTGCATGATGGTTATTACAGAAGTATTATGCCGGGTTTTATAGCTGTAGCGGCAGGTATTATTCTGGTTATACTTTTCTACTATTTTATAAACATCTATTTTATCTCACCCCTCCTGAAAATATCAAAGGGAATATATAGCTATAGAGAAAATAGGAAAAGTTACGTAGTTGAATTTGACAACGATGATGAGATCCAGGAATTAAACTTCGAGGTTAAGAGTATTATTGATGAAAATAAAAGGCTGAAAAGTAAAACAGAATGAATCTTAAGCCAATTACGAGGAATATAGGTATAGCCTTGCTGCTGAATGCACTTTTTATGTTAATTTCAGCAATAGTTTCAGCTATTTACGGGTTTGATTCCTCATTTTCTCCAATGCTGCTCAGTTTTGTCATAACTGCCGTGACGGGCGCATTTCCGCTGATTTTTGTAAGGAGAGAATTTGATATAACTATAAAAGAAGGGTTTACCATAGTTATCTTCTCATGGCTTCTTGCATGCCTGTTTGGTATGCTGCCTTATGTTCTTTACGGAGGAGAATTTTCAATAATTAATGCCTGGTTTGAAAGCGTTTCGGGATACACTACAACAGGGGGGACTGTTTTAACCAATATTGAAGCATTACCCAAAGGGTTACTCTTTTGGAGATCATCTACACACTGGTTAGGAGGTATTGGGGTGACACTCTTTATGCTGCTGGTACTACCATCGGTAAGTACTTTTAGAATGAGATTGTCAAAAATGGAGATTTCCGCTCTCTCGAAAGATAATTTCAGGTTTAAGATTAGGCAGACTATCAGAATAATAAGTGTAGTTTATTGTGGGCTTACAGCTCTCGAAATATTTTTTCTCATGTTGGCCGGGATGGATCTTTTTGATGCTGTCAATCATTCTTTTTCCACTGTAGCTACCGGGGGGTTCAGCACTAAAAATCTCTCGGTTTTACATTATGGCTCTATCTGGATAGAAATTGTTATAATCATATTCATGGCTCTTTCCGGAGCCCATTTCGGACTTCTTTTCTCTGTAATTTCAGGTAAGCCTGCCAACTTCTTTAAATCATCCATTATTCGTTTTTACTTTGCCTCCTTATTTATAGGCAGCGCCATACTTTCTATATATTTAAAAACAACGGGAACCGTTGAGGGATGGGGTACTGCCCTGAGACAAGGTTTTTTTCAGGTTGTTTCAATTGGTACAACTACAGGTTTTGCAAACGGAGACTCATCTGTCTGGCCTCCTTTTGCCATGCTTATTCTTATCTATTTTAGCTTTCAGTGTGCATGTTCGGGCTCAACGACCGGAGGAATTAAGGTTGACAGGGTATTAATCTTTTATAAGTCACTCAAAGCTTATTTAAAGAGGCTTATTCACCCTAATGCAGTGCTCTCAATCAAATTGGATTCACATGTCCTGGATAAAGAGTTAGTAAGTGGAGTTAACCTTTTTATTTCTCTATATGTACTTATAGTATTCATTATTACTCTGCTGATTTCACTGTTAAACATATCTCTTATTGACTCTTTTACCGCCTCTGTCGCATGTATGGGTAACGTTGGTCCCGGTTTTGGAACAGTCGGTTCTCTGGGTAACTATTTTCATATGCCAGATTTTGCCAAGATTTTGCTTTCTGTGGAGATGTTGTTAGGTAGGCTCGAGATATTCCCTTTTCTATTGATTATTCCAATTTTAAAAAGAGGATAGCACACTATGTCATTAAAAATATTTCTACGTGACGCCTTAATAAATGCACTTGGTCTTGAACCTACTGCGTGTCAGGTAAAAATGTTTGACAGGTTGGCAGAGTTCATTTCGGATAAAGAATATGAAGATGGTATAATGCTTATCAATGGTTATGCCGGAACCGGAAAGACTTCTGCAATATCTGCACTTGTCCGTTTATTAAAAGAGCATGAACAGAAATATGTACTGATGGCTCCTACAGGCAGATCAGCTAAGGTCTTGTCGGGATACACTGGCCATAGTTCTTATACAGTCCATAAACAGATTTACAGGCAAAAATCTTTGAAAGATGGCATAGGTAGTTTCGTGCTGGATATTAATAGAAACAAAGATACCATATTTATTGTGGACGAGGCCTCTTTAATATCTTCCGGAACTAATGAAACGGCGCTATTCGGGAGCGGTAATCTGCTGGATGATTTGGTGAAGTATGTAAGAATGAGTAGCGGTAACCGATTGATTCTTATTGGTGATTCGGCTCAGCTTCCTCCGGTAGGAGAAGAGATATCCAATGCTTTGAATCCCGAATATTTAAAAAGATACGGAGAGGTGATGTATGTGCAACTTAAAAGCGTTGTAAGACAGGTACAGAACTCAGGCATTTTGTATAACGCCACACTTCTCAGGCAGATGATCGAGAATTATACAGGAACTGCATTTCCCAACTTTGAAATTGAGAAATTTTCTGATATTGAAAGAATCCGTGGGGATGAACTTATTGAAAAGATAACAGGCTCGTTTGATAAATACTCGGCGGATGAGACAATAATCCTTTGCCGTTCCAATAAAAGGGCCAACAGGTACAATCAAGGTATCAGATCAAAGATACTCTATAGAGAAGAGAGAATTAACAGAGGTGATAAGCTAATGGTAGTTAAAAATTGCTATCAATTTTCAGACCAGGTGGAGGAGATTGAATTTATCGCCAACGGTGATATTGCCGAGTTGATAAAAATATCAAATTACGAAGAGCGATATGGTTTGAACTTTGCAAAAGCAATACTCAGTTTCCCGGATTATGGCAATCTTGAGCTTGAGGCGAGGATTATCCTGGACACATTGGAAAGCGAAAGCGCCAGCCTGAATGCTGAACAACAGAAAGCGCTTTTTGAAGGGGTAATGGAAGATTATGCTCACATAAAACAGAAGAGAAAACGGGTTGCTGCGGTAAGGGAGGATGCCTATTATAATGCTCTGCAAATCAAGTATGCACATGCTATTACTTGTCATAAATCTCAGGGTGGACAATGGAAAGCAGTCTTTATTGACAACCCCTTTTGGAAAGAGAGTGTGACAAAGGATGATCTCAAATGGCTTTATACAGCATTAACCCGTGCAACCAATAAGATATATTTTATTAATTTTGGGGATAATTATTTTATTACAAAACATAAATATTAAAAATAGGTATGCGTTCTGATTCGTTATTCAGAGTGATTTTATTCACTTTTTTGTACTCGATTATTTTTGCCGGAAAATTATCTGCGCAGATAGGCTCCCCACAACTCCCTAATGTTATTTCCTGGAAGGATAATGAAAATATTATTCTCTCTCAATTTAAGGAAAGAAAACAATCTTTTTTTGAATATAACATTAAAAAACAGACAATGAAGGAGATAGATTATAAACCTGTAAAAGCTACTCCTCCAATGGTTATGGTTAAAGATGATGGACTCTATTATGTTGATAACGTCAACGGTATTGAAAAACGTCTTACCAATATCAAGGCTTTTGAACAAAATCCGACACTTTCACCGGACAATAAACACGTTGCCTTCACAAGAGGTAATAATCTCTGTTCTATTGAAATAGAGACGGGGAAAGAGACCAAATACACTACAGATGGCTCTGAGTTGATTTTAAACGGCTGGGCATCCTGGGTCTATTTTGAAGAGATCTTTGGAAGAGGCGGGCGTTACAGGGCTTTCTGGTGGTCTCCGGATAGTAAGAAGCTGGCCTTTTATCGCTTTGATGACACAAAGGTTCCTATGTTTCCCATTTATAATGGCTCCGGGCAGCATGGTTCTATTACACGCACCAGATATCCTAAAGCCGGGGATATAAATCCTGAGGCTCGTCTTGGGTTTGTTAAAGTTGGAGGAGATGATATTGTCTGGGCAGATTTCAACCCAGATGATGACCAATACTTTGGCACTCCATATTGGAGCAGCAATAGTGAAACGGTAATGGTTCAATGGATGGACAGAGACCAAAAAAACCTTGTTCTGTATGGTGTAAATTCTACTGACGGATCGAAAAAGTCAATATACAAAGAGCATCAGAAAACCTGGATTGACTGGATTTCAGATATGAAATTCGGTAAAAACGGCTTCTATTTCGTCAGAGATTTTGAGCTTTGGGAGCAAATCTATTATCAATCATACGATGGTTCCGTGTTGGATCGGTTAACCGAAGGTAAAAACTGGGGGATAAAGATTCTGGATTTTGATGAGGATAGATCTTATATTAATTTCTCTGCCAGAAGAGAGGCCTCTGTCAGGAATGATATATACAGAGTTACATGGGGCAAACAGGGGAAAAAGATAGATAGAGTATCTTCTGGTGAATATAATTATGCAAATCCACTATTTTCTCCGGACGGAAAGTACGTTGTAGCCTCTTGTTCAAATACAGCTACTCCTTTCCGCCTGGTGCTGCTCTCCGCAGAGAAGAGAGGCGTTGTAAAACAGGGAGAGTTAAGGGTTATTGCTGATAGTAACACCGGAGAATTTAACAAGATGAACTTACCTGTTCGCGAGATGATCTATATCACTACTCCGGACGGTTTTAAACTCCCGGGAACAATTACATACCCTTTGAATTTCGATAAGAGCAAGAAGTATCCTGTAATAATTGATATTTACGGAGGCCCTAACCACTCTAATGTAATGGATATTTGGAAGATGCCGGGTTCCCTCACAAGACAATCTTCTCAGGAGAGCAATACAGATTGGCTAAAAACGGAGGTTATTCAGGTATCTTTGGACAACCGCGCCTCCGGTCATTGTGGTAAGGAGGGGATGAATTTTATTCACAGGAATCTTGGACACTATGAGTTACAGGATTACATAACCTGGGCTAAATACTTGATTTCGTTGCCTTATGTGAATCCCGAAAAGATTGGAATTACGGGATTTAGTTATGGAGGGACAATGACTGTTCTGGCTCTGACAGAGGGCTCAGATTACTTTAAATTTGGAGTAGCGGGGGCCGGAGTATATGACTGGAGATTGTACGATACTCACTATACCGAAAGATATATGGATCACCCGAAAGATAATCGGGACGGATATGATTCCAGTGCTGTTAACAATATGGTTTCAAAGTATAAAGGCGGCAACGGCTCATTATTATTTCTGACTCATGGTACAGGAGATGATAATGTCCATTTCCAGAACACATTACAGTTGATAGATGCATTACAAAAAGCGGGGAAACAGTTTGAACTTATGATATATCCCAATGGGATGCACGGCTATGGCAGCTATCAAGGGGCACATTACAATGAGGCAGTAAATGCCTTTTGGAGAAAAACCCTTTTAAACAGGAATTAAGCCAGGTTCAGAATCTGCTCCTTAATCTTCTCCAATTCATCTTTCATCTGCACCACAATCTTCTGGATTGTGGTGTGGTTGCTTTTTGAACCTAAGGTATTTATCTCTCTGCCCATCTCCTGTGAGATAAAACCGAGCTTTTTGCCGGGATACTCCTCTTCTGTCAATGTTTGAAGGAAATAGTTACAATGCTGCCTAAGCCTAACCCGTTCTTCGGTTATGTCGAGTCTTTCCAGATAATAGATCATCTCTTGTTCAAATCTGCCGGGATCTACCTCTTTTAATAATTCATCAAACCTGCTTCTTATTCTCTCTTTAATACCACTAACTCTCTCCTCTTCATAAATTAATACCTCATCAAGATACTTAAGTATGAGATTGACTCTGGCAATAATATCCTCTTGTAATTTCTCTCCCTCTGCGATACGAAACTCTTTAAGCTGCTTTATGGCTTCTTCTATGCTCTCTTTAATAATATCCCAGTTCTCCTCTATCAAACTCTCTTCATTAGATCTTTTATGATTCTCTATAACGTCGGGTAACCTAAGGACAGCTTGCACTATGAGCGAGGTGTCCATTTTCATGCCTTTTAAAGAGAGAATCTGCTCAATCTGATTGAAATAGGAGTTGAAAACTGAGTAACAAATTTGCCTCCCTTCGGGTTCTGCTATGTTCTCAGATGAGGCAAAAAGATCTATTGTACCTCTTTTAAGCTCACTGGCAATCATCTGTTTTATCTCAATCTCTTTTTCTCTTGGAATTATTTGGGTCTTTAACGAAATCTCGCTCCCTTTCCCATTAACTGAACGTATTTCTACTACAATTTTGTTACTTCCTGCAATACATTCGCTTTTGCCATATCCTGTCATTGATTGAACCATGGATTATTGAGATTTAATTTGTTTGTAAATATTTGGCGAAGTTACAAAAATGCCACCAAAAAACTTATATTTGCAAGCTAAACAGAAACAACAATGGAAGAAAGCATAAAAGATTTGGCTCCTGAGAGGAGCTTGAATTTTTTGGAAGAGATTATCGAAAGAGATCTTGCTGAAGGAAAATATAGATCAATATTAACACGATTCCCACCAGAACCTAATGGATATCTGCATATTGGGCACGCCAAGAGCATCTGCCTCAATTTTGGCCTTGCCATTAAGTATGGGGGTGAGACAAATCTGAGGTTTGATGATACAAATCCTACAAAAGAGGATGTCGAATATGTGGATTCTATAAAGGAGGATATTCAGTGGCTGGGATTCCAATGGGCCAGGGAGTTATATGCTTCGGACTATTTTGAACAGCTCTATGCATGGGCTCAGGATCTTATAAAGAAGGGATTAGCCTATGTAGATGACCAGAGCCAGGAGGAGATTAGAGTAAACAGGGGTACTGTAACTAAACAGGGAACAAACAGCCCTTTCAGAGAACGTTCTGTTGAGGAGAACCTCAATCTTTTTGCAGGGATGAGAGCCGGAGAGTTCGAAGACGGTTCAATGGTTTTAAGAGCAAAGATTGATATGGCACACCCTAACATGTTGATGAGGGACCCCATTTTATACAGAATTATTCATGCTCATCACCACAGGACAGGTGACGATTGGTGTATTTATCCCATGTATGACTTTGCACACGGTCAATGCGACTCTATTGAAAGAATCACACACTCTATTTGCACTTTAGAGTTTGATGTACACAGGCCGCTTTATGACTGGTTTATAGAGAAGCTCGAAATATTCCCCTCTAAACAATATGAGTTTGCCCGCCTCAATTTAACCTATACTGTGATGAGCAAAAGAAGACTGCTTCAACTTGTAGCTCAAAAATATGTAATAGGGTGGGACGACCCCAGGATGCCGACAATAAGCGGATTGAGAAGGAGGGGATATACTCCGGAGAGTATTCGGATGTTTGCAGATAAGGTAGGCGTAGCCAAAAGAGACAATGTGATAGATCTCTCATTGTTAGAATGGTGCGTAAGGGAAGACCTGAATAAAAGGGCGGGCAGATACATGGTTGTTTTAGATCCTGTGAAACTGGTGATAACAAACTATCCCGAAGGTGAGGAGCAATTTTTTGCCAATATAAATCCGGAGGATACCGATGCCGGTAAAAGGAACATACCTTTCTCAAGAGAACTCTATATTGAGAGGGAAGACTTTATGGAAGATCCTCCTAAGAAATATTTCAGGCTTCGTCCGGGGGGTGAAGTTAGGCTTAAGTATTCCTATATTATTAAGTGTGAAGAAATTATTAAGGATAGTAACGGTAATATTACAGAGATTCGCTGTACTTACGACCCCACCAGCAAGCCCGGTGCAGGCGACTGGCGCTCTGTTAAAGGTACTATCCACTGGGTATCTGCCAATCATGCAGACGAGTTAGAGATAAGATTGTTTGACAGACTATTTATCAAACCGGATATGGATAATCTGGAGGAGGGCAAGGAATATGTTGATTACCTGAACCCTGACTCGCTTAAAGTAGTGAAAGGGTACGCAGAAAAAGCGCTTAAGGATTATAAAACGGGTATAGCCGTTCAATTTGAGAGGGTAGGATACTTTATTAAAGATCCCGACTCTACCGATACCAACACTATTTATAACAGGACCGTAGGATTGAAATCTACCTGGTAGAGACTGAGAAGAAGCTCCTATCAATATCACTTAATTCAGCGCTGTCTTGACCCTGTGTTTTTTCCATAGACCGGAGTTATAATATAGGATTGCTCCGGCACATCCTATAATCCAACCTGCAGGTATTGACCACCATATGCCGCTCGCACCTAAATATCCGGAAAAGATATATGCAAGAGGAATTCTTACAATCCATAACGAGAGTACTGTAGTCAGCATCGGTACTAATGTGGCGCCTGCACCTCTGGTTACGCCATTTACAACAAACATTGTTGTAAATATGATATAAAAGGATGAGACTATTAGCAGATACTCTTTCCCAATCGAGACAATCTCATTGAAATGAGGAGAGTTCTGCTGGGTAAAGAGACGCATAATCTCTCCTCCAAAGAACACGATAACAATAATAAGCGTAACTGATATAGCTGTTGAGTACTTTAAAGTAGCCCAAAGACCTTTTTTTATTCTGTCTAATCTATCTGCACCAAGATTTTGCCCAACAAATGTGGATAGTGCAGCCGAAAGATTCATTGCAGGCATTGATACAAACATGTCTATCCTGCCTGCAGCGGTGTATGCAGCCAGCGTAGCCACGCCAAAAGATGAAACTATACTTAAAAGAGCCATAGAACCCAATCCGACAAGCGTCTGTTGGATACCGGTAGGCAACCCTATTTTTAGTGCGACTCTAAAGTTTTCCCAATCAAAATTCCATTTTTTATAGTTCAGATTAAACCTTACCATTGCACTCTCTTTCCGATTCAAATGATACCAGAGAGCTAACCAGGAGAAGATTGAGGCAATTCCCGTAGCCCAGGCCACACCCTCTATTCCCCAGTTAAAAACAAGAACAAAAACAAGATCGAGAATAATATTTATAATAAGGGATATTACAATAAAGGTAACCGGGGTCCTGGAATTACCGACTCCTCTCAGAATAGCGCTCATTCCAACCTGAGCAAACATAGGTATCCCGGCTGTCAATATTACGATATCAAAATATCTAACCGCATAGGGGAGAACCTCATCGGGAATTGAGAGAAACTTAAAAAGAGGTTTGCTTAAAAGGAAAAAGAGAATTGACAGAGTTGCCGAACCAATCAGTAAGAAAACTTGCAATGTATCGGATGTAATCTTGATTTTTCCATAGTTTTTTGCTCCAAAATATTGAGAAACGAGAATAGAGCTGCCCATGGTTACTCCTCCTATGAGTGCAGAGAGGGTAAAGAGAATCGGGAAACTGGCGCCGACGGCTGCCAATGCTACAGAGCCTACATATTTACCAACAACAATGCTGTCAATAATATTGTACATCTGTTGAAAGACATTCCCTATAAGCATTGGAATTGCAAAAATCAATATCTGCTTGCCCTCTTTGCCCTGAGTTAGATCATTCATTTTTAGAACCTTCTTGTATAGATATGGCAGTAAGGCTGAGTGCCTTTGTTAATATAATAGTCTTGATGGTAATCCTCTGCTTTGAAAAATTCAGTGGCTTCTGTAACTTTTGTCTTAACATCATACCCTTTTTGTTTCAATATACCTATAAGTTCTTCTGCAATGAGTTTTTGTTCAAGAGAGATGTAAAATATTTCAGATCTGTATTGGTCGCCAATATCAGGGCCTTGACCGCCTTCCTGGGTAGGATCATGAATCTCAAAAAAGAGTTTAGCCAGCTCTCTATATCCGATTTGATTAGCATCAAATAAAACCTCAACCGCTTCTGCATGCCCCGTAGCGCCGGTACAAACCTCCTGATAAGAGGGGTTTTTAATTGTTCCGCCAATATACCCGCTTACAACTGCCAAAACACCCCACTTTTGTTGAAGCAAATGCTCTACTCCCCAAAAACAGCCGCCGGCGAAAATTGCCCTCTCCCTTTTTAAAGGGATAAAATCAAGAGATATGGAATTTACACAATGCCGGGAGTTTTTACCGGTAAGATTCTCTCCGGTAAAAACATGTCCCAGATGTCCCTCGCATTTTGAACATATTATCTCAATCCTCCTGCCGTCAGGGTCTCTTTTGCGGGTTATAGCGCCAACAATTTCATCATCAAAACTTGGCCAGCCACATCCCGTATCAAATTTATCATCGGAGCGATAGAGCGGAGTTCCACACTGCTTGCAATGATATGTACCCTCCTCGGAATGATTATTGTATTTCCCCGAAAACGGCGGCTCTGTGCCTCTATTAATAATTATTTCCCGTTCTGACAGTGTCAGTTCTTTAAATTTTATCATTTTAATTGCCTATATCAACTAATATTAATTCAGTAAAGCGTTACACTTACATAAAACTTCTTAACAGCTCAATCTCTTCGTTCCATATATCGGGATTTGGTGTCTCCAAGATGATAGGGATGTTATTGAACCTGTCGTCTTTCATAAGTAGTTTGAAGGTCTCAATTCCCAGTAATCCTTCTCCGAGAGAGTCGTGCCGGTCAACCCTTGAACCTAACCCTTTTTTAGCATCGTTAAGGTGCAATCCTCTCAGGTATTTAAAACCAATT
>CAYZPF010000029.1:2488-6112 GCA_964479995.1 uncultured Muribaculaceae bacterium | reverse complement strand
AAAGCCTTTTTAAAGCCCTCCTCATTGGAGAGATCGTAACCGGCTGCGAATGAATGGCAGGTGTCTATACATACTCCAACCCTGCTTTTGTCCTCTACATGATGAATTATCTGTGCAATCTGCTCAAAAGTGTGTCCAAGGTTTGTGCCCTGTCCGGCTGTATTCTCAATGACTGCCGTAACCCCTATACTCTTTTCCAAAGCAATATTAATGGATTCTGCGATTCTTCTCAGACAGCTATCAATATCAATTTTATTAAGATGACTTCCGGGATGAAAATTGAGCCTGTCAAGCCCCAGTTGCTCACATCTTTGCATCTCATCCAAAAAGGCTTCTCTGGATTTCTCAAGGCCCTCATCCTCCGGATGCCCAAGGTTTATAAGATAACTGTCGTGCGGCAGTATCTGCATGGCAGAAAAACCCAACTCTTCACAGTTCTTTTTGAATTTTGAGATACTCTCCTCAGTCAGAGGTGGAGCTACCCATTGTCTCTGATTCTTTGTAAAAAGGGCAAACGCAGTTGCTCCAATACTATGTGCATTCAATGGCGCATTTTCTACGCCGCCCGATGCACTTACATGTGCTCCGATATACTTCATATATTATATTTATTAATTACTAATCACAGTTCACATCCCAGCTCCCTAACTAACTAACTAATCTGCGAATAATCTTTTTGTTCTCTTTTCAGCAGTTTTAGAGATTCAATTATCAAATTATTTTCCCTCTTTTCCAACAGCGGATCCTCATCAAGAACTCTTATAGCTGTTCTCCTGGCCTCTTCAAGTATCTGTGAATCTTTGGAGAGGTTTGATATCCTTAAATCAACAGGAAGCCCACTTTGCATTGTCCCATCCATATCTCCGGGACCTCGCATCCTTAAATCTGCTTCTGCCAATTCAAAACCATCATTGGTAGAACACATCAGCTCAACTCTTTGGCGGGACTCTTTTGTTAGCTTGAATCCGGTCATCAATATACACCATGACTCATCGGAGCCTCTTCCAACCCTTCCCCTAAGCTGATGCAGTTGTGAAAGGCCGAATCTTTCTGCACTCTCAATAAGCATCACCGATGCGTTGGGAACATCTACTCCTACCTCAATAACCGATGTGGATACCAAAATGTTTGCTTTACCGCTTACAAAAAGATCCATATCGTACGCTTTATCTTCGCTCTTCTGTTGGCCGTGGACTACAGCGGTAATATATTCAGGCGCTTTGAATTCCTCAATTATATTCATATATCCGTCCTGAAGATTTTTATAGTCCATTTTCTCACTCTCTTTGATAAGAGGATAAACTACAAAAACTTGCCTCCCCTCCTTAATCTTCTCCTTCATGAAATTGTAAATTCGCTCTCTCTGATTCTCACTTGCATGAATGGTCTTTACCGGCTTTCTCCCCGGAGGAAGCTCGTCTATAACGGATACATCGAGGTCTCCGTAGAGAGTCATTGCTAATGTTCGTGGAATAGGCGTCGCCGTCATTACCAGAATATGGGGTAATTGCTCCCCTTTGCTCCACAGTTTGGCTCTTTGCTCAACTCCGAACCTATGTTGTTCATCTATTACGGCAAATCCGAGATTACTAAATTGCACTTTATCTTCAATAAGGGCGTGGGTTCCAAAGAGTATTCCTATCTCCCCTGATAATAACCCCTCATAAATATGCTCTCTCTCCTTTTTTTTAGTACTTCCTGTTAAAAGAGCAATCTTGACTTCACTTCCTTTTAGAAGCTTTCCGGCTCCTTTGAAATGTTGTACAGCCAATACTTCGGTAGGCGCCATTATACAGGATTGTAATCCGTTATCACAGAATATTAAGGCTGTAAGAATGGCTACTATTGTTTTCCCACTTCCTACGTCGCCCTGTAAAAGTCTGTTCATCTGTTTGCCGCTTACGATATCAGAACGAATTTCTCTTATTACCCCCTTTTGGGCCTCGGTCAGCTTAAAAGGTAGTCTGTTAAAGCAAAAATTAAAATTGTCTCCTATCCGTTTTACAACTATCCCTTTATTTGCTCTTTCCCGTACACTTTTCTGTTTCAAAAGCGAGAGTTGCAAATAAAACAGCTCTTCAAACTTAAGACGAAACTGTGCAGCAGTCAGAATCTTTAAATCTCTGGGGAAGTGGATATTTTGTATAGCATCATTATATGAGATAAGTCTTTTCTCTGCAACTATATGAGGCGGGAGAGTCTCATATAAATATCCCTGGCATTGTTTTAAAAGAGCCGCGATAAACCTTGCCATCTGCTTGTTTCCAATACCGGAATTGCGCAGTCTTTCGGTGGATGGATAGACCCCTATCATATTCCCTACATAGATTGGATCCTCTTGAGTGGCAATCTCCAGCTCGGGATGAACTATGTTCAGTGTGTTGTTGAAGAGTGTGGGCTTACCAAATAATATATATTCCGTTTTGGGTCTGAGCCATCCTTGAATCTGCCTTATACCTTGAAAAAAAACAAGTTCGATGCTACCTGTTGCATCTGCAAAGGTGGCAATCAATCTTCGCGACCTGCCGCGGTCTCCCGCCTGAACTATTTTGATAATACGGCCTCTTAACTGTACATAGCTTGAAGATGTCTCAATCTCTGAAATTGAATAAATTTTTGTCCTGTCTATATGTCGGAAAGGGAAAAAAAGGAGTAAATCCCTGAATGTTTGTATTCCGAGCTCCTTTGATATGAGCTCTGCTCTTTTAGGCCCAATTCCGGGAAGGTATTTAATATCGCTATCCAATATTGAAGACATACTGCAAATATACAAATCTTATCTAAAATTTGTATCTTGCGAAGATTTATGGATTATATGAAATTATGAAAAACAAGATAATAGCCGGTATAACGCAGGGCGACAGTAATGGCATTGGTTACGAAGTTATAATTAAATCAATTGCCGATTCCCGCATTTTTGACATATGTACACCAATCCTTTATGGGTCATCCAAGATGTTTGGTTACTATAAAAAATTAGTTCCCAATTGCGAGAATTTGTCAGGCAATATTATTTCCAGACCCAAGGATGCCCACCCTAAAAGAATAAATATAATTAATTGCGTTCCTGAAAACTATAATCCCGAACCCGGGAGGGCTACCGAAGAGGGGGCCAAAGCTGCACTTTTGGCTCTGGAGGCTGCTTCAAAAGATTTAAAAGAGGGAAAACTGGATGTTTTAATAACGGCTCCGTTCAATAAATATGGTGTTTCAAAAGAGGGTTTTTCATTTCCCGGGCATACTGAATATTTAACTAAGTTATTCTCTGTAGATGAGTCGCTTATGTTCATGGTTTCAGATACCTTAAAGATTGGTCTGGTGACAAATCATCTACCTATTTCTCAGGTCTCTCAAACAATAAGCAGAGAGCTTATTAAGAGTAAGGTTAAAATTATATCAGACTCCCTTAAAAGAGACTTTGCCGTTGATCGTCCAAAAATTGCAGTACTCTCGCTTAATCCGCATTCCGGAGATCATGGACTATTGGGTAGAGAGGATGAAGATATTATCAAACCTGTAATTAAAGAGCTTTTTGAAGCCGGAGAATTAATCTTTGGACCCTACTCTGCAGATGGATTCTTTGCCTCAGATTATTTTTCAAAATTTAATGCTATATTGGCTATG
>CAYZPF010000029.1:0-2478 GCA_964479995.1 uncultured Muribaculaceae bacterium | reverse complement strand
CCAGGGGCTGATTCCTTTTAAATCTATGCCTAATGTCTCTGGTGTTAATTTTACTGCAGGGTTACCCGTTGTAAGGTGTTCTCCAGACCATGGTACAGCTTATGATTTGGCAGGAAAAGGAAAAGCCGGCCATCTATCAATGCTTACGGCAATTTATACTGCGTGCGATATATTCAGGAACAGGGAGCAATACGACTTACTTAGGGCTAATCCGCTTAAAATTGAGATGCCTTCCGGGGGAAAGGAGAATGATTAAGATATATACAGATGGAGCTGCCAGAGGTAATCCCGGACCGGGGGGATGGGCTGCAGTTCTTTGCTCCGGCAGGCATTACAAAGAGATTTCCGGAGGCTTTTCGTGTACGACTAATAACAGAATGGAGTTATTGGCTGTTATTAATGCCCTTGAGGCAATTAAGAGAATCAATGCCGGGATTACAGTATATTCCGACTCCTCATACGTTTGCGACGCCGTAAATAAAGGATGGCTTTTTGACTGGGAGAGAAAAGATTTTTTAAAGAAAAAGAACCCTGATCTTTGGCGACGGTTTCTTGACATTTACAGAAAACACAGAGTCTCTTTTGTGTGGATTAAAGGCCATAGCGGACACCCCGAAAATGAAAGATGTGATAAGCTTGCAGTGGAGGCCTCTTACGGTGTAGGGCTTCCTGTAGATGAAGGTTACATTACAAATAGCGGGGATTGTAGTCCTGACCTCTCAGCCACGGTTCAAAACCAGCCTCTCTTATAGCTTTTTGAATGCCCGGAGCATCTGCTTTCTCTGATGCCCCGGCTGATGAAACCACTTTTTCCTCAATCATAATGGAGCCCATATCATCTGCTCCGGAATGAAGGGCAAGCTTTGCCGCTTCAAGACCTATTGTTAACCAAGAGGCCTGAATATGAAGTATATTGTTAAGCATGATCCTACTTATTGCCACCATTTTAAGATGTTCAATAACAGATAATTGCGGCATTTTAGCCATTAACTCAAGCTTAGTCCCTTTTGTTTGCATCGGCCAGCAGATAAATGCCCTGAATCCGGGAGCCTCCCTGGGTTTTAATGACTGTATATCTCTTATCAGAGATAGGTGCTCCATCCGCTCTTCCATTGTTTCAATATGGCCATAAACCATAGTGGCAGTCGTCCCTATTCCCATTCTGTGAGCTATCTCCATAACTTCACGCCAATCCTTCACACTCGGTTTACCGGGTGATATTAACCTTCTGACCCTGTCACTAAGTATCTCGGCGCCTGCACCCGGGAGAGTATCAAGACCGGCTTTAACCAATCTCTTGAGAGTTTCTTCAACCGATAATTTGCTTTTCCTGGCAATATGGGTAACCTCGGGAGGTCCCAACGCATTCAGCTTTATAAACGGATAATTCTCTTTAATGGTTTTAAAGAGCTCTTCATAATATTTAATATCATAATTGGGATGTAATCCTCCTTGTATAAGCAATTGATCCCCGCCTGCTTCAATTGTCTCGTCAATCTTTGAAAACAGCTCATCAATCGCAATTGTATAAGAGAGCTCCTTTTGAGAGAGAGTACAGTGAAAATTACAAAATTTACAGCCCGATACACAAACATTTGTATAATTGATATTTCTGTCAATTTGCCAGCTTACTCTTTTCTCCGGAATATTGTTATATCTTATCTCTGATGCCGTATGCAAAAGTTCGTTAACTGGAGATTCCCTGTAGAGAAATACTGCCTCTGCAACAGAAATTGATTTTCCCTGAGCTGCTTTCGTAAGAATCTTACGACTGTTCATAATTGCCTGCTATTTTAATAATATTCCAAAAATATAAGTTTTATCAATATAATGTAACAAAAAGGGTATATTTGTATTATCAATAGTAATCAAAAATTAAGAAATAATGGAGAACTTCCTTGCGAAGGAGAACTTGCGTTATGCTATGATTGGCAGCGGTAGTTGGGCTACTGCTTTAACTAAACTCATCTTGAATAATCAGAAAAAAATATCTTGGTATATAAGAGATGACAGGATGATTGATGAGATAAATAAGGTTAAGCACAACCCTTATTATCTCCAGGCGGTCAAATTTGATCCTGACAGGCTCTTTATGAGTTCGGATATTAATGAGATAATTGAATCTGCAGATGTACTGGTTTTTTGTATTCCAAGCGCCTATTTTTTAGCTGAAGCTAAGAACATTAAAGTCTCTTTGAGTAAGAAATTTATAGTGACCGCTATTAAAGGGATTATTCCTGATGACAATATAACAGTAGCGGAATATTTTAATCGAAAATACCACATTCCATTTAGCAGGATAGGAGTTGTAAGCGGCCCCTCTCACGCAGAAGAAGTGGCAATGGAGAGGTTGTCTTACCTGACTTTGTCAAGCAAACATATTGAAGAGGCAAGGTTGCTATGTGATATTTTTGCATGTGATTACATTAAAACTGTACCCGGTACGGATATTTATGGAGTTGAGTTTGCCGCTATCCT
>CAYZPF010000028.1:0-21749 GCA_964479995.1 uncultured Muribaculaceae bacterium | reverse complement strand
TGCTAAGAGATTCTTTTTTGAAAATGCGTATAGAGACCATTTTCGAAAGATTCATTTTTTTGTCTATAGCTATCTTAATGACGAGTTAGAGGTAAGCAATATAACTCAGGATGTATTTCTAACTCTTTGGGAAAACTTAGATAATCTGGACCTAAATAGAGATGCTTTACCATATCTTTTTGTAGTGGCAAAGTATAAGAGCTTAAACGTGCTAAGAAAGAAGATATCGCATAGTAAGTTTCAGGAAAGTGAACATATACGCCATACACGAAACTCATTAGCATATGAAGCACTTAATGATCAAACATCCGCTCTGTTATATTCAGAGGAGGTTAAAACCTTACTTAAAAAATCACTAAATATGATGCCTGAAAAGGTAAAATCTACATTTATTTTAAGTAGAGTAAATAATTACAAAAATAAGGAGATAGCTCAACAACTGGAGATATCAATTAAAACAGTCGAGTATAGATTAAATTATGCTCTAAAGATTTTAAGGAGAAATTTACAAGAGTTTTTGTATCTATTTTTTTGGTTCTTACTATTTTAAGCTATTAAATTTGGATGGATATGAATAAAACTATAATAATAAAATATATATCAGGACAAGCTACCCCACAGGAAACAGAAGAGGTGTTAAAATGGGTAAGTGAAAATAAGGAGAACGAGACTTTTTTTTTGAAATTAATGAATCTCTGGATTGCCGGGAATATGCCGGAAGAAAAAGCAGATGAGTCAGAAGTAAGAGCGATGATGGACTTGATAGAGCGAAAAGAGAAAAAGGGGGTATCAAAATTAGTTATCTACAGTATTGCCGCTTCTTTTCTGCTTCTGATAAGTGTAGGCTTATGGCTTATGAATCCTTCAAAAAAGTCTGATTTTGGGACGCATTATATAACTTATGATGCAGCAATCTCTAAAATGATGTACACTGATAAAGGGGTAAAAGGATGTATTACACTGCCGGATAGTTCGGTAGTTTGGCTAAATTCCGATTCAAAACTATATTATCCCGAAGAATTTACCGGTAACGTAAGGCATATTTTCCTAAGCGGAGAGGCTTTTTTTGAGGTTAAGAATATTCCTGAGATGCCAATGATTGTTGGTACTCACAAAGGGTTTAGTATTGAGGTATTGGGTACCACTTTTAATCTAAAATCTTATGAGAATGATGATAGAGCTGAGGCAACACTTTATACCGGAAATATTAATTTAATTCTAACTAATCCACAGGGAAAGAGCCAAATAGTTCAATCGATAAAACCGAATCAGACTATCACCATAAATAATGCTCTTGAAAGCACAATCTTTCGTTCCAAAGAGCCTGAAAACTATTCAGCCTGGAAAGAAGGTAAAATTATTTTTCATGATACCCCAATGGCTGAGGTAATTAAAATATTGAATAGATGGCATGGAGTGGACTTTATTATTGAAGATGAAGAAATTTTAGATTCAAAATTCACAGCGAGGTTTAATACCGAGTCAATAGTCCAAATAATGGATCTCCTTCGCTTAACGTCTTATGTTAACTATAGAATAGATGGTAAAACCATTTATATTAGTAAACGGTAGTTTTCTTATACTCTTGCAAAATTTTTAAAAATTTATTTAGGGTTTCTTCTTACTACTGTTATATATTAATGTTAACCAACCACTATATAAAAAGTATGAAGAAATTTTTGACTTATTTTACCAGATTTCTGGTAGTTTTAACTATTAGTTTGTCTTTTTCGAGCGGTTTGTGGGCTCAAAAAGTAGAACTCTCTTTTAAGGAGATCCCTATCCGAACAATTCTTGATGAGGTATCGAAGCAAACGGGGTATAATTTTGTCTATTCTAATGTTTTGGCAGAGGTGGACAAAAAGATAGACATCACCTTTGTAGGGGAAGTATCAGACCCAATTTCAAAGGTGTTGGATAAAATATTTGAGAAAAGTGGAATTATCTACTCCATTAGTGGAAAGCAGATAGCTCTTAGAAATAGAGCTATTGAACAGGGGACTATAATTCAGGCTCCTAATCAAGTCAGCTCTACCGCTCAAGATAATAGAATCCAAATTAAAGGTGTTGTGACGGATAATGTTACAAATGAGCCATTAATTGGAGTTGTTGTGGCAGTCAAAGGTACAAATGTGATTACACAAACAGATATTGATGGTCAGTATACTATAATGGCGCCAAGAGATGCAATTTTAATTTTCTCTTATGTGGGAATGACAACTCAAGAGGTCGAAGTTAAATCGAGAACAATTATTTCTGTTTTTATGGAGCCTGATATTGTAACTCTAAGTGAAATTGTGGTTACCGGCTACACTTCACTTCCAAAGAACCGAGCAACCGGCTCTTTTGCCACTGTTAGTTCAACAGCTCTTGAGACCAAACTACAGCCCAACTTAACTTCTGTATTGGAGGGACAAGTGGCTGGTATGGCAATAGACCACAACAATAAGGTGACAATTCGTGGGGTGTCAACCTTAAATGCTTCTAAAGAACCACTTATTGTTGTTGACGGTTTTCCTCTAGACCCCTCTTTGGCCGATTCCTTCTATAATTTTCGTGATGGTACTCTTGAGAATTTAAATACTGATAATATTGAGAATATTACCGTTCTTAAAGATGCTGTCTCTGCCTCTATTTATGGATCTAGAGCTGCCAACGGTGTTATTGTTATCACAACTAAAAGAGGTAAAAAAGGGGAAGCTAAATTTACATATAAAGGAACTTTTGGAATTGCTCAAAAGCCCAATTTGGCTAATCTTCATAAAGCAAGCGCCAGTGATTATATCGATGCGGAGATTGATAGGTATAACCTTAACCCCTCTGCTGCCAGTCTAAATATCTTGACCTATCCATCTATTATTTCTGAGGTTTCTAACCTGTTGAAACAGGCAGACCTTGGGCAAATTACTCAAGCTCAAGCTGAAACAAGAATAGCTGAGTTGCGTAAAAATAACTTCTTAGAACAGGTTCAGAAATATCTTTATAGAAACCAACTGATTAACCAGCACAATATAAATGTCAATGGTGGTGCAGATAGTCACTCCTATAATGTTGCGCTAAATTACCTAAATTCACGTCAGGATTTTATCAATACAGGTAATGATAGATTGACTTTTGACCTTAAGGATCAGTGGCATTTTGGTAAGCGTGTAACCTTTGAGACTTCAGTTAATGTGGCTTATTCCACCTTTAGCACCCCATCAATCAATCCTAATCCTTCTTACTCAAGCGGTCAAAGTGCTTTGGGGTCACCCACATTATTCAATTTTAGTACATCTACATATTTTACCCCTTATACTCTAATTGCTGATGAGAATGGGAAAGCACTACCTCTTTTTGGTTTTAGTAATTACAAAAAAGAGATCTACAAAGGCTATAAGGGGATGAAGAGGGTTGATTACTATTTTCTTGACGAAGTGAATGAGGATAGGGTGAACACTGTTGATTTTCAGACAAGATTAACAGGTAAATTTACAATTGACATAATGAAAGGACTCAATGCAGAAATCGGAGGCAATTGGCAAAGAGGCAGTTATAAATATCAAAGAATAAGAACTATTAATAGCCTTGCTTTCAGAGAGGCATACAACGATTCGAAATCGAAAAAAAATCCTGTTAATCACTATCTTCCTGATGGAGATGTGTTGGATGAAACTAGAAATATAAATCAAAGCTGGACATTTAGAACTCAGATTAATTTTAATCGTAATTTTAAAAACTCAAAGGGAGAAGCTAAACACTGGCTAAATGCGCTTGTCGGAATGGATATTTCGCAAAGTATACGTGATAATGCAAACTTAGGAACTCGAGTTGGCTATAATGAAGTTGCAGGATCATTTGTTCCAATGAACATATTGGATTACAATAGTACCGTCTATGCCAATGATATGCTCATTGGAAGGAGAATCCCTTTAAATCAAGGTAGTTATACTTATGGAGATAATCGATTTGTCTCGTGGTATGGAAATGGCTCTTATGAGTATGATGGTAAATATTTAATTACAGGAAGTATCAGACTTGACCTTACAAACTTCTTTGGAACAGATCCGAAATATCGTTACAGGCCTCTTTGGTCTGCAGGAGGAACATGGAAGCTATCTGAAGAGGGTTTCTTTGACGCGCCGTGGATGAACAGATTACATATACGCGGATCATACGGTATTAACGGTAATATCGCTCTTAATCAAGGACCATTCCTTATTTTGGCTGTGGGAGATTATAATAGTGGAGCAAAAGGTATAAGCTACTCGATAAGTTCACCTCCAAATGATCAACTCAGATGGGAGAAGACAAGAAGTACTAACATAGGTGTTGACTTGTCTCTCTTTAATAACAGATTGGATCTCAGTTTGGACCTATATGATAAATATAGTACAGATGTTCTAGCAAGTGATGCAGTCGATGTAACGACAGGATTTACTTCATTAATGAAAAATGTAGGAAAAATAAGCAATCAAGGTATAGAGGTCGTGTTGGGTACTACGATAATTTCGAATAGAAATTTTAGCTGGCGGCTTACTCATAATTTCGCATATAATCGGAGTCGAATTTTAGAATACAATGTAAATCGTCCATATTCTAGTAGCTATACTATACGAGGAGCAATTCAGGTTGAAGGATACCCTGCAAATACTATCTGGGGTTATAAATGGGCTCCACTTAATAATACAGGTACTGCGATGGTGTATGACTCGCAAGGTGATAGAATACTTGCGACTCTAGCACAGAAGCCTGAAGATGTATATTGTCTTGGATCAGTAACTCCTAAATTTGATCTTGCATTAACCAATAGGTTTACATATGGAGATTGGGAGCTCTCATTTATGTTTATAGCTAAATTAGGGCATATATATAGGAAAGATGCTTTTCAGAGTCAAAACTTTCAGAATCGTCATGTGGCGGAACGTTGGAGACAACCCGGAGATGAAGCCTGGGCAATATATCCGGCTTTATCTGTATCAAATGCCGACTATGCGTACTCTCCGTTTATGGATATCCATGTGGGTAATGCCAGTTTTGCAAAGCTTAGAGACTTGACATTGACCTATAATATACCTAGGATGGTTGTTAATAAAATCGGTCTTAATATGGTAAAAACCTATATTCAGGGGCGAAATCTTTTCACAATAAAACACAAAGATACTGATATTGACCCTGAGACTTTTATTCACCATTCTACCGGTAGTATCACATCATATACCGATCAAGCGTACTCAACCCTTCCTTTACCTAGAGAGGTTACAATAGGTTTACAAATAACATTTTAACTATAACTGAAATATTATTTAATTATGAAATACAGACAGTTTTTTTTAGCACTAATCTTGACGCTGTTATTTGCATCGTGCGAAGGTTTCTTAGATGTTAAACCAACCGGCAAGTTAATTCCGACTGAGGTAAATCAAATTGATAATTTGCTAAACGCAAACAAATACAATTACTTTTTTATGGACAATGGTAGTATGAGTTCATACGCCTATTTGGGGGACAATATTGAGATTACTCCCAATGAAAGAGATTATTATTATATAGTCACTAATTTAGATAGGTATGCCTCATATATCTTTTATAAGCCCTTTTTTGATCCTACCTCTTCAGTTCACTATTTTTGGTCATGGGGACTATATGAGCCGATGGCTATTTATAATACTGTTATAGATGGCATAGCGAATCTCGGTAAAGAGGTGAATAATACCGAATATGCAAAATCTGTAGTTGCTCAGGCTAAAGCAGGAAGAGCATATATGTATCTGATTGCCACAGTAGTGTGGGGCCCAATGTGGGATCCATCCGGAGATAACTCTGCCAGGGTTTTGCCATATCGTATAGATCCCTCTCCTCCAGTGGTAAATCCGGATTTGAGTACGACCGAGGAGATGTTTGATCTTGTAAAAAAAGATCTTGATGAGGCTTTGGTTGATATACCTGAAATTGTAGCAAGTCCGATAAGAGTTAATAAGTCAGCTATACATGGAATATATGCTCATTATTATATGTTCAAGCGTGATTGGCAAAATATGCTTACTTCTGCGGATGCTTCATTAAAAGCAGCCGGCAGTTCTCCTGATCAGTATATCTATGATTTGAATGATTTTAAGTATAAATATATTGGAACGCCTCCATCTGACGGTACAGACCATGAAGTTATCCTTTCATTGGAGTACGAGCCCAATCTGTTAGAGCCTTTTAATGAACCCTTGAGCAGAGAGTTCGCACATTATAAAAGGTCCTCTAATTCATGGGGAGTTTATCCCTCTGAAGATTGGTTGGCAATTTTTGACCGGGAAAACGATCTTAGATATAAAATGTTTGTTCTTACGAATCACGGATACAAAAGTGGTAATAATGATGATGGACTAAGGCTATATAACTACAGAAACCACAAAATGTTAGGTAATACAGGCATCTCTTATCCGGAACTATTATTGATGAGAGCCGAAGCTTATGCAAGATTAAGTCAGCTTCCTCAAGCGCTTGCAGATCTAAATACTCTACGAAGTTTCCGTTTTGATAAAAGTAATGGGCAAAGTACCGATCATCCCGACGGAGCAACTTTGGTGAATAATAAAGATAAGTTACTGGAAGAGATCCTAACTGAGCGTAGACGTGAACAATGCTCACATTCTTTTTTTAGAACCATTGATTTAAAACGCTATGTCTATGACACAGGTAAGCCATGGTCAAAGACCTCTGTTAGCCATACATTGGATGGTAAAACCTACTCTATAGATCTAACAGATAAGATGGCTTTTACTTTACCGTATCCAAACGAGACGATAAGATACAATCCTCACTGGGGGCTAACTGAATTTGAGGGTGTTTGGGACCCAAAAAAATGATAATAACTGATTTGCAATATAAAGCAAATAATTAAAAATAGTTTAGGGCCACTTTTATTAGTAGTTATGGTGGTCTGTTCTGAGAAAAATAGCTTCCAATTTCTCGTAGAGGGTTGGAAGCTATTTGATGGTAGAAAAACCTATAGTTGGATTAAAGATACTAGTGTAGCAGGAGTAATATATATTTCCGAAAGCACCATTTCAGAGGGAAGATTTCTACTCTCTGGTGAGATTGATCATCCATCAAATGGAGGACTCTTCATTGTAGCTGCCGATGAGAAAACACAATACAAAACCGGGATAATTGCCGAAAAGGGGAAGATTTTCATTAAACGTAACCAAAAACTTTCAAGGGGTTCTACAGTAACCGGCGGAAAGTATAATGAGATTATTGTAAATGTTCAATATAACGATTCGCTCTACCTGGAAAAATTTGACGCTTTAAAGGAACTTTATGGAAGCTTTAGCAATAAGCCATTCCCAGCAGAGGGAAGCCTTGAGCGGAAGAGATGTATCATGAGCTAAACAATGCTGCAAGAGAGCATTACTACTCAATATATGACAATACTAAAGTTTCCCACGTATTTAATATTCATATTAATAGGCGTTTATATCACTTTTAGGATTTTTTGAATAGAAAATTATTCCTTGTCCAATGAGGTTATTCCCCGCACATAGCTGCCAACCCTAACTCTGGCAGAGTTTTTTCACACCCTTTGGTTATCAGCGTTTTAGCTTTTTAAAGCGTTTGGATTTTTTAATTTTTTAGAGTTAATCGTCAGGTAATCAGGTTGTTTTAAAAAACTATGGCAGAGCGCTAAAGTTTGTCGGCGGCCTACATGGAAAACTTCAACAGAGCGGCAACTTATCAGCTACCTATGTGGGAAACTTTAGGACAATATCAGATTAAACCACCCGAACCCCTTCGCACGTCTCTTAGCTATTGGCCACTCCGGCTGTGTTGTAAAGGTAAAAGATGAGCAGTTAGAGGAGCTGGAAAGAGAGTTAGGCCAGTGAGGAAGATAATGATTTTAAAACACGCTGTCGAGAAGAGAATGTGTGTGAAAAGTACTCTCGAAAGATTGGAGAGTAATAAGAGAGTAGGAGATTTCTCAACTAACAACCTAGTTGGAATTTCATTTAATCTGGCCGACGTTTTAAAAGTGAATCGCTATGTTTTGATAGAATTTTGGGCCTCTTGGTGCAGCCCTTGCAGAGCAGAAATCCCCTTTCTAAAAGAGGCGTATGCTAAGTACAGTCTAAAAGGGTTTGAGATTGTCTCCTTTTCATTAGACCATGAGAAAGAAAAGTGGGCAAAAGCCTCTGAAGATGATGGAATAACTTGGATTGATGTTGGAGATTTAAGGGCTCATAATAGTCCTGTGGTGGCTCTTTATGGTGTGACAGGAATACCCGATAATTATCTTGTTAACAGTGAAGGAGAGATAGTTGCGACAAAACTTAGGAGAGAGAAACTAAACGAAAAATTAAAAGAACTCCTCGACGAATAGCAAATCAATTTGGATTGAAAACTAATCTGTAAGAGACCCTCTCAAAAAAATGATTTCTTTTGGGAGGGCCTTTTTGTTATTTAACAAAGCTCTATCAGAGCCAGGTTTGCTTTGTAAACTTATTTGTTAGATGAAGTAGTTTTATGTAAATTTATTTGCCAAAAAAGTAAATTTTATACAAATTTATCTATTGGATACAACTTCTTAATGTGTTACGTCATTATCGCTACTGATGCTGTATTTACTAATGTTTTCAGATTTTTTTCTGATTTTAAATTTAGAAAAAACAGATAAAAATAAGATAAATAGTTAATATGTAGTTGTTTGTGCTTGGTTATAATTGTGAATTTGCATACATTTGGCTCAACCAACTTTTTAAACTATGATTAAATTATTCTTTTTTGCTGATCTATTTTCATGTGTAAATTCCATGTTTATGGTTATCTATTTAGCCTCGTTTTGTTTTTCGGTTTATGTAATTCAAAAAAGGGGAATACCGGATTTATGTAGGGAGAGTTTGAATCCGTTTTTAGTGAGTTTTCCGGTGATAACCCTCTTTTTACTGTTAAGAGGAGTACTTGTACACAATTCAGGTGGGAATGGTGGGTGGATTTTGAGGATGTCAGATTTGGCGATGCTTCTTTTGTTTGCTTTACCGGCAACGGTTTACTATTTGCAAAATTGGAAAATGAAACATGTTTCAGCAAAATTGATGCTCATTATTGCTGTAGCGCTCTTGCTGCTTAGTACAGGATTGTTATTCATAGAATTAGATCGATCTCATATGTTGATGGTTGAAGGTGCAAAGGTAGTATTGACAATACTTAATCTTACACTTTTTATTTTGGTGTTAAGGAATTCTTATAGAAACAGATATGGATTTAGTTTAAATACAGAGATATATTCGCGAGCAGAAACAGATAAGAAAAATGGAGCATATTCAGGTGTAAATCCATGTGATAATTTTGGTGTAAACGTTGGACAAAATATTGATCTGAATGCCAGACCAAATGTCGCTGCCGGTACAGGTTTGATTTACAATTCAAATGGACGGAATTTTGGAGATAATACCTCGGAAAATAAAGGTAGAAACATTATTGAAAGCAGGAAGATTGAGGATTTAAAAGAGAGGCTGCTTAGCTATTTTGAAAAAGAAAAGCCATACCTCAAGGCTGATCTTACTATTCATGAGGTATCACTTTATCTCTATTCTAATAAAACATATCTTTCACGGGTTATTAATGAGCAGTTTAACAGTAATTTCAATCAATTTGTGAACTATTACAGGGTTGAAGAGGCAAAGCGGCTTTATAAGTCGAATACTAATCTTTCTGTTCATCAAATTTGTGATATGGCAGGTTTTGGTTCAATGGCAACATTTTGTATTGCTTTTAGGTATTATGTGGGAAACTCGCCTGCCGAATGGTGCAAGGAGCAAAGAATTCGTCACGATGGGGCATTGCAAAGGATTTTATAAGCTAATTGGCAAAGTGACAGGCTCAATTGTGAGTTATGCTGGAAGAATTACTGCTAACTATCACGGGAAAAACTTTATTAGTCATATCAGTAGGATTATTGCGGATGCATGCAGACAGCTCTTTAATGGCAGTAAAAATTTAAGAATACACGGGGAGGAGTGGGTTGACAGTAAGCATGTACGCAACGTGCGGGCAGATGGCGGGGAAATGTGGAGCCAATGCGGGGAGGGGGATATTAAGCCGGTTGGAGAGGAGAAAGCAGTTGGAGAGGTGAAGACAATTGGAGAGGAGAAAACGGGGGGTGATTCAATAGGGCAAAGGTATAGGGAGATAATGGTGCGTTTAGACAGGGTGTTAAGCAATCGCAGCTATTTATTACAGGAGGATTTCAGTTTGGAGTTTCTTGCCAGAGAGATTGGTACTAACAGGACCTATCTGTCGCGGGCAATTAAGTATTGTAGTGGGGATAACTTTTCCGGATATGTAAATTCTATAAAAATTGCTTATGCCAAGGAGTTGATTTCACAGAAGTTGTACGATAAAAGATTGGGAAGAAGTGGGTTCGATTTTGATTTAGAAGATGTTGCTGTTGCTTCGGGCTTTGGAACTAAAAGGAATTTTGTGAGGATATTCAAAGAGCGGGAAGGAGTAACTCCTATGCAGTATGTTAAGCGAATGCAGCTGTTTGTGACGAAAGAGTAGTCCTATCGGAGCGAAATAGCCGCTCTCATACAGAGCTGCGAGTAGCTACAGGTCTTTAAGCGCCTTCAAGGACAATGTCGGGGCGAAGATTGGCACGGATAAATTCCTGGCGGTCGGGGGTATTTTTGCCCATGTAGAATTCGAGAAGTTCGAAAATATCATCATCGTTCCCCAGGCGAACTTTTTCTAACCGGATGTTATCGCCAATAAAGTATTTGAACTCTTCGGGTGAGATTTCGCCCAGTCCTTTGAATCGGGTGATTTCAGATGTTGTTCCAAGTTTTTTAAGAGCTTTGTCGCGCTCTGTGTTGGAGTAGCAGTAGATTGTCTCCTTCTTGTTTCGTACACGGAAGAGCGGTGTTTGGAGGATGTGTAGGTGTCCCTGACGGATAAGGTCGGGGAAGTATTGAAGGAAGAAGGTTAGCAGCAACAGGCGGATGTGCATTCCGTCCACGTCGGCATCGGTAGCTATCACTACACTGTTGTAGCGCAGGTTCTCCAAATCTTCCTCGATGTTAAGTGCTGCCTGTAGGAGGTTAAACTCTTCGTTTTCGTAGATGATCTTTTTTGTTAATCCAAAAGTGTTGAGTGGTTTACCCTTGAGAGAAAAGACTGCTTGGGTAACTACATCACGACTTTTGGTTATTGAACCACTGGCAGAATCCCCCTCGGTGATGAAAAGTGTACTCTCCTCTGCTCTCTCATGTTTCTCGTTATAGTGTACACGGCAATCGCGCAATTTTTTGTTGTGAAGACTTGCTTTTTTTGCTCTTTCACGCGCAAGTTTTTGTATGCCGGAGATGGCTTTTCTCTCTTTCTCGGACTCCTGTATTTTGCGAAGCATTGCATCGGCCGCATCGGGATGACGGTGGAGGTAGTTATCCAGATGCTCCTTAATGAAATCTCCGATAAAGTTGCGGATAGTTACTCCGCCTGGAGCTATCTCTTTTGAACCTAATTTGGTTTTGGTTTGTGATTCGAAAATGGGCTCCTGAACTTTAATACTCACGGCAGCAATCATTCCTTGACGAACATCGCCGGGGTCAAAGTCTCTTTTGAAGAAATCTTTGATAGATCTGGCTACAGCCTCTCTAAACGCAGCAAGATGGGTCCCTCCCTGGGTTGTATTCTGTCCATTTACAAATGAGGAGATGCCCTCGCCGTACTCATTTCCGTGAGTAAGCGCAATCTCTATATCATCGCCAATAAGATGAATCGGGGGGTAGAGCGGCTCCTTAACCAGCGACTCGTTGAGCAAATCGAGCAATCCGTTCTTTGAAATAAACTCCTTGCCGTTAAGCTTTATCTGTAACCCGGTATTGAGGTAGGAATAGTTCCGCAGCATGCTCTCCACAAACTCTGTGTTAAAAACATAATCCCCAAATAGTTCGTCATCTGCAGTAAAAGTAACAACAGTACCGCACTTTTCCTTTGTCTCAATCCGCTTGTCTTCAATAAGTTCACCTCTACTAAACTTGGCATAGTGGCTCTCTCCATCTCTGAAGGACTGTATATAGAAAGCGACCGAGAGAGCATTAACGGCTTTAATACCGACTCCATTTAATCCGACCGATTTCTTAAAGGCTTTACTGTCATACTTGGCTCCGGTATTCATTCTGCTCGCCACATCTACAAGGGAAGCAAGAGGAATACCCCTGCCGTAGTCACGAATTGTTACCTCTCTGTTATCAATTGTAATGTTTATATTTTTCCCATATCCCATTGCATACTCATCGATAGAGTTATCCATTACCTCCTTGAGCAGCACATAAATACCGTCGTCGGGAGAAGAACCATCGCCAAGCTTGCCGATATACATTCCCGGTCTTTTACGGATATGTTCATTCCACTCAAGTGTAATTACCTCTTTTTCTGTATAAGTATTCATGGATAAAGGAATTTGTTGCAAAGTTATATTTTTTCTTCTCTTAAACGAAGAGCTCCGCAATCTGCACAGCATTGGTTGCCGCGCCTTTTCTAAGATTATCTGCAACAACCCACATGTTTACAGCTTTTTTACAATGGAGATCCCGTCTCAATCTGCCCACAAAAATTTCATTTTTGCCATAAGCGTTAACAGGCATAGGGTAGGAGGGGTTGTCATTCAGCTCTATTAGAATAACTCCGGGACTTTTGTGTAATATAGCAACAATATCCTCAATTTCAAACTTTTTTTCGAACTCTACGTAGATTGACTCCGAATGTCCACCTTCAACGGGAACTCTTACCGCGGTTGGAGTCACAGCAATTGTGTAATCGTCAAAAATTTTGCGTGTCTCGTTCACCATCTTCATCTCCTCTTTTGTGTAGCCATTTCCGGTGAAGAGATCGATTTGCGGAATGAGATTCATATCTATGGGATGAGGATAGGCGTTGCCGGGCAATATTGCATGGTCTTTAGACTCTTTTAGGACACTGTTATCTGCCCAGGCGTGGCGCTCATTTTCAAGTTGTCTGATGCCTTTGATGCCGCTGCCGGTTACCGATTGGTAAGTGGAGACTACAATCTTCTTTATTTTAAGCTCTTTATGGAGGATATTAAGAGCGACTACCATCTGGATAGTGGAGCAGTTGGGGTTGGCGATTATCATGTCGTCTTTTGTGAGGGTGTGGCCGTTTATTTCGGGGACAATAAGTTTCACCGAAGGATCCATCCGCCAGTGAGAAGAATTATCTATTACCCTGCAGCCTGCATCTGCAAATTTTGGAGCCCATTCCTGTGACGTTATACCGCCTGCCGAAAATAGAGCTATCTGCGGTTTCATTGTAATTGCCTCCTCTGCTGTTCTTACCGTCCACTCCTTACCGCCGAACTTTACCTTTTTGCCTGCCGACTTGGCTGAGGCAACGGGAATTAACTCTGTTACGGGGAAGTCTCTCTCTTCCAGAATCTCCATCATCTTGGTGCCAACCAATCCGGTGGCCCCTACTACTGCAATTTTCATGGTTAGTGTGTTAATTATTATTTGCCGGCAAGAGAGACTTAAGTAGATTAAGTCTGAATCTTTGGACCGGGCAAAATTACAAAAAAATGTCAAATTTTTAGTTAGATGCCTACTTTGAGGATATCATTGAGGACTCCGCCGGCCGTGACACGGGCCCCGGCTCCGGCCCCTGAAATTACAATCCCTGTGGGGTAGTTGGAAGTGGTTATCATTACAGAGTTGTTGGTTCCTGTAATGTTATAGAAGGGGTGGCTTATAGGTAGAGATTTAAGTCCTACTCTGTATTTCTCTTTTTCAATAGTGGCTACGTATCTCAGTCTCTCGCCTTTTTCTGCAGCGGCTCTGTATCTTGCAGCAAAATGAGGTTCGGCTTCCTCTACTTTCTGGTAAAACTCCTCGAGGGTTCCTGTTAGTATAGATTTGTCCACAGGCAACTCCAGCTCTACGTCGCTTTGTTCGGCGCGGAAAGTGCACTCTCTGGCGATAATGGTGCATTTACGAAGCACATCTGTGCCGGAGAGGTCAATTCTTGGGTCTGGCTCGCTGTATCCACCCTCTTTAGCCTCTTTTACAAGGGTTGCAAAGCTCTTGGTACCGTCATAATTACTAAAGAGATAGTTTAAAGTACCTGAGAGAATTGCCTCTACTGAAATTATCTTCTCGCCGCTCACCTTGAGCCTTGAGATGGTCTCAATTACGGGCAAAGCTGCACCTGCCGAAGTTTCGTAAAGCAATGAAACCCTGTTGTCCAACGCTGTCTTCTTGAGTTGATCCCAATACTCAATAGATGAGGAGAGCGCTATTTTGTTACAGGTAACCACGGAGATTCCGCCCTCCAGAATATCGGAGTACTGCAGGGCAACACCGCTGTCGGCGGTACAGTCGGCAAAAATGGAATTCCCAAGAGAGAGTGCAGTAATCTCCCGCACAAATCCTGCAATATTGGTAGCTTCACCACCTGCAAGCAGCTCTTCAACCTTTGAAAAATCAATACCCTCTTTATCTATCACGCACCTTTTACTGTTGCAGATTCCAACCAATACAATCTCTTTTCCCCACTCCCCTGCAATGTTGGCACAGGTCTCATCAATGAGCCTCACAAGCGATTTACCTACATTTCCAAATCCGGCAATGAAGAGGTTGACCCTTTCGCGTTTTTCACCAAAGAACTCCTCATGCACCACCCTTACCGCATCATCCGAATCCTTTGCGTTTACAATTGCAGATATGTTTCGCTCCGATGAACCTTGGGCTATTGCACGTATGTTGATTCCCGCCCTGCCCAATGCGTCAAACATCTTTCCACTTGTACCGGCTTGGCTCTGCATATCATCTCCAACCAGCGAAATAATCGAGTAGCCTTTTTCAACCCTGGCCGGCTCTACCCTGCCGATTGATCTTTCGTAGGCAAAAGTCTCATCGGCAACCTCTCCTGCCGTATCCGCAGCCGGCTCCTCAATGGCTACACACATTGTGTGGAGTGAGGAGGCTTGTGTGATGAGTATGATGTTAATCTTTGCGTTGGCGAGAGCAGTGAAGAGACGGGCTGAATATCCTGGTATTCCTACCATTCCGCTCCCTTCGAGCGAAAGGAGGGCTATCTTGTTCCCGCACGAGATTCCGCGTACCTTCCCGCTGCTGTGAGGGGGGCGGTTTTCGATAGTGGTGGATGGGCCTTGCGGATTAAATGTGTTTTTGATGATGATGGGGATGTTGCTGTTTACTGCCGGCTGGATAGCGGGGGGATAGACCACTTTTGCTCCAAAATGGGAGAGTTCCAGCGCCTCTTTATAAGAGATATGTCCTATGGTTTTGGCTCCGGGGGCAATGAGCGGGTCGGCGGTGAGCATTCCATTTACATCTGTCCAGAGCTCCAGAACACGGGCTCCCGAAGCTGCTGCAAAGAGTGAAGCAGTGTAGTCCGATCCTCCTCTGCCTAAAGTAGTTGTACGTCCTCTGTGATTACTTGCAATGAATCCGGGGATAATCCAGAGTTTAGCACCGTTGGCATTGAGGAATTTGCCTATCTTGGAATAGGTTGCTTCGATATCTACTATCTCTTGATTGTTGTGTCGGATGGTTTTTACCAGCTCTCTTGAATCTGTCCATATATTGTTTATTCCCAGTGAGATAAGTTTTTCGGATATAATGGAGGTTGAGAGTAGCTCTCCGTAGCCGGCAGCCAGGTCGCAAGAGCCCTGAGTGAGTTCGCCGGTGAGCCTGATTCCTTCCAGAAGTCCATTTAAAGAGTCAAAGAGTGAGTTGCATCTCTTTTCGATTACTCCTCTGTTATCCTCGGGGATGATCTGTCTGATTATTTCGAAGTGGCGGGTTTGAAGCTCAGAGACTATCTCTTTATAGCGAATATCTCTGTCTGATGCAAGGGTTGCTGCCTTGATAAGATTATCGGTACACCCCGCAATTGCCGATGTTACGACTATTGTTTTGTCTCTCTTTACCGCATTGGATATGATTGAGATGACCTTTGATATGTTGTTGGCGTTTGACACTGAACTCCCGCCGAATTTAAGAACCTGCATAAACTTTATTATTTGATTTTATTGATTTTGAATTGAATAGTTCCGGAAATGTGTTTTGGATGGCGTTGGCCGTTTTGGGATACTCCAAGAGGAATCCGTCGTGGCCGAAGAGCGACTCTATCTGTACAAAAGAGGCTCCCTCTATATTCTTTGCCATAAAGCGTTGCTCTTCAATAGGGAAGAGAACATCGCTGTCAATCCCTATTACAAGTGTCTTGGCCTCTATTTGTGAGAGAGCCTTCTCCACACCGCCTCTGTTGCGCCCCACATTGTGGCTGTCAATTGACTTTGTGAGGGTGTAGTAAGAGTAAGCATCAAAACGGTTTGAGAGCTTCTCGCCCTGATACTGCTGATAGCTGCACGCCTTTTTTGCAAAGAGTGAATCTTCGTGAGACTCCTTTTGGGTGATTCCATACCCTTCGTATGAACGGTAGGAGAGAAGAGCAATTGAGCGTGCCGCTTCAAGCCCCTTTTTACCGCCGGAGATGTTATTATCCTTGGCAAAACCGAGAAATGTGGAGTCGGCTAGCAGTGCCATTCTTTGAGACTCATTAAAAGCGGTAGCCCACGGAGAGACTCGAGCGCTACAGGCTATCAGAACCAGCCCCTTGATAATGTCCGGGTAGGTAACAGCCCATTCTAAGGCCTGGAATCCGCCTATGGATCCTCCGGTAATGAGATCTATTTTTTCAATTCCAAGAGCCTCCCTCAACAGGTTGTGAGCCCTCACACTGTCTCTTACCGTAACTTGCGGAAAACCGAGCAGATATCTCTTACCCTCTTTATTGTATGAGGCGGGACCACTGCTGCCGTAACAGGAACCAAGTACATTAGCGCAGATGATGTAGAATTTCTCTGTATCAAAGAGTTTTCCGGGACCCACCAGCCCCTCCCACCACTCAAGCGGATTAGAGTTGGCAGTAAGAGCGTGGCAGATCCAGATGACTCTCTTCCCCGGCGTATAGTTGTCCGTATGGTGATAGCATATTTCAAGCGGTTCGATACTCTCGCCGCTCTCTGTTATGAATCTATTGTTGTATATGAATTTCTCTTGCTTCATAATTTTTCAGAGCTTTGGCTTACAAGAGTTTTAGGGCATTACTCAGGTCTCTTTTGATATCCTCTATATGCTCGATGCCAAGTGAGATTCGTAGAGTGTTCTCGTTAATGCCGGCTGCTTTTAGCTCTGTTGAACTCATTTGTGAATGGGTGGTAGAGGCAAAGTGGCTGATGACGGTTTTATTGTCGCCCACATTTACCAAGTGACTTATGAGTTGCAGTTTTGATAGGAGTGCAGATGCTTGTTCGCGGTTACCTTTGATGTCAAAGGAGAGGACGCTTCCAAATCCGTTGCGTAGATATTTTTGTGCTCTCTTGTGATTGGGATTGTCGCTAAGACCCAGGTAGTTGACATGCTCAATTTTTGAGTGAGCCTTTAGCCATTGTGCTAATTCTAAGGCGTTATTTACTGCCCGTTCTGTTCTTAGTGAGAGGGTTTCAGTACCGGTGAGAATTAAGAAGGCGTTAAAAGGACTTAGGCAGCATCCCCAGTCGCGAAGTCCCTCTGTGCGCGCCTTTATGGCAAAGGCTATATTGCCGGTAGGAGAATCCTTACCGAAACTCTCCCAAAAGCTCACTCCGCGGTAGGATTCTGAGGGAGCTGTAAATAGTGGGAATCTGCCGCTATCCCAATTAAATTTACCACTGTCCACCACAATTCCGCCCAAAGAATTTCCATGTCCTCCAATCCATTTGGTAGCCGAGTGGGTAACTATTGCCGCTCCATGGTCAATTGGACGGCAAAGATATCCGCTTGCACCAAAGGTATTATCCACGATGAGGGGGATGCCGTACCTCTTACTTATTTTGCCGAAAGCCTCAAAATCGGGAATATAGAAGTTGGAGTTGCTGATTGTCTCTATGTATATGGCCTTAGTACGGCTGTCGATTAGCTCTTCAAAAGCAGCCGGATTGTTTATTGGAGCAAATCTGCACTCTATCCCAAGCCTTGCAAAACTTATCTTGAACTGGTTAAAGGTTCCGCCATAAAGAGATGCAGAGCTGATAATGTTGTCGCCCTCTCCTGCAATATTTTGAATTGCCAGAAACTGAGCCGCCTGGCCTGACGAGGTTGCTACCGCCGCCGTTCCCCCCTCCAGAGCTGCAATCCGCTGCTCCAACACATCGGTTGTGGGATTTGAGAGACGAGTGTAAATATTGCCAAATTCTTTAAGAGAGAAAAGGTTTGATGCCTGATTCGAATCGTCGAAATGGAAAGCCGACGTTTGAACAATGGGGGTTGCACATGGACCGTTGGAAGAGATTACTCTACCGGCATGTACCTGTAATGTTTCAAAATGATTATTTGTCATTTCAGATGATAATTTTAATTGTTGATTTTTGATTGACACGGGAAGAATCCCGAATGCTTTATGAGCTTACGCCCAAAGGATCCGCATAGGACCCCGTAGAATTAACAATGCATCTTGCGATGCATTCGCATCATCATCTGGTTGGAAACAAATGAGAACATAAAAAGAGCAGCTGCCGGGGTTCGCCCGCAATCACTACTGCTTATGTTGGTTTTTATGCTCATTTATTAAAATTGACCGGGCAAATGTATGAAAACTTTTATTTGTAAGCAATTGTTTTGTAACTAAAATTAATTGAATTACCTTAGAAACTTATCAGTGGAAAGTGTTTTTATTGAAAGAGAAGCCTATACAATAAATAGAAAGATTACTAAAATATATAACATATGTCAAAAATAAAGAGACCTACAATAGCTTTAATTTATGATTTTGACGGAACTCTATCTCCCGGCAACATGCAGGAGTATGGGTTTATACCATCGACCGGGTTATCTTCCGAAGAGTTTTGGCGAAAAAGCCGTGAAATGACAGAGTCGCAAGATGCTAGTGAAATTTTGTGCTATATGAGATTAATGATTGAGGAGGGAAAACATAAAAGGATCTCTCTTAAACGAGAATCATTTAGAAAGTATGGAAAAGAAGTGGAACTGTTTAATGGAGTTACTGAATGGTTTGATCTCATTAATGAGTATGGCAAGAAAAAGGGGGTGAAAATTGAGCATTATATTAATTCATCCGGATTGAAGGAGATAATTGAGGGGACACCTATCGCAAAGCACTTTAAAAGAATTTATGCCTGTTCATTTTATTATTCTAGCGACGATGTTGCAGAATGGCCTGCAGTTGCTGTTGATTTCACAGCTAAGACTCAGTTTCTTTTTATGATAAATAAGGGGATTGAATCTATAAAGGACAATAAGAAAATAAATGATTTTAAACCGGATAGCGAGAGGCCTGTTCCTTTTAAACAGATGATATATTTTGGAGATGGAGCAACTGATATACCATGTATGAAATTAGTTAAACAAAATGGAGGTTTTTCTATTGCCGTTTATACCCCAAAAGATAGGACTAAGAAAAAATCCGCAGAAAAATTAATTAGCGAAGGACGGGTAAATTTTGTCTGCCCTGCAGACTTCTCAGAAAACAGAGAGATTCACAATATTGTTATGAGGGTCATAGATAAGATACAA
Organism: uncultured Muribaculaceae bacterium; assembly: GCA_964479995.1. Lineage (GTDB taxonomy): Bacteria > Bacteroidota > Bacteroidia > Bacteroidales > UBA932 > Bact-08. The sequence goes on along the minus strand of CAYZPF010000028.1, from coordinate 2,169 downwards.
GCTGATAATTTGGTGAATCATCTAGCGAGAAAGGTATTGTGAGAAAATTATAAGAAGCGTTAAAACCTTTGTAAATGGCCTTAAAGGGGAAAGGCAATTGTGTCAGAAATCTATGGGGAAAAATTAGGAGAATGTTGATTATTGGAAAGGATATATAAAAAAGATAACTTTACCTTACACTTCAAATATTAATATGTTTCACATATTTGTTACCGTTGTGTCTCTCTACAATGCCATCAAAATCCGCTTTGGTAAGAACTCAACTAATTAAAAAAAACATATTTACCGGTATTCATAGCTAAAGAATTTAATTTTAGCTAAAATAAAAATTCAAATCGACACTAATGAAAAGAATTATAAAACTTCAAGTTTTTTGCATTTTGTAGAATACAAAAATGATGAAATTTTGTATTTTATAAAATACATTTTATATCTTTGCAAAAATCAGAGATGTGAAACAGTTATTTTCAGCGTTTTATCGCAAATTAAAAGAAACAGATATGCGTTTTGAACGCTATCTGAAAAGTCAAATAGATTGGAACAATCGTTTAACAGCAATTACAGGCGCACGAGGAACAGGAAAAACCACATTGCTACTGCAACATATAAAAGAGCAATACGGCAATAATCCCGAAGATGTTCTGTTTGTGAGTTTAGACAATATTTATTTCACTAATAACAACTTGTATTCACTTGCAGACGACTTTTATTCGCTTGGAGGACGGGAATTATACCTTGACGAAGTACATAAATATCCTGCCTGGGCGCAGGAAATCAAAAATATTTACGACGATTTCCCTAAATTGAAAATGGTTTTTACCGGCTCGTCAATGTTACAGATTTTCAAGGCAGATACCGATTTGAGCCGGCGTGTGAGACATTTTCAGTTATTTGGCTTGTCGTTCCGTGAATTTTTGATTTTCGAAGGATTACTCCAAAAAACACAAGTTCCGTTTTCACTCGAAGATATTCGTGAAAATCACGTTTCTATTGCACAAAAACTGAATAGGGAAATTACCCCCTTGCCCGCTTTCCAGAAATATCTTCAATACGGATATTACCCTTATTATCAGGAAGATATTGCAGGTTACGGCGAACGTGTCTTACAAACATTCAATACGGTAATGGAAAGCGATTTGCCGAATGTAGAAAGCATTGATTTTTACTCAATTAGCCGAATTAAAAAGTTATTCTACATACTCTCTGAAATGGTGCCTTTTACGCCTAACATTTCGCAATTAAGCCAGATGGTTGATGTAACCCGAACAAGTTTAATGAATTATCTACAGCTTCTTGAAAAATCACACAGCGTTTTGCTGCTCAAACAGAAAGCGACAGGAATGCGGCAAATGGTTAAACCTGAAAAGATTTACCTGCAAAACACCAATTACAATTATGCTCTTTCGGCAGAAAACCCTGAAATCGGCAATTTACGTGAAACCTTTTTCTTTAATCAACTACAACAAAATCATGAAGTTACATATACAGAACGGACAGATTTTTGCATTGATGGAAAGTATCATTTTGAAATTGGCGGTAAAAACAAAACCACAAAACAAATTAAAGATTTAAACAATGCTTATCTCGCCCTTGACGGTTTGACAATCGGTTTCCGCAATGAAATTCCGCTTTGGTTGTTTGGATTTTTGTATTGATGATTGCAGGTATCTATCTTCTTTTTTAGCCCCATTAACACCCCTTTTCGCTTCAATAGGTCTCCTTTACCGAATCCAGGATTATCATACAAAAATATCTATCCTGAAAACACCTATCATTAAATCAAATATATTTGCTAATTTAGCTGAGTATTATTATAGTAAATTGATTATAAACAAAGGTTATTAGACAGATTGACGTTGGCAGCAAGTGTAACGGAGCCAAAGGGTACATTGACAATCACTAAATAAAGATTGAAATATGGGATACTATATTGACTTAGAAAAAATATCTGTTGATGATTATCGGGAAAAGTTAGAATCAGCATATTTGCCACCGAGCAGAATGATACTTAAAGACAGATTAGATGAACGATTTGCATATTTTAAGAGTGTTGGGCTTAAAAACGTTAAAGAATTGATTCAATTACTCAAAAAAAGGGACAAATTAGCTGAACTGTCAAAGGTTGACTGTTTATCAGGTGATTATTTGACTATTTTGCTTCGAGAATTA